>CAJFNY010000059.1 GCA_904395865.1 uncultured Oscillospiraceae bacterium
ATCGCCCGCGCCCTGGCCGTGGAGCCGGACGTGCTGCTGATGGACGAGGCCACCTCGGCCCTGGACCCCATCTCCACGTCCAAGATCGAAGACCTTGCGGTGGAGCTGAAGAGTGAGTATACTATCATCATGGTCACCCACAATATGCAGCAGGCCGCCCGCATCTCGGACAAGACGGCCTTCTTCCTGCTGGGCGAGCTGGTGGAGTTCGACGACACGGAAAAGCTCTTCTCCATGCCCAGCGACAAGCGCACCGAGGACTATATCACCGGGAGGTTCGGATAATGAGAAAGACCTTTGACGAGCAGCTGATGCAGCTGAACCGGGAGATGATCTCCATGGGCGCCCTCTGTGAGAACGTCATCGCCATGGCCGCCAAGTCCCTGCTGGAGGCCGACATGGACCTGGCCCGCAAGGTCGCCATCACGGACGCGGAGATCGACCAGAAGGAGCGGGAGATCGAGTCCCTCTGCCTGAAGCTGCTGCTGCAGCAGCAGCCGGTGGCCCGCGACCTGCGCATCGTCTCCTCGGCCCTGAAGATGATCACCGACATGGAGCGCATCGGCGACCAGTCGGCCGACATCGCCGAGATCGTCCTGCTGGGCAACGTCTGCACCCCCGACGACAAGCTCCACATCGGCAACATGGCCCGCGCCGCCATCAAGATGGTGACGGACGCGGTGGACGCCTTCGTCAGCCGCGACATCAAGGCCGCCGTTGCCGTCATCAAGTACGACGACGTGGTGGACGACCTGTTCAACAAGCTCAAGCACGAGCTGATCGCCATCTTCGGCACGTCGCCGGAGAAGGGCGAGTACGCCCTGGACCTGCTGATGATCGCCAAGTACTTCGAGCGCATCGGCGACCACGCCACGAACATCGCCGAGTGGGTCGTGTTCTCCATCACCGGCCGGCACGAGGGCGCCGGGGAGGCGGAGGAATGATCTACTGTGTGGAGGACGACGCCGGCATCCGGAACATGGTCGTCTATACGCTGCACTCCACCGGCTTCGAGGCCGAGGGCCTGCCCGACGGGGCGGCCCTTTTTGAGGCCATCGGCCGCGTGCGGCCGCAGCTGATCCTCCTGGACATCATGCTGCCCGGCGAGGACGGGCTGACGATCCTGCGCCAGCTGCGGGCCGCGCCGGCCACGGCCGAGATCCCCGTGATCCTGGCCACGGCCCGGGGCACCGAGTACGACAAAGTAACGGGCCTGGACCAGGGCGCCGACGACTACCTGGCCAAGCCCTTCGGCATGATGGAGATGGTCTCCCGCGTCAAGGCCGTCCTGCGCCGGACGGCCCCCCGGCAGGAGCAGCAGGTGCTCCGGGCCGGCGCCCTGAGCCTGAACCTGGGCGAGCACACCGTGGCCGTGGACGGCCAGCGGGTGACGCTGACGCTCAAGGAGTTCGAGGTGCTGCGGGTGATGATGGAGAACATCGGCCAGGTGTTCACCCGCGACCGGCTCCTGGGCGAGATCTGGGGCTACGATTTTGACGGCGAGACGCGCACCGTGGACGTCCACATGCGCACCCTTCGCCAGAAGCTGGGCCGCTGCGGCGACTACATTGAGACGGTCCGCGGCGTCGGCTACCGACTGGAGGTGGAGCACCCGTGACGAAACGCATTTTCCGATCGATCTTCCTCGTGGCGCTGGCGGTGCTGCTGGTGTGCACGGTGCTGATCATGAGCATCCTCTACGGCTACTTCAACGACGAGCAGCACGCCCAGCTCCGGGCCCAGACCGACCTGGCCGCCCAGGCCGTGGACGCCCTGGGGGAGACGTACCTCTCCCAGGTCCGCACCGACGGGTACCGCCTCACGTGGATCGCCGCCGACGGCACGGTGCTCTACGACACCGACGCCAACGCCGGCCGCATGGAGAACCACCTGAACCGCGAGGAGGTGCAGGAGGCGCTCCGCTCCGGCTACGGCTCCAGTGAGCACTACTCCGACACCCTGATGACCCGGATGCTGTACGCGGCCGAGGTGCTGTCCGACGGGACCATCATCCGCGTCTCGGCGGAGCAGCAGTCCATGGTGAGCTTCATCGTGCGGATGCTCGTGCCGCTGATCGTGATGCTGGCGGCGGCGGCGCTGCTGTCGGGCCTGCTGGCCAGCCGGCTGTCCCGCCGGATCGTCAAGCCCCTTAACGAGCTGGACCTGGACCACCCGCTGGAGAACGACACGTACGAGGAGATCGCCCCGCTGCTGGGCCGCATCGAGCACCAGCACCGGGAGATCGAGAACCAGATGGCCCAGCTGCAGCAGAAGCAGGACGAGTTCAGCGCCGTCACCAGCTCCATGAGCGAGGGCCTGGCCCTGCTCAACGCCGGCGGCGTCGTGCTGAGCATCAACCAGTCGGCCGCCCGCCTCCTGGGCACCGACCAGAGCGCCGTGGGCCGCGACATCCTGACGGTCAACCGCTCCCTGACGGTCCAGGACCTGCTGCTCAAGGCCCAGTCCGGCGAGCACGCCGAGGCCACGCTGCCCGACGGCGACAGCGAGTACCAGCTGGTGGCCAGCCCCGTCCTGTCCGGCGGGCAGGTGTCCGGCGTGGTGCTGCTGATCTTCGACATCACCGAGAAGAGCCGCGCCGAGCAGCTGCGCCGGGAGTTCTCGGCCAACGTCTCCCACGAGCTCAAGACGCCGCTCCACTCCATCTCCGGCTGCGCCGAGATCATCCGCAACGGCCTCGTCAAGGAGGCCGACCTGCCCCAGTTCATCGACCAGATCTACAGTGAGGCCCAGCGGCTCATCACCCTGGTGGACGACATCATCCGCCTGTCCAGCCTGGACGAGGGCGCGGAGGACGTGCCCCGGGAGCCGGTGGACCTGCTGGACTGCGCCCGGGAGGTGACGGACCGGCTGTCGGCCTACGCCCAGCAGCAGCAGGTGACGCTCCGCTGCAGCGGCGACCCGGCCGTCATCCAGGCCATTCCGCGGCTCCTGGGCGAGATCGTCTACAACCTCTGCGACAACGGCATCAAGTACAACGTCCCCGGCGGCAGCGTCGACGTGACCGTCACCCAGGCGGCCCACGAGTCCGTCCTCCGGGTGCGCGACACCGGCATCGGCATCCCCAAGGAGCACCAGAACCGTGTCTTTGAGCGGTTCTACCGGGTGGACAAGAGCCACTCCAAGGAGATCGGCGGCACCGGCCTGGGCCTGTCCATCGTCAAGCACGCGGCCCTGGTCCTGGGCGCCACGGTGGAGCTGGACAGCGTCCCCGGCAAGGGCACGACCGTCACGGTGCGCTTCCCGCATCCATAAGAACACCTGATACGAAAGGGAGCAGCGCTGCCGAAAAGGCAGCGCTGCTTTTTGTGCTACTTCCGGCCGCGGCGGCCGCCGTTGTTGGCGGGGTTGCGGCTGGGGCGGTGGGGCTTCGGCGGGCCGGTGCGGCCGTCGGGCTTCCGCTGCCGGGCGGCAGCTTTGGCGGGCTTCGCGGCGCCTGGGCTCCGGCCGGCCTTTTCCGGCCGGTTGGCCTTCTCCGGCCTGCCGGCCGGGGCCGGCGGGCGGATCAGGCATTTGGGGCCGTAGCCGATCAGATCCTCCCGGCCGGCCTTCCGCAGGGCCTCCAGCACCAGCCGGTAATTCTGGGGCTTCCGGTACTGGATCAGCGCCCGCTGCATGGCCTTCTCGTGGGGGTTCGTGGGGACGTACACCGGCTCCATGGTCCGCGGGTCCAGCCCCGTGCAGTACATGACCGTGGACAGGGTGGACGGCGTCGGGTAGAAGTCCTGCACCTGCTCGGGGCTGTGGCCGATGTCCCGCAGATACTCGGCCAGGGCAACGGCCTCCCGCAGCGTCGACCCCGGGTGGGACGACATCAGGTACGGCACCAGGTACTGCTTCAGGCCGTACTGCCGGTTCAGCGCCTCATACTTCTCCCGGAACCGCTCGTAGACGGCGTGGGCCGGCTTGCCCATCCGCCGGAGCACCGGGTCGGCCACGTGCTCCGGCGCCACCTTCAGCTGGCCCGACACGTGGTGCCGCACCAGCTCCCGGAAGAAGGCGTCGCTCCGGTCGGCCAGCAGGTAGTCGAACCGGATGCCGGAGCGGATGAACACCTTCTTGACGCCGGGCAGGGCCCGCAGCTGCCGCAGCAGGGCCAGGTAGTCGGTGTGGTCGGCGATGAGGTTCCGGCACGGCTTCGGGTAGAGGCACTGGCGGTCCGGGCAGGCGCCGGCCGTCAGCTGCTTCCGGCAGGCCGGCTGGCGGAAGTTGGCCGTGGGGCCGCCCACGTCGTGGATGTACCCCTTGAAGTCCGGCTCCCACGTCATCTGCTCGGCCTCCCGGAGGATGGACGCGTGGCTGCGGGTCTGGATGATGCGCCCCTGGTGGAACGTCAGCGCGCAGAAGCTGCACCCGCCGAAGCACCCGCGGCAGGAGACGAGGCTGAACCGCACCTCCTCGATGGCCGGCACGCCGCCGGCGGCCTCGTACGACGGGTGGTACGTCCGCACGTACGGCAGGCTGTACACCCGGTCCATCTCCTGCTGGGTCAGGGGCTTCTGGGGCGGGTTCTGGATGACGTACTCCCGCGGGCCGTACGGCTCCACCAGGGCCCTGGCGGAGAAGGGGTCGGTGTTCCGGTACTGGGTGCGGAAGCTGGCGGCGTACTGCCGCCGGTCGGCCAGCAGGTCGCCGTACGGCGGCAGCACCTCCGCCGGCACCGGCACCTCCGGCGACGCGGCGCGGTAGACCGTCCCGTCCACGTACGTGATGTCCCGGGGGCGGAGGCCGCTGTTCAGCGCGTCGGCCACCTCCACGATGGCCCGCTCGCCCATGCCGTACAGCAGCAGGTCCGCCTGGGCGTCCAGGAGGATCGACCGCTTGATCCGGTCGGACCAGTAGTCGTAGTGGGCCAGGCGGCGGAGGCTGGCCTCGATGCCGCCGATGACGATGGGGATGTCCCGGTAGGCCCGGCGGATCAGGTTGCAGTAGACGACCGTCGCGTAGTCCGGCCGCTTTCCCATGACGCCGCCGGGGGTGAAGGCGTCCTGCTTCCGCCGCTTTTTGGAGACGGCGTAGTGGTTGACCATGGAGTCCATGTTCCCCGCCGTCACCAGGAAGCCCAGCCGCGGCCGGCCCAGGGCCGTGACGGACGCCGGGTCCTTCCAGTCCGGCTGGGAGAGGATCCCCACCTTGTATCCCGCCGCCTCCAGCACGCGGCTGATGATCGCGTGGCCGAAGGACGGATGGTCCACGTACGCGTCCCCGATCACATAGACGAAGTCGCACTGCGCCCAGCCCCGGGCCTCCATGTCCGCCCGGCTGATGGGCAGAAACTGCCGCATGGCCATGCCTCCTTCCGTTCTGCCTCTATGATACCAAATCCGCGCGGAAAGGGGAAGGGGGAAATGCGTCATCAGTACAACGATAAAAATTTATTGTTTTTCGATAAATAATACTTGAAATTCGAGAAGCCCGCTGGTATACTATGGATACCATGAAGGAGGGATGCCCATGAACTGGACGAAGGACCGGAGCATCCGGCTCAGCAAGGTCTGCACGGTGGCCATCGGGCTGGTGCTGGCGGTGCTGATCGTCGTGAGCCCGTGGAGCCAGCTGTTCCACGCGGAGACGGCCCTGGGGCCGGTGACGGTCAACTGGTATACGGTGAGCCTGGCGGCCTTTGCGGTGCCGGCGTACGCGGCGCTGGTGCA
The DNA here is from genome assembly GCA_904395865.1 of uncultured Oscillospiraceae bacterium. GTDB lineage: Bacteria > Bacillota > Clostridia > Oscillospirales > Oscillospiraceae > Avoscillospira_A. Next base: position 5,673 of record CAJFNY010000059.1, read on the forward strand.
GCTGTACCGGCTGCTGCAGCGGCTGAGCCGCGGGGAGGTGTTCGTGGCGGGGAACGTCCGCTGCCTGCGGATCATCTCCTGGTGCTGCTTCGCGGCGGCGGTGGTGTTCGCGGCCAGCAGCCTTTACAGCCTCAGCTGGACGGTGCTGACGGTGGCGGCCCTGTTCGGCGGGCTGATCCTCCGGGTCGTCAAGAACGTGTTCGCCGCGGCCGTGGCCCTGCAGGACGAGCAGGACCTGACCATCTAGGGGGGTGCGCCATGGCGATCATCGTGAACGTGGACGTGATGCTGGCCCGGCGGAAGATGAGCGCCGGGGAGCTGGCCGAGCGCATCGGGCTGACGCCGGCCAACCTGTCCGTCCTGAAGAACAACAAGGCCCGGGCCATCCGGTTCACGACGCTGGAGGCCCTGTGCCGCGCCCTGGACTGCCAGCCCGGTGACCTGCTGGAGTACCGGCCCGACGGAGAGGAGGCGGGAGCATGAGCGACGAAAACCGCCGCCCGGAGGCGGAAAACCCGGAGCCGGCCGTGGACACGGCCCACTGGTACGACCTGCCCGGGGACCTGCTGGGGGAGAAGCCCCCGCGGCCCCTGCCGCGCACGGCGGCCGACCGGGCCTTCGCCCTGGGCTTCTACCTGGTGGGCTACGGCTACGTGCGCCTCGTGCTGGACAGCGGCGGCCGCTGGCAGGTGGGGCTGTTCACGCTGCTGTACGCCGCGGCGGTGCTGGCGTACCTGGCGGTGCGGGGGCGGAGGCCGCCGGCCTTCTCCTGGTTCTGGCTGGCGGTGCTGGGGAGCCTGGGGCTCAGCTTCCTGCTGTGGCCCAACGAGAGCCTGCTGGGCTTCGACGTCCTGGCCCTCCACGCCGCGGCCGTTTACTGGCCCCTCTGCGCCGCCGGCGTGACGCTGCGGCCGTGCACGTCGGCACTGCTGCCGGCGGACCTGCTCAACGGCGGCGTCGTCCTGCCCTTCGGCAACTTCTTCGTCCAGCTCCGCTGCGTGTTCGGCGGCTGGCAGCTGCGGAAGGCCGGCCGGGGCCGGCAGGCCCTGGCGGTGCTGCTGGGCGCGGCGCTGCTGGCGCTGCTGGTGGCCCTGGTGGCCCCGCTGCTGGCGGCGGCGGACGCAGGCTTCGCCCGGCTGCTGGAGGCGGCCCGGGCGCTGCTGCGGATGCAGGTCCGCGTGGACGCCCTGCCGCTGGTGCTGGCGCTGCCGGTGGGGGCGTACCTGTTCGGCCTCGTCTACGGCGCCGTCCACGGCCGCCACACCGACCATCTGACGGCGGAGAAGCTGGCGGCAGCCGGGGAGAAGTGCCGCGTCGTGCCGACGGTGACGGTCCACATCGTCCTGGCCGGCATCTGCCTGGTGTACGCGGTGTTCATCGTCCTGCAGGCCGGGTCGCTGTTCTCGGCCTTCGCCGGCCGCCTCCACGGCACGGAGGTCTACAGCCAGTTCGCCCGGGAGGGCTTCTTCGAGCTGTGCCGCGTGGCGGCCATCAACGGCGTCGTGCTGGTGCTGGCCAACGTGCTGGGGAAGGACGGCCCCTGCGGCAGCCGGGCCGTCCGGGTGTGGAACGCCGTGCTGTCCGGCCTGACGCTGCTCCTTCTGGCCAGCGCCGTCAGCAAGATGGCCCTGTACGTCTCCGTCTACGGCCTGACGGCCAAGCGCGTCCTGACCCTGGCCTTCATGGCCATGCTGGCCGTGGTGTTCGGCGGCACCATCGTCCGGCAGCGGAAGCGCTTCAACCTGATCCGCCTGGCCCTGGCGTTCGCGGCGGTCCTGTTCTGCCTCCTGGCCGTGTGCAACCTGGACGGCCTCATCGCCGCCTACAACGCCGCCCACGGCTTCCAGTAGCGCCATCCAGACCGAATTGCCCGCCCCGTTACGGGGCGGGCAGATTTTTTTTGGATACCCCTTGACACGGAATACTATGTGGTATATAGTATACCGCGAAAGGAGGCATGCCCATGGACGCACAGCTCAAGCGCGGCCTGTTGGAGGTTTGCGTCCTGGCCGCCATGCAGGCGGAGGACACGTACGGCTACAAGCTCATCAAGGACGTCTCGCCGTATCTGGCGATCTCCGAGTCGACGCTGTACCCGATCCTCAAGCGGCTGGAAGCGGCCGGCTGCGTGACGGTCTACGCCGTGGAGCACAACGGCCGGCTGCGGAAGTACTACCGCATCACCGCCGCCGGCCGGGCGCGGATCGACGAGTTCCTGCAGGAGTGGCAGGACGTCATGCGGATCTACGAATTCATCAGAGGGGGGAGCGCGGAATGCGCGCAGAACAATTCCTGAAGCAGCTGAGCAAGGCCCTGGCGGATCTGCCGCCCCTGGAGCGGGCCCGGACGCTGCAGTACTACCGGGAGGCCCTGGCCGACCGGATGGAGGACGGCTGCACCGAGGAGGAGGCCGTGGCCGGCATGGAGCCGGTGGAGACCATCGCCCACGACCTGCTCCAGGATGCGGCGGCCCGCGGCGCCCTGAAGCCGCGGCGCTCCGGCGTGGTGGTGGCGCTGCTGGTGCTGGGCTCGCCGCTGTGGCTCGTGTTCGCGGCGGCGGCGGTGGTCGTCATCGTGGCCATGTACGCGGTGGTCTGGGCGGTGATCGCGGCCCTGGCCGCGGCGGTGGTGGCGCTGGTACTGAGCGCCGCGGTGGGCGTGGCGGCGCTGGTGGCCAACGTGAGCGCATTCCCGCTGACGGGCCTCTTCCTGCTGGGGTGCGGCCTGACCTGCGGCGGCGTGGGTGTGCTGCTGGCCGTGCCCGTCTGGGCCCTGATCCGGAGCCTGGCCCGCGGCACCGCCGCGGCTGCCCGGAAGCTGTGGCACCGGGTGATGGTGAGAAAGGGGGAGGCCCTGTGAAGAAGTCGACGAAAATCACGCTGATTGTCGGCAGCGCGCTGATGGCTGTCGGCCTCGTCTGCGGCCTGACGGCCTGGGCGCTGGCGGGCTTCCGGCTGAGCAACCTGTCCACCGTGCAGCCCGCCGCCACGGTGGAGGCCGACTACGACGCCGCGGACGTGACGTCCATCGTCGTGGAGACGGCTGCCGACGGCGTGCGGATCGTCCCGTCGGACGACGGGCGCATCCACGTGGCGTACCCCCAGCGGGAGGGGGACGGCGGCTATACGCTGACCGTCCGGGACGGCCGGCTGGAGCTGAAGCAGCCGCGCCGGTCCGGCAGCGTCGTCTGGTTCGGCTTCGGCGTGGAGCTGGAGGATGCGGACGCGGTGGTCTCCCTGCCGGCGGACTGGGCCGGCGACGTGACCCTGGACGTGTCCGTGGGCGACGTGTCGGGCCGCGGCGTGTCCGTGGGCGGCGGCCTGACCGCGTCGGCGGACGGCGGCAATGTGACGCTGCAGGATGTGGCGGCGTCGGCCATCTCGGTGACGCTGGGCCTGGGCGACGTGGAGGGCACCGGCTGGTCGGTGGACGGCGCCGCGGAGGTCACGGTGGACGGCGGCGACACCGACCTGACGGACGTCACGGCGGCCAGCCTCACGTGCCGGGCCGAACTGGGGAACGTAACGCTGGAGCGGGCCGCGGCAGAGTCCGTCGCCGCGTCGACCGACGGCGGCGACGTGGAGGTCAGCCGCCTGCAGGCCGACCGCATCGACCTCCGGACGGACATGGGTGACGTATCCGGCACCGTCGACGGCCGGGAGGCCGACTACGCGGTGACGGCCTCCACCGGCCTGGGGGACAGCTCTCTGACGTCCCACGGCGGGGAGACGGACCGGACGCTGACCGTCACCACCGACATGGGCGACATCGACGTGGCGTTCATCGGAGGATGAAAAGCACACAGCCGCCCCGGCCGCTGCAAAGCGGCCGGGGCGGCCTGCGTGTCGCCCGTGCGGAAAAAATTTTTTGAAAAATTTTTCAAATTGTAAAACCTGGGGGCTCCGGCCGGTGTCTGAAGAAGTGTCGAAACGAACAACGAAAAAGGAGCGATTGACAATGGGCAACATTTTCGGCACGGTGATCGGAGCGTTCGTGATTGCATACGTGGTGACCTTCCTGGTGGTCCTGGCTGCGGTGAAGCGGGGCAAGGGCATCCTGATGAAGTTCTGCGGCGCCGACTTCTACACCTTCGACGTGAAGAAGCGCATGGCGCGGGTTTCAAAGATCTCGCTGATCGCCGGCTGCGTCGTGGCCGCCATCAGCCTGCTGGCCGCCCTGGGCTTCTGAGGCCCTGTACCGAAAATGGAAGCGCCGGCCCCCGATGGGGGCCGGCGCCGGTTTTGTGTTTCCGATCACTGCAGCGGCAGCCCGGTGGGGCGGGGCGCCTCCAGCGTGCCGGACAGGAGGCTGTCCAGCAGGCGGGCGACGCCGTCGTGCTCGTTGGTGTCGGCAATGATGTCGGCCATGGACAGCAGGTCGGCGTCGCCGTTGGCCATGACGGCGCAGACGCCGGCGTACGTCAGCATGGCCAGGTCGTTGCCGCTGTCGCCCACGGCCAGGATCTGCTCCGGCTCCAGGTCCAGGTGGCGCGCCAGGCAGGCCAGGCCCGTGCCCTTGTCGACGCCCCGGGCCATGACCTCCACGTCCAGGGGCGACGAGGTGCAGACCGTCATGGGCAGGTCCTCCAGGGCGTCCAGGGCGGCGTCCCGGTCGGCGGTGGTGAGGAAGTACATGTGGACCTTCGTCACGGGCCGCGACTGGGTGGCCAGCCACGGGTCCAGGTTGGGGCGGGGCGTGCGGGTGTGGCGGAGCGTGGGGTTGCCGCAGGCGGCCTCAAATTCGCCGATGCGCAGGTACTGCGCCGCGTCCACCCAGACGCGGCCGCCCTGGTACACCTCCAGCAGCACGTCCAGCTTCCCCAGCCGCTCCCGGACGAGCCGGACCTTGGCGGCTGAGAGGGGCGCGTCGGCCAGGACCCGGGCCGCGCGGCAGTCCAGCACCTGGGCGCCGGTGCAGGTGACGGCGTAGCGGACGGCGGGCAGCTGGTCCAGCAGCTCGCGCAGCTCGCAGAGGCTGCGGCCGGTGGCGAAGGCCACCTCCACGCCGTGGCGGATGGCCCGCTCCACGGCCAGGACCGTGTGGGGCGAGAGGGTGCGGTCGTTTTTCAGAAGGGTGCCGTCCAGGTCGACGGCCACGAGTCGAATGTCCATACGTGCCTCCGGGAACAGGATGTCGCGGGCCCTGCCCGCGCAGACCTTACCATTGTACCACCGGGCGGCGCCGATGGCAAGGTGCGTCAAATTCACAAATTATTCTTTTTTTGCCGGTAAAACTGTGGTATAATAATGTGAATTTTCGATTACCCTGTGCCGAAACCGGCATTTTGGAATGAAAGGTGAACCGCGCTATGAGTTTTTTCGATAAACTGTTCGGCTCCCACTCGGAGCGGGAGCTGAAGCGGATGAATCCGCTGGTGGACCGGGTCATGGCCCTGGAGCCGGCCTACCGCCAGCTGACGGATGAGCAGCTCCGGGCCAAGACGCCCGAATTCCGGGAGCGTCTGGCCGCCGGCGAGACCCTGGACGACCTGCTGCCCGACGCCTTCGCGGCCATCCGCGAGGCCGCCGACCGGGTGCTGGGCATGCGGCCGTACCGGGTGCAGGTCATCGGCGGCATCGTCCTCCACCAGGGCCGCATCGCCGAGATGAAGACCGGCGAGGGCAAGACCCTGGTGGCCATCCTGCCGGCGTACCTCAACGCCCTGACCGGCAAGGGCGTCCACATCGTCACCGTCAACGACTACCTGGCCAAGCGCGACAGCGAGTGGATGGGCAAGGTCTACCGGTTCATGGGCCTGTCCGTGGGCCTGATTATCCACGGGCTGACGGCCCAGCAGCGCCGGGAGGCGTACGCCGCCGACATCACCTACGGCACCAACAACGAGATCGGCTTCGACTACCTACGGGACAACATGGCCATCTACAAGAGCGAGCAGGTCCAGCGGGGCCACAGCTTCGCCATCGTCGACGAGGTGGACTCCATCCTCATCGACGAGGCCCGGACGCCGCTGATCATCTCCGGCAAGGGCGACGACTCGTCGAAGCTGTACCAGATGGCCGACTTCCTCGTCAGCCGCATGAAGAAGCAGGTCTTTGCCAAGACCGACTCCAAGGAGTCCACCGACGACCTGGACTGCGACTACATCGTCGACGAGAAGGAGCGCACCGTCTCCCTGACGGCCCGCGGCATCAAGAAGGCCGAGGAGTTCTTCCAGGTGGAGAACCTGGCCGACGTGGAGAACACCACCCTCTCCCACCACATCAACCAGGCCATGAAAGCCCGGGGCCTGATGAAGAAGGACATCGACTATGTGGTCAAGGACGGTCAGGTCATCATCGTCGACGAGTTCACCGGCCGTCTCATGTACGGCCGCCGGTACAACGAGGGCCTGCACCAGGCCATCGAGGCCAAGGAGGGCGTCACCGTGGCCGGCGAGAGCAAGACCCTGGCCACCATCACGTTCCAGAACCTGTTCCGCCTGTACGGCAAGCTCTCCGGCATGACCGGCACGGCCCTGACGGAGCAGGAGGAGTTCGGCGCCATCTACAACCTGGACGTGGTGGAGATCCCGACGAACGTGCCGGTGATCCGGAAGGACGACCCCGACGTGGTCTACAAGACGGAGGACGCCAAGTACCGCGCCGTCATCGAGCAGGTGAAGCAGTGCCACGGCCGCGGCCAGCCGGTGCTGGTGGGCACCATCTCCATCGAGAAGTCGGAGCACCTGTCGGCCCTGCTGAAGAAGGAGAAGATCCCCCACACGGTCCTCAACGCCAAGTTCCACGAGAAGGAGGCCGAGATCGTGGCCCAGGCCGGCAAGCTGGGGGCCGTGACCATCGCCACGAACATGGCCGGCCGCGGCACCGACATCATGCTCGGTGGCAACCCGGAGTACCTGGCCAAGGACGACCTGCGCAAGGCCGGCATGGAGGAGCGGCTCATCGTCGAGTCCAACTCCTTCGCTGAGACGGACGACCCGGAGATCCTGGCGGCCCGCGCCGCCTACACCGAGGCGTACCAGCGCCACAAGGCCGAGACCGGCGCCGAGTCCGAAAAGGTGCGCGCCGCCGGCGGCCTGTTCATCATCGGCACCGAGCGCCACGAGTCCCGCCGGATCGACAACCAGCTCCGCGGCCGCTCCGGCCGCCAGGGCGACCCGGGCGAGACGCGCTTCTACCTGAGCCTGGACGACGACGTCATGCGCCTCTTCGGCGGCGACCGGATGGAGCGCATCAAGAAGATGATGGACTCCATGGGCATCGACGACGACACGCCCATCGACGCCAAGATCCTCTCCGGCGCCATCGAGAACGCCCAGAAGACCGTGGAGAGCCGCAACTTCCAGGTGCGCAAGAACGTCCTGGAGTACGACGACGTGATGAACACCCAGCGGAAGGTCATCTACGAGCAGCGCGAGATGGTCCTGGACGGGGCCGACCTGCGCAGGACCATCGAGTCCATGCTGGAGTTCGTGGTGGAGCGCCGTGTGGCCGCCGCCGTGGGCGAGCACGGCGCCGTGGAGAACCGGGAGCAGCTGGACGGCCTGCTGCACCACTTCGAGGGCGTCTGCTTCCCCAAGGGCGCCTACGCCCCGGAGGATCTCTCCGGCCTGACCCATGAGCGCCTGAGGGACGACCTGCTGGCCCTGTGCCGCCAGACGTACGCCGCCAAGGAGGCCCAGTACGGCGAGCAGGTCATGCGCGAGGTGGAGCGGGTCGTCATGCTCCGGGTGGTGGACGAGTACTGGATGGACCACATCGACGCCATGCACGACCTGCGCCAGGGCATCACCCTGCGGGCCTACGGCCAGACCGACCCGGTGGTGGCCTACAAGCGCGAGGGCTACGAGATGTTCGACGAGATGATCGACGCCATCAGGGAGGAGACCATCCGCCGGCTGTTCCTGGTCCAGGTCCGGCCCCGGGAGGAGATCAAGCGCGAGAAGGTGGCCAAGGAGACGTTCGAGGGCGGCGGCGACAAGACCGTCAAGCGCCAGCCCGTGACGAAGAAGGCCAAGGTGGGCCGCAACGACCCCTGCCCCTGCGGCAGCGGCAAGAAGTACAAGAACTGCTGTCTCGACAAGGACTTGAATTCATGAGCTTTGCAACGGTACGCGCCGGCGGCCTGGAGTTCTTCCGGGCCGCGGAGCTGCAGGTGCCCAACGCCTTCACCACCCGCCGCGGCGGCGTCAGCGAGGGCTGCCTGTCGGAACTGAATCTCGGCTTCCACCGGGGCGACCGGCCGCGGAACGTCCTGGAGAACCACCGCCGGCTGGCCGCCGCCGTGGGGTACGACGTGAAGCGGCTCGTCTGCACGCGCCAGGTCCACGGGGACGCGGTCCGCGTGGTGACGGAGGCCGACTGGGGCCAGGGCCTCTTCTGGCCGGCCCCGGACTGCGACGGCCTCGTGACGCAGACGCCGGGAACGGCCCTGGCCGTCTTCGTGGCCGACTGCACGCCCGTCCTCCTGTGGGACGCGGCCACCGGCGCCGTGGGCGCCGTCCACGCCGGCTGGCGCGGGACGGCCCTGGGCATCGCGGCCCGCGCCGTGGAGACCATGGCCCGGGCCTTCGGCACCCGGCCGCAGGACGTGCGCGCGGCCATCGGCCCGTGCGTCGACCGCTGCTGCTACGAGACGGGGCCGGACGTGCCGGCGGCCATGGCGGCCGCTCTGGGCCCGGCGGCCCGGAGCGCCCTGGACGACCTGGGCGGCGGCCGCTGGCGGGTGGATCTGAAGGAGCTGAACGCCGTGTGGCTGGCGCGGGCCGGCGTCGGGGAGATCGTCACGGCCCCGTGGTGCACGGCCTGCCAGCCGGAGCGGTTCTTCTCCCATCGGCGCATGGGCGAAGCCAGGGGCCTGCAGGCGGCGGTCATCGCCTGCGGGCCGCGGAGGTGAGGCCCGTGCGCGCGGGAAGTGCGGCGCGGCTGCTGGTGAGCCTGGCCGCGTGCCTGGCGCTGCTGGCCGGCTGCGCCCCGGCGTCGGCGCCGGAAACGGATGCGCCGCTGCCCACGGCCCCCGGCGCCCAGCGCCCGGAGACGCCGGCGGCCGAAGAGCCGGAGGCGCCCTTCGGCCTGGCGTGGCAGCCGTCGGCGGGGCTGAACCCGTACGACTGCACGGTGCTCAGCAACCGTGCGGCCCTTTCGCTGATCTGCGAGCCGCTGTTCACGGTGGACGGCACGTACGGCGCCGCGCCGTATCTGGCTGAGAGCCTGACCTCCTCCGGCGACGGCCGGAGCCACACGCTGGTGCTCCGGGAGGGCGTGACGTTCTCCGACGGCACGGCCCTGACGGCGGCCGACGCGGCCGCCTCCATCCAGGCGGCCCGGGACAGCGCGTGGTACGGCAGCCGCCTGGACGTGGTGGCCACGGCGACGGCCGTGTCCGACCGGGAGCTGACCATCACCACCTCCGCCGCCTGCGGGAGCCTGGACGCGCTGCTGAACGTCTACGTGGTGCAGGCCGCCAGCGTCGGCACCGAGACGCCGGTGGGCACCGGGCCGTACCGGGTCGAAAACGGCAGTCTGGTGCGCACCGACTGGTGGCGCGACGCCGCCCCGGCGGTGGAGGCCGAGGCCATCTCCCTGACGGCCGTCACCTCCGCCGCGGAGCTGCGGGACGAGTTCGAGTACGGACCGGTGACGGTGGCGTGCGTCGACCCCAACGCCGGCGCGCGGCTGACGTACCACACGGACTATGAGCTGTGGAACCTCCCCACCACGGTGCTGCAGTACATCGCCTTCAACCGCAACAGCCCCGTGTTCTCCCACGCCGCGGCGCGGCAGGCGGTGCTCCGGGCCGTGGACCGGGAGGCTCTGGCCGCCGACACGGCCGGCGGCTTCGCCGTGGCCTCGGCTCTGCCGGCGCCGCCGGACAGCAGCCGGTACGACGCCGACCTGGCCGCCGAATACGGCTGCGACATGGCGGATGCGGCCTCCATTCTGGAGGCTGCCGGCGCCGCTGCCGGCGAGGACGGCACGCTGGCGCTGCCCACCGACGACGGCACCCAGACGCTCCGCGGCACGCTGCTGGTCTGCGGTACGTCGGAGCAGCGGGTGGCGGCGGCCCAGGCGGTGGTGGATGCCCTCAACAGCCTGGGCTTCTCCCTGACCCTCCGCACCGAGGACTACAGCGGCTACGTCTCCGCCCTCAACAGCGGCAGCTACGACGTGTATTACGGGGAGGCCCGCCTGTCCCCGACGCTGGATCTCTCCCCGTTCTTCGACCAGGGGGGCAGCCTCAGCTACGGCAGCATGGCCGACAGCGAGGCCGCCGGCCTCTGCGACCTGACCACGGAGAACGAGGGCAACGCCTACGACCTGTACCGGTACGTCCTGGAGCAGGGCCTGCTGTGCCCGGTGCTGTTCAAGACGTACGCCGTCTACGCCGACCGCGGCTCCGTGTCCGGCCTCCAGCCGTGTCTCGACGGCGTGTTCACCCTCCCGCTGACGGAGCAGGAGCTGGGAACGGAATGATCTGAGATGCAAAGCGCCGCGCCCTCCCGGGTGCGGCGCTGCTTTGGTTTCGGTTTCCCTATTCCACGATGATGGACGAGGCGACGAAGTTGGAGGCGTCGGTGTACGTGCCGTACGCCAGCAGCTGGTCGTTGGCCTCCAGGGCCGAGAGCTTCAGCGTCTTGCCGGTCTCGGCGTTCAGGATGGCGCCCACGTCGGAGACGTCCACGTAGATCAGGCGGTTGGAGGTGTTCAGGACGGTCAGGACGTCGTCGTCCTCATCGACGGCCAGGAGCGTGCCGCTGAGCTTGTTGTCCGAGAGGCTGCTGCCGCTGAGGCGGTAGACTTCCAGGATCGTCGAGCCGTCCACAACCGCGCGGATGGTGTCGCCCACCTGGATGCTGCTGATGAGGATGGACGTGCCGTCGTAATAGGCGTTGGCCGAGGAGGAGACGGTCAGGGAGTGGGTCTCGTTGGCGCTGTCGGTGACGAGCCAGGTGGTGCCGCCGGTGGTGGCGACGATGGAGGTGACGATGCCCTCCAGCGTCTCGTCGCTGAGTTCCACGGAGATCTCCTCCAGCAGCCCGTTCTCAAAGGTCAGGGTCGCGGAGCTGCCGACGGTCAGCCGGTCGATGCCGGCGGCATTGTCCCCCCAGCGGATCGTGGGCAGGTCGGTCAGGTCCAGGGTGAAGCGCAGGCTGCCGCCGTCGTCGGTGGTCACGTTCAGCTCTGCCGGGGCGCCGTACGTCACGGAGGCGATGGTGCCGGTGACGGTCCGGTCGCCGGAGACGGCGGACACCACTGTGACCTCGCTGCCGCTGTACGTGGCCGTCAGGAACATGCCGGCCTTCAGGTCGGTCAGGTCTGCCGTCTCACCGTCGATGGAGGCGCTCAGGGCCGTGGGCACCGTCGTGCGCGTGGAGTCGCCGGTCTCTGCCTCGTCGAAGCGGATCACGTAGCCGGCCGAGGTGCGGGAGACGTCGGTGATGCGGCCCTGGGCGTACGTGGTGCCGGAGCGCACCTGCACCGAGATGGAGTCCACGGCGCCGTCCACCGTGCGCAGGGAGATGAAGCCGCCGACGCAGTCGGACCCCAGGCGGGAGACGCCGGAGACGGTGACGCTGGCGTCGTCGGGCACGGCGTACGTGCGCAGCAGGCCGTCGGTGTCGCGGAAGGTGACGGAACTGGAGCTGCAGGCCGTCAGCACGCCCTCGTGGAGGGCGGCGTCGGTGTAGCCGTTCAGCACGAGGCTGTGGCCCAGCTCCTCCAGATGGTCGATGCTCCGGACGACCATGGCCGCCACCACGGCGCGTGTAACCTCGGCGTGGGGGGTGAACTCGTTGCGGCTGTTGCCCTCGATGATCCCGGCGTCCACCAGCACGGCGATGTGGCCGCGGTAGGCCGAGGCGATCTCATCGGTGTCGGCGAAGGAGAGCTCGACGCCGGCGTCGTTGAGAGCGTCGGCCTCGTCGGTCAGCTGCAGGGCCCGCACCAGCAGGACGGCCAGCAGCTCCTTTTCGATGGCGGCCGTCAGCCGCAGGCTCCGCAGCTCGTTCTGCGAGAGGATGCCGGCGGCCAGGCACAGCTCGATCTCATCGTACGCCCAGCTGAGGCTGGGGTCCACGTACGTCTCCACGAACTCGCCGTAGTCGTCGTGCACCAGCTCCACGACGGCGTCGTCGGGGCTGTAGAACCGGGACAGGAGCGTCAGGGCCTCGCAGGCCGTGATGGTCCTGTCCGGGCGGACGGTGCCGTCGGTGTAGCCGGTCAGGTAGCCGAGGTCCGTCAGCTCGGTGATGTACGGCTCCGACCAGTGGCCCTCCAGGTCGGTATACTCGGCGGCCAGCACGGCCGTGGGCAGCGACGCGGCCACCAGCACGGCCAGCAGCAGCGACAGGACGCGCTTTTTCATGTTCATTCCGCCTCTCATCCAGAATTTGCAGGCAGCCGGTCGGCTGCTTTTCGTACATTGTACCACAAACCGGCGGCGATGCCAACCGGCAATTCCACAGAGCTTCTGGGAGTTTTTGGCGCCTCCCGTACGTTCAGACGAAAAAATCCCCGGGGGAGTTCCTTCCGGCGGAAAAATATAGTATAATCAGAGAAACCATCTGAGGAACGGGAGGAACCATCCATGTACGATGTGATCGCCATCGGCGAAATGCTGATTGATTTTACCGTCGAGCGGGTCCAGGAGGACGGCTACCCGGTCATGGCCGCCCACCCCGGCGGCGCGCCGGCCAACTTCCTGGCCGCCCTGGCCCGCCGCGGCCGGCGGACGGCCATGCTGGCCAAGGTGGGCCGGGACGCCTTCGGCCGGCAGCTGCTGGACACGGTGGCGCAGGTGGGCATCGACGGCCGCGGCATCGTGGTGGCCGACGACGCCTTCACGACGCTGGCCTTCGTCACCCGGGACGCCAACGGCGAGCGGGAGTTTTCCTTCGCCCGGAAGCCGGGCGCCGACATGCTGCTGCGCACCGAGGAGATCGACTTCTCCATGGTGGACGAGACGCAGGTGGTCCACTTCGGCACCGTCTGCATGACCGACGAGCCGGCCCGGGCCACCCACAAGGCCGTCGTGGCGTACGCCCGGAAGGCCGGGAAGCTGGTAACGTTCGACCCCAACCTCCGCGAGCCCCTGTGGGCCAGCCTGGACGACGCCCGGGAGCAGATGCTCTGGGGCTGCGCCAACGCCGACGTGGTGAAGATCAGCGACAACGAGGTGGAGTTCCTGTTCGGCTGCACGCCCGAGGAGGGCGCCCGGCGGCTGCTGGAGACGTACGGCGCGAAGCTGGTGTTCGTGACCCTGGGCAAGGACGGCTGCTGCTACGCCAACGGCCGCGCCATGGGCCGCGTGCCGGGCCTGTCCGGCGTCAGCGTGGTGGACACCACCGGCGCCGGCGACATCTTCGGCGGCACGGCCGTCTGCGGCGTGCTGGACAGCGGAAAGGCTCCGGACGAGCTGACGGCCGACGAGCTGCGGCGCATCGCCGGCCTGGCCTGCGCCACGGCCAGCCTGTCCACCACGCGCCTGGGCGGCATCTCCAGCGTCCCGGACCCGGCAGAGGCGGAGCGGGCGGCCGCTGCGCTGCTGTGACGCCCCTGGAGCAGACCTTCACCGACGAGCTGCTGCGGCGCCTGGCCGTAGCGGCGGCCCTGGGCGCGGCCCAGCCGCGGCTGGAGGCCGACGTGCGGAAATTCGGCGGGCCCGCCTGCGCCCGGCGGCTGCTGGACCGGGGCCGCACCAGCGACGGCTTCGCCGCCCTGGCCGACGCCGGCCGCCTGGACCTGAGCCTGGAGGCCCTGGCAGCCGAAGGGAAGTACGGCGCGCTGTTCACCGACGATCAGGTCAACGCCTGCTTCGCCGCCCTCTGCGCGGCCGGGTACTACGCCTTCGGGGCGTAAAAAGGAAAAAACGCTGCGGCGCGGCTCTGCTGAGCCGCGCCGCGATTTTCTGTTCACAGCCGCTTCTCCATGGCGAAGTTCGTCAGCACGACGCCGCGGCGGAGCACCTGCTGCCGGCGCACCACCCGGTAGCCGCGGCCCTCGAAGAAGGGACGGGCCGTGATGGAGGCGTCCACGCGGACCGTGGACGTCTCCATGGCGGCCTCCAGCGCGGCGCACAGGGCCGTGGCCACGCCGCGCCGCAGGAAATCCGGGTGAACGTACAGCCGGTCCAGATACCCGCCGCCCGTGTCGGCGTCGGCGAAGCCGATCAGGCGGCCGTCCGCCTCGGCCACCAGGGCCGTGTGGGCCAGCAGCGACCGGTTCCAGGCGTCGGCGTCCAGCACGTCCGGGGCCCAGGCCAGGCGCTGCCGCTCCGTGTAGTCGGCCGCGGCCGCCGTGCGGACCGACTGCCGGAACAGGGCCAGGACGGCTGCGCAGTCGCCCGGCCGGTATGGGCGAAGCTCCATCTGCGCGCACCCCCTACGCAAGGATCTCCTGAAACGCCTCCGTCAGGTGCTGGACCATGGCCTCCTCGCCCTCGGCGGTGTCGCGGGCGTAGAAGGCGTTGAGGATCCGGTTGTGCGGGGCAATGGCGCCGGCCATCCGCTCCGGCACCGAATACGACTGGACGCGCATCTCAAAGACCTCTTTTTTGATGGCCTCCTGAATGGAGACGATGAGCGTGTTGTGGGTGGCCTTGGCGATCTCCAGGTGGAACTGCTCGTCGAAGTGGGCCAGCTGCTCGGGATCGCGCTTGGGGACGGTCTGGATGAACAGACTGTGGACCCGCGCGATCTCGGCGATCTCCTCCTCGCTGGCCCGCTCAATGGCCAGACGGATGCCCAGCGGCTCGATGGCCAGGCGGACTTCCACGAAGTCCCGCAGCTTGACCCCGTTTTCCGGCGGGAACCACGGCTTGACGGCCACCGACGGATCCACCTGCCCGTCGTTGACGAATGCGCCGCGTCCCTGCTGCAGGCTCAGCACGCCGGAGGCCTGCAGCAGCCGCATGGCCTCGCGCACCGTCGACCGGCCGACGCCGAACCGCTCGCACAGCTCCCGCTCGGTGGGTATGCGGTCCCCGGGGCGCAGACCGCGCTCGGCAATCAGCGACTGGATGCCGGCGACGACCTGGCTGCAGACGGGGATCCGTTCAATCGACCCCATAGCGTCCATCTCCTTCACCCGATGCACTCTTCAAGTGGAATGTTGCATCTATTATACGACATTATACGACATTTTCAGCCGCCGCGCAAGGGCGCGGGACCATCCGGACCGGGAGGAGGCTGGAAAGTTCCGGAAGCTCAGGCGAGAAGCTCCAACAGCGCGTCGATCAGGCGCCGGGCCTTCTCCGGCCGGGCCTGCTCGGCCATGTTGCCGATCCGCCAGATCTTCCCCTGCTGCTGGTAGATTCCGACGCCGATCAGGATGCCGTATTCCTCCTTCAGCCGGCGGCTCAGCTCCTCAATCGTCAGCTTCGGGTGGCGGTTCATGGAGATCACCGTCGGGCAGGCGCAGCTGCGCGGCACGAACGGCGTGAAGCCCAGCCGCTGCAGCTCCTCCATGTAGAAGTCGTACAGCGCCCAGTGGCGGTGTACGCGCTGCTCCAGCCCCTCCTCAAGAATCAGGTCGCAGGCGGCGTTGAGCCCGTAAACCAGAGTCTCGCTCATGGACCAGGGGTGCGGGTGGATGACGTTGCTGCGGACGCTGTCCCGCCAGAGGTTCAGGTTGAAGTAGAAGCCCGTCCCGGTCTTGTGGGCGAAGTGCCGCCAGGCGTCGTCCGCCACGGCGATCATCGCCATGCCCACCACGCCGCCGATGCACTTCTGCCCGGCGGAGACCGCAATGTCGACGCCCCACTCGTCCATGTGGAATTCGGCGCCTGCCAGGGCGGAGACCGTGTCCACGATCAGCGGAATGTCGAAGCTGCGGCAGACGGCGGCGACGTCGCGGATGGGATTCAGAATGCCGTTCTGACTCTCGCTGTAGACGGCGCCCACCGCGGCGATGCCCCCGGTGCCCTTCTGCAGACGGGCCCGCAGCGCCTCCGGGTCCAGCGGACCGCCGGTGGGGAAGTGCAGCGTCTCGACCTGCAGGTGGTACCGCTCGGCGATCATGGCGATCCGGTCGCCGAAGAGCCCGTTGGACAGCACCAGGATCGTTTCCCCCGGCGCGACGACGCTGCTGACCGCGGCCTCCATGGCGCCGGTGCCGCTGGACGCCATCAGGAACACCTGGCCGGTGGTTTCGAAGATCCGGCGCATCTTGTCGCACGTCTGCAGGTACAGCGGCCGCCAGCCCTCGTCCAGGTGCGTCATGACCTGCTGCGACATGGCCTCCAGCACGCGGGGATGGACCTGCGTCGGTCCGGGAACGAGCGAGAGATACTTAGACATGTGCAATGCCTCCTTCTGCTGCGGCCGGCGTCTGTCGGTCGTACGAGATCTGCTTGATGAATTTCGCGACGCTGGGGTGCTTCGGGTGCTCGAAGAATTCGTCGGGGCCGGCCGTCTCGATGAAGCCGCCGTTCTCCATGAAGGAGATCCGGTGAGCGGCCTCGCGGGCGAAGCCCATCTCGTGGGTGACGACGATCATGCTCATGCCCTCCCGGGAGAGCTGCTTCATGATCTCCACCACCTCGCCGACCATTTCCGGGTCCAGCGCGCTGGTGGGCTCGTCGAACAGGATCATGTCCGGGTGCATGTTCAGCGCCCGCGCGATGGCGACCCGCTGCTTCTGGCCGCCGGAGAGCTCGTGGGGATAGGCGCGGATCTTGTCGGCCAGGCCGACCTTGTTCAGGTACTCCTTGCCGGTTTCCTCTGCCTGCTTCCGGTCGGCCTTCAGGCTGTGCACCGGGCCGAAGGTGACGTTGTCCAGCACTGACATGTGCGGGAACAGATTGAAGTCCTGGAACACCATGGCGATCTCCTTACGGATGCTCCGGGCGGACTTGGCGTTGACCTCCACGCCCTCCACGAGGATTTTCCCGCTGTCGATGCGCTCGAGATAGTTGATGCACCGGATCAGCGTGCTCTTGCCGGCGCCGCTGCGGCCGCAGATCACGTGGGTTTCCCCGTCCAGGAAATCGAAGCTGTAGTCCTGCATCACGACGATTTCCCCGTTCTTGTACGTCTTGGTGACATCCTGGAACTGAATCAGGACGCGCCCGTTCCTGTTGTCCATAGTCATACTCCTTGTAGCCGTGTTTTCACGTTCCTGGTGACCCGGCGCTCCACACGGTGGGCGATGAGCTCCAGCAGCGAACAGAGAATGTAGAAGATCAGTCCCGCCAGGAAATAGATCAGAATCGGGTCGAAGGTGACGGCGATCAGCTGCCGTGCCCGCCACATGATGTCCTGCACGCCGACGATGGAGACGAGCGTCGTGTCCTTGACGGTCAGGATGTACTGGCCGCACAGGGAGGGGACGATCTGCAGCATGATCTGCGGGATGTAGATGCGGAAGATGATCTGCGGGTACGTCAGCCCCAGGGACTCGCCGGCCATCATCTGGCCGCGCGGGACCGCCTCAAAGCCGCCGCGGACGATCTCCGTCACGTAGGCGGTGTGGTAGATCGTCAGCGCCGTGAAGGCCGTGACGAACGAGGAGGACAGGTTGACGGAGTAGTACAGCAGCATCATGACCACCAGCGGCGGGACGCCCCGCATGGCGACGATGTACACGTCGATGATCTGCGAAAGCACCGGCACGCGGCGGAACTGCAGCGTGCCCAGCACGGCGCCCAGCACCAGCGTCGATACGACGCACAGCGGGACCAGCTGAAAGGTGATGCCGATGCCGGTGGAGAGGTATTGCAGCATTTCCCGGATTGTCATACGGTTCCTCCTTTCAGCGCCGGACCTTGACGCGGCGTTCGATCAGCCGGCCGGCGGTATTGAAGATCAGAAACAGCGCGATGTAGATCACCGCCACGATCCAGATGGAGGAGACGCTGAAGTACCGGCTGTAGAACCGGTCGCCCGCGCGCGTCAGGTCGAGGATCATAATCATCGAAAACAGGCTGGTGTCCTTGATGACGATGGACGCCTGGCCGGTGATCATCGGCACGGACGCCCGGACGGCCAGCGGGAAGATCACGCGGGCCACCACCTGCGGCCGGGTCAGCCCCAGGCTGTACGCGGCCTCGATCTCCCCCTTGGGGACGTTCCGGATGGCGCCGCGGACGATCTCCGCGATGAACGCGCCCTCGTTGAGCGTCACTGCCAGGATGCCGCAGGCCAGCGCCGAGAGATTGACGCCGAGGAACGGCAGCCCGTAGAAGCAGAAGAACAGCTGCACCAGCAGCGGGGAATTCCGGAAGATGGATGTATAGGACCGCAGGATCGGCGTCAGAACCGGATTCCGAAGGCTGGCCAGCGAAGCGATCAGGCAGCCCCAGAGCACCGAGGTCGCGATGCAGACCAGCGACGCGCCCACGGTGAGCCCCAGTCCCTGCAGCAGCTCCGGCAGCCAATTGATGAATTGGGTCGTATTCATTGGCAGCTCCTAATCCCAGCGTGCCGCGGCGCACGGCGGCGCCGGCGCCGCGGCGGTTGCTTCTGCTTTTACATGCCGAGCTCCGTGTAGGCGGGCGACCAGGTCTCGCCGAAGTGCTTCTCGTAGAGCGCGGCGTACGTGCCGTCGCCCTTGATGAGCCGGAGGTACGTGTTGAACGCCTCGACGAAGGTGTACGACGTGGAGGCGCATTTCACCGCGAAGGAGAAGGTGTCCACGTAGACGGGGGTGGAGATGTAGGTGATGGAATCGTCGGCGGCACAGGCGGCCTCGGCGATGGTCAGGTCGGTCAGGAAGGCGTCGGCGCGGCCGGCCTTGAGGGCGGCGATGGCGTCGGCGTTCTGGTTGACGGAGCTCATGGTGGCATCCGGGAAGTTCTCCGCGGCGATGCCCTCGTGGACGGTGCCGGATTCCGTCGTCAGCGTGATGTCCGGGGCGTTCAGCTCCTCCAGGGAGGAGATGGTGTCCTGCCGGACGACGGCCACCACGTACGAGCTGCCCACCGGCTCGGTGAACGTGACGCTGGTGGCGCGGGAGGCCGACCGGGTGAGGTTCGTGCAGATGATGTCGGCGCGGTCCGACTGGATGGCCGGGATCATCGACGAGAACTCCAGCGGCGAGAACTCCACGGTTACGCCGATGGACTCGGCGAAGCCGTTGATCAGGTCCACCGCCATGCCCGCGTAGCCGCCGTCGGCATCGGTGTAGCCCCAGGGCTCGTTTCCGAGGTTCAGCGTGACGACCAGTTCCCCGCGATCGAGCACTGTGGTCAGCAGGTCGGCGGAGCCGTCCCCGCCGCCGGAGCTGGCGGCGCAGCCGCTGAAGGCCCCCGCTGCCAGCAGCAGCGTCAGAAGGATTGCAACCAGACGAAGCTTATGAGACCGTTTCATATTCCGTTCCTCCCATTTCGAGTATTTGTATGACCGTCTGGGCGATAAATTTATCAGACAATCATACACTATGGATTAGATTTTACACGCTTTGCCCGGCGGTGTCAAGGTGCGGCGCCGGCGGCGGACGGCCGCCGGAAAAGCTGGTGGAGTTTCACAAAAACCGTCGGGCGATCTTGAAAAAACCTCCAATATGATTGGAATATTTCCCAAAATCGGTGTAGAATCCTATCCATATTACCACATCCAAGCTGTAAAAAGCTGGAATTTTCTGGCGGGAAGGACGGCTTTTCCGGACGGTGACAGAACCGTAAAAGAATGGAAATCAATTCTGTGAATGTTGCACATTGACTTTCCGGCGGATGTCCGCTAAAATCGTGATTGTCTGATGAGATCATCAGACAATCCTACAATTCTAAAGGATGAACGAGGAGGAAAGCTGCAATGGCAAAGACGAAAGGGTATGGCGTGATGCCGGCTGCAATGACGTTCTGGAATGCAGACGAGACCTTCAATCAAAAGGAAACCGAACGGTATTTGCAGTGGCTCATCGACAAGGGCGCCCAGAGTCTGTCCATCACGGGCAGCACGGGCGAGAACATCTCCATGGGGCTGGACGAGCAGAAGCACATTATGGAGTGCATGCTCCGCTTCATCGACGGGCAGGTCCCGGTTTACGCCGGCACCGGCCGCTACACCACCGCCGAGACCATCGACCTGAGTCTTTGCGCAAAGAAGGCCGGCGCGGACGGCGTGCTGGTCATCATGCCGTACTACCTGATTCCCCACAAGCGCGCCGTGATGAACCATTTCAAGGCGCTGCGCCAGGCCGTCGGCGAGGATCTGGAGATCTGCCTTTACAACAACCCGCGCTTCTGCAACTATGAGATGAACGCGCTGGAAGTCAAGCAGATGGTTGACGACGGCTCCATCAACGCCATCAAGGCCGCCCAGGGTGACGTGGAGCGGGTGCACAGCCTCCGCT
Organism: uncultured Oscillospiraceae bacterium; assembly: GCA_904395865.1. Lineage (GTDB taxonomy): Bacteria > Bacillota > Clostridia > Oscillospirales > Oscillospiraceae > Avoscillospira_A. The sequence continues at coordinate 25,922 of CAJFNY010000059.1, forward strand.
ACCACTGCGGCGACCGGCTGACCGTCTTCTACGGCCACGACTACGCCCCCATGGAGGCGTTCTTCGCCAAGGCCGACGGCTGGCTCAGCGGCATGCCCGCCGTGCTGCCGAAGTTCTGCCGGACGCTGTTCGACATCTGCACCGTCGACAAGGACGTGGACCGTGCCAACGAGTACTGGATGAAGGTCATGCCGTTCATCGACTACTTCATCACGTACAACAACAACGATCCCCACTGGCACGAGGTGTTCAAGTACGTACTGGCCTGCCAGGGCTTCGACGCGGGCCTGCCGCGCCGGCCGCTGGGCGCCCTCAACGACGGGGAGAAGCGGAAGATCGACGCGCTGCTGGCCGACATGGGCGACATTCTCTGAAATCATCGGCGTTCACCCCCCATATAAAGCACATCGCCGGAACGGTTTTACCGTTCCGGCGATGTGCTTTGTATCCGGCGTTACGCCATTTTTTCCTGGATGTGGGACAGGCGCTCCAGCGCCTCGTTGAGGGTCTCGTCCATCTTGGCGAAGTGCAGGCGGACGATGTGGTTGACGTCCTCGTTGAAGAAGGACGAGCCGGGCACGGCGGCCACGCCGACCTTCTCGGCCATCTGCTCGCAGAACTCCACGTCGCTCTGGCCGGGCTTCAGGTACGGGCCGATGTCGGCCAGGACGAAGTAGGCGCCCTGGGGATCGGTGAACGGGATGCCGATGCGCTTGAGGCCGTCGGTGAACAGCTGCTTCATGTGGGCGTAGTGGGCGCCGAACTCCTCATAGTAGCTGTCGGGCATGTCCAGGCCGACGATGGCGGCCTCCATCAGCGGCGACGGGGCGCCCACGGCGTTGAAGTCGTGGAACTGCTTGATGCAGTCCATGAGCTCCTTGGGCGCGATGGCGTAGCCCAGGCGCCAGCCGGTGACGGAGTACGTCTTGGACAGGGAAGAGCAGGAGACGGTGCGCTCCCACATGCCGGGGATGGTGTTCATATAGATGTGCTTGTGGGGGGCGTAGACGATGTGCTCGTAGACCTCGTCCATGATGGCGTAGGCGTCGTAGCGGATGCACATCTCGGCGATCTGCTTCAGCTCGGCCTCGGTGAACACCTTGCCGCTGGGGTTGGACGGGTTGCAGATCAGGATGGCCTTGGCCCCCTGCTTGAAGGCGTCCTCCAGGACGTTGGGGTCGAAGTTGAACTCCGGCGGCACCAGGGGGACGAAGATGGGCTCGCAGTCGGCCATGATGGCCTGGGCGCGGTAGTTCTCAAAGTAGGGGGAGAACATGATGATCTTGTCGCCGGGGTTCGTCAGGGCGAAGATCGTGTCCACCATGGCCTCGGTGGAGCCGATGGTCACGACCATCTCCGTCTCCGGATCCAGGGTGCGGCCCATGAAGCGGCCGCACTTCCGGGCCAGGGCCTGGCGGAAGTTGGGGGCGCCCATGGTGATGGGGTACTGGTGGGGACCCTGGTAGCTGACCTCGGCCAGCCGGTCCAGCATGGCCTTGGGCGGGTCGAAGTCCGGGAAGCCCTGGGCCAGGTTGATGGCCCCGCAGGCCAGGGAGATCCGGGTCATCCGGCGGATGACCGAGTCGGTGAACTGCGCGCACTTTCTGCTCTTTTCCTGCATGCTGAAAAAACCTCTTTCCTTTGCGTAGAATCTCAAGCCTCGATGCCGAGCTCCCGGCTGGTGACGGCCTCGATGCCGTGGCCGGCCAGGAGGGCCGTAAACTTTTCGTCGTCAGAGACGCGGAAGACCATGTACGCCTTCCCGTCGGTGTGGGTGAACAGGGAGTACATGTACTCGATGTCGATGTTTCCCTCGGCCACCAGCTGCAGCACCGGCGCCAGTCCGCCCGGCTCGTCGGGCACGGCCACGACCGTCACGGGCGTCATGGAGAGGATGAAGCCGTGCTCCAGCAGCGTGGAGGTGGTTTTCTGCGGCTGGTCCACGATCAGCCGCAGGACGCCGTAGTCGGCCGTCTCCGCGATGGAGATGGCGCGCATGTCGATGGCGGCGTCGGCCAGGATCCGCGTGATCTCGGCCAGCTGGCCGGCCCGGTTTTCCAGGAATACGGAGATCTGATGGATGGTCATGGGTCAACCTCCTTAAATCTTGCGCTTGTCGATGACGCGCACGGCCTTGCCCTCGCTGCGGGCGATGGACTTGGGCGCCACCAGCTTGACCTTGGCGTAGATGCCCAGCATGGCCTTCAGAGCGGCCACCAGGCCCTTCTCCATCTCGGTGATCTTGCCCAGGTTGTCGGAGAAGTTCTCCGGCGTCATCTCCACCTGGACCTCCAGCGTGTCGGAGTTGTGGACCCGGTCGACGATGATCTGGTAGTTGGCCGGGTAGCCCTGCTCCAGCAGCACCGTCTCGATCTGGGACGGGAAGACGTTGACGCCCTTGACGATGAGCATGTCGTCGCTGCGGCCCATGGGCTTGCTCATCTTCACGTGGGTCCGGCCGCAGGCGCACTTCTCCCGGCTCAGGACGCAGATGTCGCGGGTCCGGTACCGCAGCAGCGGAAAGGCCTCCTTCGTGATGGAGGTGAACACCAGCTCACCCTTGGAGCCGTCCGGCAGCACCTCGCCGGTGGCGGGGTCGATGATTTCGGCGATGAAGTGGTCCTCGTTGATGTGCATGCCCGTCTGGGCGGAGCACTCGAAGCTGACGCCCGGGCCGGAGATCTCGGTGAGGCCGTAGATGTCGTACGCCTTGATGCCCAGCTTGTTCTGGATGTCCTGGCGCATCTCCTCGCTCCAGGCCTCGGCACCGAAGATGCCGGCCTTGAGCTTGATCTTATCCCGCAGGCCGCGCTCGATGAGGCTCTCGGCCAGATAGGCCGCGTACGACGGCGTGCAGCAGAGGATCGTCGACCCCAGGTCCACCATGAACTGCAGCTGCCGGTCGGTGTTGCCCGAGGACATGGGCAGCGTCAGGCAGCCGACCTTGTGGCTGCCGCCG
>CAJFNY010000060.1 GCA_904395865.1 uncultured Oscillospiraceae bacterium
CGCCCTGCTGCGCGGCCAAGAGAGCTTCGGAAGGTGAGAGGAAGCCCGACGCACCCGGCGGAACATGGCCCCGGAGCCGCGCACCGAAGCCCCCCGGGGCCAAGGCTGCGATGGGTGCGCCCGTTACAGCGCCCGGGTATTGCCGTACCCGCTGAGCCCCGCCCCGTGAGGCGCGGGGGAACCAAGGTGGTATCACGGAGCCGTCGCTCGCGTCCTTGCATGGCAGGGAGGCGGGCGTTTTTTACTGCATTTCAGGAGGTTATGACCATGTATTACGATCAGCTGGAGACGCGCTGCGTCCAGGGCGGCTACCGCCCCGGCAACGGGGAGCCCCGGGCCGTGCCCATCATCCAGAGCACCACGTTCAAGTACGACACCAGCGAGGACATGGGGAAGCTCTTCGACCTGGAGGCCGAGGGCTACTTCTACTCCCGCCTCCAGAACCCCACGTGCGACCTGGTGGCCCGGAAGATCTGCGAGCTGGAGGGCGGATCCGCCGCCATGCTGACCTCGTCGGGCCAGGCGGCCAACTTCTTCGCCGTGTTCAACATCGCCGGCTGCGGCGACCACGTGGTGGCCTCGTCGTCCATCTACGGCGGCACGTTCAACCTGTTCTCCGTGACCATGCGGCGCATGGGCGTCGACTTCACCTTCGTCAGCCCCGACTGCTCCGACGAGGAGCTGGAGGCCGCCTTCCGGGACAACACGAAGGCCGTCTTCGGCGAGACCATCGCCAACCCGGCCCTGACGGTGCTGGACATCGAGCGCTTCGCCGCCGCGGCCCACCGCCACGGCGTCCCCCTGATCGTGGACAACACCTTCGCCACGCCCGTCAACTGCCGGCCCTTCCGGTGGGGCGCCGACATCGTCACCCACTCCACCACCAAGTACATGGACGGCCACGCCTCGGCCCTGGGCGGCTGCATCGTCGACAGCGGGAACTTCGACTGGGCGGCCCACGCCGCCACGTTCCCCGGCCTGACGACGCCCGACGAGAGCTACCACGGCGTCGTCTACACCGAGAAGTTCGGCCGCGGCGGCGCGTTCATCACCAAGTGCACGGCCCAGCTCATGCGCGACTTCGGCTGCTGCCAGAGCCCCCAGAGCGCGTACCTGCTGAACGTCGGCCTGGAGAGCCTCCACGTGCGGATGCAGCGCCACTGTGAGAACGCCCAGGCCATTGCCGAGCACCTGGCCGGCCATGAGAAGGTCGCCTGGGTCCGCTACTGCGGCCTGCCCGGCGACCCGTACCACGCCCTGGCGCAGAAGTACCTGCCCAACGGCTCCTGCGGCGTCGTCAGCTTCGGTGTCCGGGGCGGGCGGCAGGCGGCCGAGGCGTTCATGGGCCGCCTGAAAATCGCCGCCATCGCCACCCACGTGGCCGACGCCCGCACCTGCTGCCTCCACCCGGCCAGCACCACCCACCGCCAGATGAACGACGCCGAGCTGGCGGCCGCCGGCGTCAGCCCCGACCTGGTGCGCCTGTCGGTGGGCCTGGAGGGCGTACGGGACCTGATCGCCGACATCGACCAGGCGCTGGCCGCCGTCTGAGGAGGCGCGCCATGCCCATCAAGATCCCCAACGACCTGCCCGCCACGAAGACGCTCCAGGACGAGAACATCTTCGTCATGACCGAGACGCGGGCCCGGACCCAGGACATCCGCCCCCTGGACATCCTGCTGCTGAACCTGATGCCCACGAAGGTGGACACCGAGACGCAGCTGGCCCGCCTGCTGGGCAACACGCCGCTGCAGGTCCACCTGGAGCTGCTGCAGATGTCGTCCCACCGGTCGAAGAACACGCCGTCGGAGCACCTGCTGACGTTCTACAAGACGTTCGACCAGGTGTGCCACCGGAAGTTCGACGGCATGATCGTCACCGGCGCGCCGGTGGAGCAGCTGCCCTTCGAGGAGGTGGACTACTGGCCGGAGCTGTGCGACATCTTCGAGTGGACCACCACCAACGTCCACTCCACGTTCCACATCTGCTGGGGCGCCCAGGCGGCGCTGTACTACCACTACGGCATCGAGAAGCGGCCGCTGCCGGAGAAGATGTTCGGCGTGTTCGAGCACACGGTGGACTACAAGCGGTCGATCCTCTTCCGGGGCTTCGACGACCGCTTCATGGTGCCCCACTCCCGGCACACGACCATCGACCGGGCCGACGTGGAGCGGGTGCCGAGCCTGCGGATCCTGGCCTCGTCGGAGGAGGCGGGCGTCTACGCCATCACGACCCGCCGCGGCCGGCGGATCTTCATCATGGGCCACTCGGAGTACGACGCCCAGACGCTCAACCGCGAGTACATCCGGGACAGGAACGCCGGCCTGCCCATCCGCCCGCCGAAGAACTACTTCCCCGATGACGACGACACCAAGCCGCCGCTGGTGACGTGGCGGGCCCACGCCAACCTGCTGTACTCCAACTGGCTGAACTACTTCGTCTACCAGACGACGCCGTACGACCTGAAGGACCTGCCGCGCGTCCAGGACGAACCGCACCCGGACCGCTGAAAACCCCCGCGGGGCACCGCCCCCGCGGGTTTCCTTGCCCGGCGGGCCCCTTTCCACCGAGGGAAGGGGGCGAAAGCTCGCCGGAGGCTGCAAGGGCTGCGGCCTGGTGCTTCTGCAGGAAAACCGGGTGGAGCCCTACGGCTTGTCATGCCTCCGGCGGGTGACTTTCCCTCGGTGGAAAGTCACCCGCCGGAGGCGCTCCGGAGGAAAGTCCGCTCAGCTCCGTTTCCGCCTGCAGGCGTTGCC
>CAJFNY010000061.1 GCA_904395865.1 uncultured Oscillospiraceae bacterium
CGGCGGCCCGGCACACGATGGTGCCGGGCCGCCGGCCGTCCCGTGTCCGCGCAGATGTGCGCGGCCGGTCGCACCGTGCGGAATCTGCGCGGAGGAGTCAGGAAATTGGCGGGTTTTAACCGAAAAGATCGAAATTTGTCGAGAGAAAAAACCAGGAATTACCAATTTTTTCTTGAAAAAATTTGGCGCTTATGGTAATTTATAGATGCCGCTGGTGAAGACGCCGGCGCCCTGCGCGGGGAAACTTATCAACAGGAGAGGAATGCTCATGGAAAAACGTATCAGAGTCGTCCTGGCTGACAGTGACGACCTTTTCTGCGCGCAGCTCCAGGAGGCAATGGAGAATGCAAGGGAGCTGCAGACGGTCGGCGTTGCCCAGGACGGATGCCGGGCAGTGGAGCTGGTTCGAGAGCAGAAGCCGGATGTCCTGGTTCTCGATATGTCGCTGCCGCAGAAGGACGGCCTGACGGTCATCAAGGAGATCCACGGCATGGAGAGACGCCCGATGATTCTTCTGATGTCGTATTATATGACGGAATTCGTCGCCGACACCGTCAGCGGCATGGGCGTCCAGTACATTATGCTGAAGCCCAGCGAGGCCTCCGCCGTGGCGGAGCGCGTGCGCGATCTCTGCGACGCGCGCAGCCGCAGCCGCTCCGCGGCGCCGCAGCAGGTGGACGTGGAGGCCATGGTGACGAACATCATCCACGAGATCGGCGTGCCCGCCCACATCAAGGGCTACCAGTATCTGCGGGAGGCCATCCTCATTGCCATTGACGACATGGACGTCATCAATGCCATCACGAAGGTGCTCTATCCCCAGGTGGCCAAGGCCTTTGCCACGACGCCCTCCCGCGTGGAGCGCGCCATCCGCCACGCCATCGAGGTGGCCTGGGACCGCGGCGACCTGGAGACCCTGCAGCGGTTCTTCGGCTACACGGTCAGCAATACGAAGGGGAAGCCCACCAATTCCGAGTTCATCGCCCTGATCGCCGACAAGCTGCAGCTGCAGCTGAAGAACTCCGGCAGCCGCCGGAACCCGGGCTGAGCGCACCGGCTGGAAAAAAACGGTGGACTTCCGCCGGCCGTTCTGGTATAATCACGATGCCGGCGCGCCGGCAGAGTACGACCAGGAGGCGGCAAGCATTATGAAGTGTCCCTATTGCGGCGACCAGGAGAGCAAAGTCGTGGATTCGCGCCATTCGGAGGACGGCATCAGCATTCGCCGCCGCCGGGAATGTCTGGCCTGCGGCAAGCGGTTCACCACGTATGAGACGGTGGAGCGCCTCCCCATTGTGGTCATCAAGAAGGATGGCAGCCGCCAGAGCTTCGACCGCAACAAGATTTTCAACGGCATGGTCCGGGCCTGTGAGAAGCGTCCGGTGGCCATGGCGGACCTGGAACGCGCCGTGGACGAGATCGAGCAGACGGTGCAGAACTCCCTGGAGCGTGAGATCCGCACCTCCGACATCGGCGAGCTGGTCATGGAGCGGCTGAAGCCGCTGGACGAGGTGGCCTACGTCCGCTTCGCATCGGTGTATCGGCAGTTCAAGGATATCAATACCTTCATGCAGGAGCTGAACAAGATCCTGGCAGAAAAATAATCGGACGGAATCCCCGAAACTGGGAGCTTGCGGGAGCGCGTTGGGTCACCGGCGCGCTCCCGTTTTTTTCGGCGCCGGAAAGGTGTGGGAGGCGGTCAGCCTCCCACGCGCGCCGGATGCAGCGCTCAGCCGGCCGGGACCTCCATGCCAAGGCCGTCCAGAAAGGCCTGCGCGGCCTCCGGATCCGCCTGCGCCGGGTCCAGCGGCAGGGTGAACAGTGCGCCGGTCACACCCTCCCGGAGGGAGATGCTGCCGTCCTCCGCCATGGAGAACGTCTCTGCCGTCGGCACGCCGCCCTTGTACACCGCCAGGTACACGGTCCGGTCGGCGAACATCTGCAGATTCTGAACGTCCAGAATGTAGTAGGCAATGCCATCCAGTACCGTGCACTGGGCAAAGCCGTCCAGCGTCCAGCTGTTCACGGACCGTACGGGGTAACCGGCCACCAGCGGCGTGACCGTCCAGGCAAAGGGCTCGAACGTCTCTGCATCCAGCGGCGTACCGTCGGCGTTGGCCAGCGAGGTGACGACGTACGTGTGGTCCTGCTCCAGGTCATTTCCCAGGGAGGAGAGCTCCCGGCCGCTGACGAGCCCCAGAAGGGTGACGGTGCAGCTGCCGGCGCTGCGGACCTCATTGCACGTGACGGCGTCTCCGCTTCGGAAGGCGGCCGCCAGGGCGGGATCCTGCAGTGCATCCGCCACCTGGGCGGGGGAGAGCCAGAGCACGGCGGCCGAAACGGTCACGGCCAGAACGGCTGCCACGGCGGCTGCCAGCAGGGCGGTTTTTTTGATTCGGTTGATACGCATGGCTTTCTGCTCCTTTTCAGAGGTCTGCGCCATGGCCGCGCGGAGCCTTCGGAGGGTTCGGGCTTCCAGGTCTCCGGCGCCGGACGCAGCGTCGAACGCAGCGCGGAAATCGTGACGGTTCATTCCACATCCTCCTTCAAAAGTGCGCGCAGCCGTTCCTGCCCCCGGGAGAGCCGGGTGCCCACCGTGGGCGCGGGAAGGCGCAGCAGTTTGGAAATTTCACGGATTGAATAGCCCTCATAGTAATGGAGATAGATCACAGCGCTGTACTTTGCCGGCAGAGCCTGCACGGCGGAAAGGATGGGAGAGGGCTCCGCAGGCGCGGGGCCGGGGACGGTTTCCGCAGCCTCCAGCGGGAGATTCTGCCGCGACGCTGCCCGGGCGGCGTCACAGGCCCGGTGGAGGGTCGTGCGGATCAGCCATGCCTTTTCGTGCTCCGCGTCCCGGAACTGCGGACGGGTGGTCAGCAGCTTCAGAAAGACCTCCTGCACCACGTCTTCGGCGTCGGCGGCGGAGGCCAGACGCGTCATGGCGATCCGCAGCAGCATTCGGCTGTACGCCGCCACCACACGGCAGATGGCTTCGTCGGTACCAAACGAAAGCAGGGCCCCTCAACTCCTTTCACCCCGAACACGGCTGTGCCCGCCCGAATTATTCACCTGCCGGAAAAATTTCTGATACTGCGTGAGGCTTTCTGTCCGGTTTCCCTGAGCGGATGAGATGCAATTGCACAGAAAAGGACTTGCAACTTCCCGGTGCTTGCCGTATACTAAAGATGATGAGCCTGTCCGGTTTCAGCGGCTGCTGAATGTGTTTCTGAATCTGATTTCAGGAGGTCTGGAGCATGTACGATCGAATTTACAACTTCTCCGCCGGCCCAGCCACGATGCCCGAGCTGGTGCTGGAGGAGATCCGTGACGAAATGATGAATTACCGCGGCAGCGGCATGTGCGTCATGGAGATGAGTCACCGCTCTCAGGTGTTTCAGGGCATAGCAGACCAGGCGGAGCAGGACCTGCGGGACCTGATGGGCATTCCCGCCAACTACAAGGTCCTGTTCATCCAGGGCGGCGCCACGCTGCAGTTCTCCATGATCCCGATGAATCTGCTGCACCCGGGCCGCGTCGCCGACTACATCGTCACCGGCAACTGGTCCAAGAAGGCGTATAAGGAAGCGAAGAAGTTCGGCGACATCCGTCTGCTGGCCTCCAGCGAGGACCGGAACTTCTCATACATCCCCGATGTGTCGGACCTGCCCGTCAGCGACAACGCCGACTACGTCTACATCTGCGAGAACGAGACGATCCACGGCACCACGTACCAGACCCTGCCCAACACCAAGGGGCACGTTCTCGTCTCCGATCAGTCCTCCATGTTTCTGTCCAAGCCGTGCAGCGTGGCGGACTACGGCATGATCTACGCCGGCGTCCAGAAGAACGTCGGGCCGGCCGGCATGGTCATCGCCATCCTCCGGGAGGACCTGATCCGCAGCGATCTGGACGACACGCTGCCCATCTACATGAACTACAAGACCCATGCCGACAGCGGCTCCATGTACAACACGCCCAACTGCTGGTGCATCTACGTCTGCGGGAAGGTGTTCCAGTACCTGAAAAAGCTGGGCGGTCTTGCGGAGATGCACCGGCTGAATCAGGAAAAGGCCGCCATTCTCTACGAGTTCCTGGACAATTCCAAGCTGTTCCACGGCACCGTGGAGCCGCAGTTCCGCTCGCTGATGAACGTTCCGTTCGTCACCGGCAGCAAGGAGCTGGACGCCGAGGTCATCGCCGCCACGAAGGCTGCCGGCTTCGACAATCTCAAGGGGCACAAGTCCGTGGGCGGCCTGCGGGCCTCCATTTACAACGCCATGCCCAAGGCCGGCGTCGAGGCACTGGTGGACTTCCTGAAGAAATTTGAGCTGGAGCACCGCTGAGCGGAGAGAGGAGCAGAGCATGAGAATCCTGGTAACAGACGGCATGGATGCCGCCGCCCTGGCTCAGCTGCGCCAGAACGGTCATGAGGTCATCGAGCAGTTCTACGAGCCGGACGCCCTGGGCGCTGCCCTGCGGGACGTGGACGCCGTCGTTGTCCGCAGCGCCACGAAGCTGCGCCAGCCGGTGCTGGACGCCGCCGCCGGCGGCAGGCTGAAGCTGATCATCCGCGCCGGCGTCGGCGTGGACAACATCGACGTGGCCTGCGCGGAGGCCCACGGGATGACCGTCCGCAATACGCCGCGGGCGTCGTCCAATGCGGTGGCCGAGCTGGCCATGGCCCATCTGTTCTCCTGCGCCCGGTATATTTCCATCGCCGGCCACTCCATGCGGGAGGGCAAGTGGGAGAAAAAGACGTATAACAAGGGCGTCGAGCTGAGCGGCAAGACCCTGGGCGTCATCGGGTACGGCCGCATCGGCCAGACCCTGGGCCGCATGGCCCAGGCCATGGGCATGACCGTCCTGGCCTATGACATCTACCACGCTGAGGGTCTGGAGTGCGCAACCATGCGCTACGTGGAGCTGGACGAGCTGCTGGCCTCGTCGGACTTCATCTCCCTGCACACGCCGGCCATTGACGGCAAGCCTCTGATCGACGCTGAGGCCATCGCCAAGATGAAGGACGGTGTCATCTTCGTCAACACCTCCCGCGGCAACAACGTGGACGAGGCAGCCCTGCTGGCGGGGCTGGAGAGCGGCAGGATCCGTGCCGCCGGCCTGGACGTCTACGCCCAGGAGCCCACGAAGAACGAGGCTCTGCTGAACCATCCGCGGGTGTCCTGCACGCCGCATATCGGCGCATCCACCGTGGAGGCCCAGCGCCGCATCGGTATGGAGATCGTCGACATCATCCGCCAGTTTTCGTAATGCAACCCCTGCCGGCGATGCCGGAGTCAATTTCATGAATAACCTGAGGAGGCAGAACAACCCATGAACGCATACGTCAACAGCGTCATTGAGAACGTCAGGAAGAAGTACGCCAACGAGCCGGAATTCGTGCAGACGGTGGAGGAAGTGTTTTCGTCGATCGCGCCGGTGATCGACGCGCACCCGGAGTACGAGAAGGCAGACCTGCTGAGCCGGATGGTGGAGCCGGAGCGGATGTTCACGTTCCGGGTGTGCTGGATGGACGACAGCGGGGTGTGGCACACGAACACCGGCTACCGCTGCCAGTTCAACGGCGCCATCGGGCCGTACAAGGGCGGC
>CAJFNY010000062.1 GCA_904395865.1 uncultured Oscillospiraceae bacterium
AAACCGGGCACGAAAAAAGCCCGGAAACCGCATGGTTTCGGGCTTTTTCGGTGCGATATCTTTTTTGGTCGCACAATGTGGTTGCGGCGGCCGGATTTGAACCGACGACCTCCGGGTTATGAGCCCGACGAGCTACCGGACTGCTCTACGCCGCGATATGCAATTTTCTGCTGTTCCCACTCGGGGGGTAAATGAATGGTCGCTCTACGGGTTATGAGCCCGACGAGCTACCAGGCTGCTCTACTCCGCGATATGGTCGCTCTCTTGAGCGCTTTACTACTCTATCATATTCTTTTCCGTTTGTCAAGAACTTTTTTTCGTACAGCGCAAAACGGCGGCAGCCAGCCCCGGAAGGGACTGGCTGCGGCACCGCTGCTGACGGACAAAGTTCGGTCCTTCGCAGAAGCTCCCCTGCTCAGAAATACTTCCGGATCCCCTCGGGCATCTTCTCGGGGTCATCGGAGACCACCACCGTGAAGTTCATGTTGTTGACCTTGCCGAATTCACTGCACCAGTTGAAGAAGTCCTCGACCTCGGCCAGGTCGGCGCTGCCGGCCACGCGGTACAGGCCGTCGATGAAAATGTGCGAAATGTCGAAATTGCCCGCATGCAGGCCGCTGAGGAAGCCCTTGAGGAACGTGAAGCTCCCCATCTGGTACTCCCCTGCCTCGATCAGGCGCACGCGGTAATCTATGTCAAAGGTCAGCTTATTTCCCTTTTCAATGCAGACCATGCTGCCGGACTCCGTAGCAATGGCTTCGTTGATCGAGCTGATGAGCTGCTTGGTCTTTCCGGAGCCGGAAAGACCCATGATTACTTTAACCATAGGAAAGACCTCCTTGTGTCGAACGGTAACACCTCGTCCGTGACTCCATTTTATCAGTTCTTAACGTGCATTTCAACCGTCACAATGGCCAAAACTCCATCTACTTTTTGGGAGGCGGACTCAGTCCCTGGGGCGGCCCAGCAGCTCCGCGGCGCGGGCGGCCCAGGCTGCCGGCTCCTCGGCCTCGTATACGTCGCGGCCCAGCATGCCGGCCGCCAGGCAGCTGGTCAGCTCGAAGAAGTACAGTAGCTCCCCCGCCGTCTCCTCCGCAAGCGGGCCGCAGTCCATCATCACGATGGGCACGCCGCCGTCCACACCGGCCTGGACGGCGCCGGCCAGCACCTGGTCGAGCACGTAGTCCAGCGTGTAGCCCTCCAGGTAGTTCAGATGGTCCAGGTTCTGCCAGTCCATCTCCACGGGCACCCGGTGCTCCGGCGGCTCGAAGCGGACCACCGTCTGCACCAGCGGCGCGGCGCCGTCGGCCAGCAGCTGGTGAAGCTGCGGCAGGTCGGCCGGCAGCTCGGCCATGGCCGGCAGCAGCCCCTCCCCGCCCAGGCAGCCCCGGCCGCCGAACAGCCGCTGCCACCATCGGCAGAGGGTCCAGGCATCCGGCTCGGCGGAGGTCAGGTACTCCACCCGCCGGCCGCGCCGGGCCAGGATCGTCCGGCCGGCGGCGTACAGCCAGGCGGGGTTGTCGAAGCTGCGGCCCTCCAGCATCGGCCGGATGGACGCCGCGCCCCGGAGCACCGCCTCCACATCCACCCCCGCGGCTGCCGGGGCCAGCAGCGCTCCCGGGCAGAGGGGCGTCTCGTCCCACTCCAGGTTCCGCGGCAGATTGAACGTCGTGTAGCCCTCGGCCACGGACAGGGCCCGCAGGGCGCCGCGGGTGGCGTCGGTGGTGACGAACACGCGCTCCCGCGCCTTCTCCGTGCCGTACCGCCGCTCCAGCAGCCACCGGAGGCCGCGGGCCGTCACGGCCGTGGGCAGGTCCTCGCCGTCGCGGCTGAGGATCTGAACGCAGAAGTCCCGGGACTCCAGCAGCTCGCACAGGTTCTGCCACGCGGCAGTGGACAGGTCGCTGCCGGCAAAGACCACCTGCAGGCCGGACCGCAGGCCGTGATCCCGGCCGCGGAGCAGCTCCAGCACGGCCCGAGCCCCCAGGGCGGCGGCGCCGCCGCCCACCACCACCAGCACCTGGGCCATGCTGCCGACGGCCTCGGCGGCCGTCCGGACGCGCTCCAGCTCCGGCCCGGGGTCGCCGGCCAGCCACGGCAGGAAATTGGCGCCGGCGCCGTCCATCAGCGCGCCGTGGGCCGCGGCGATCTCCTGCTCGCTCTCCAGGAGCGCCGGCAGGGACACGCTGCACCAGATGTTGGAAATGTCGACGTTGACCATGGGGCCATCCCTTCCTTTGTGAGACTCTGCCGTTAGTATACTACGAAGCCCCGGAAAAAACAACCGGAGGGCTGCATGCACTCCGTGCCGCGGTTCTTCATCACGGTATGCGGCCTGGATAGTCGACCACCCTGGTGATGCGCAGACGGGCCGGCCTGCCGAAAGATCGGCAGGCCGGCCCGCTGATTTTTCAAACGTCTCCCGGCCGGCGGAGCGCCGCCTACGCAGCCGGCTGCTCCTCGGCCGCGTACAGCACGCCGGCCGCCGGGTCGAAGACCAGGGCGATCCGGGCGCCGTCCTCGCCGGTCAGGAGACCGCCGGTCCAGCCGTCGCCCGGGGACGACGGGGCCTCCGCCAGCAGCGCCGCGTGGGCCGCGTCCAGGTCCGGCAGGGCCGCGTGGGCCGCCGTCATGGACGCGAAGGCGTCCCACACCGCGTCCGTCACCGGCTCCCACGTGCCTTCCAGGGCCTCGCCCTGCTCGGCGCCGTACGTCAGGCGGGCGTACAGGTGGCCCCGGTCCAGGTCGTCGGCCGTCTCGGCCTCGTAGCCGGCCGGCAGGCCGGCGTTCCACCGGTCCACCAGCCCCTGGCCCAGGGCGTCCTGGCTGATCTCCGGCCCCTCCAGCTTCGACGCGGTGTTCCGCCAGATCAGGATCGACCCCAGCACCAGCACCACCACCACGGAGAAGATCCGCAGCTTCCTTCCGCTCATTGGAATCCTCCTTCAAACAGGGAGACCTGGCTCGTCTCCGGCAGGTCGCCGAAGGCGCCGGCGGCCTTCAGGTTTTCGATGTGGGTGCGCGAGACCTTGGGGCAGGCGGCCGCAAAGGCCTCGATGGACACGAACCGCTTCCCCTTCCGGCCCTCGACGATGTCCCACGCCGCCGCCTCGCCCAGGCCCGACACGGCCGCGAAGGGCGGCAGCAGCTTCTTCCCGCGGATGCGGAACTGCAGCGCCTCGGACTCGTACAGGTCCATGGGCTCGAACTCGAAGCCCCGCAGGTAGAACTCGTAGCACACCTCCAGGGTCGTCTTCAGGTCCTCCTCCTTGTCGGTCGTCTCGGCGCTGTTCTGGATGGCCCGGAGCTGGGCCTTGACCTCCTCCATGCCGCGGCACATGCGCGCCGCGTCGAAGCCGCCCTTCTGGAGCCGGCGGTAGAAGTACGCCGCGTAGAAGGCCAGCGGCTCGTGGACCTTGAACCACGCGATGCGGAACGCCATCATCACGTACGCCACGGCGTGGGCCTTGGGGAAGAGGTACTTGATCTTCTTGCACGACTCGATGTACCACGCCGGGACGCCGGCGGCCACCATCTCCTCCTCGGCCCCCTCGGGCAGGCCGCGGCCCTTGCGGACCGACTCCATGATCTTGAACGACCGCTTCTCCGGCATGCCGCACTTGATGAGGTAGAGCATGATGTCGTCGCGGCAGCCGATGGCGTCCTTGACCGACGCGGTACCCGAGAGCACCAGGTCCCGGGCGTTGCCCAGCCAGACGTCGGTGCCGTGGGAGAAGCCGGAGAGGCGGATGAGGATGTCGAACTCCTTGGGCTGCGTCTCCACCAGCATGCCGCGGGTGAACGACGTGCCGAACTCGGGGATGGCGCACGTGCCCACCGGGCCGAGGATCGGGTCGTCCTCGAAGCCCAGGACCCTGCTGGACGTGAAGATGGACATGGTCTCCGGGTCGTCCAGGGGGATCTGCTTGGCGTCCACGCCGGTCAGGTCCTCCATCATGCGGATCATGGTGGGGTCATCGTGGCCGAGCATGTCCAGCTTCAGCAGGTTCTCCTCCATGGAGTGGTACTCGAAGTGGGTGGTGATGATGGTGGAGTGGGGGTCGTCGGCCGGGTGCTGGACGGGGCAGAAGTCCCAGATCTCGTTCTCCTGGGGGATGACCACCAGGCCGCCGGGGTGCTGCCCCGTGGTGCGCTTGACGCCGACGCAGCCGGCCGCCAGCCGGGCCTCCTCGGCCTTGGAGACGGTGCGCCCCCGCTCCTCCAGATACTTCTTGGCGTAGCCGTACGCCGTCTTTTCGGCGACGCCGCCGATGGTGCCGGCCCGGAACACGTGGCTGGCGCCGAACATCTCCACGCAGTAGGCGTGGGCCCGGGACTGGTACTCGCCGGAGAAGTTCAGGTCGATGTCGGGCACCTTGTCGCCGCCGAAGCCCAGGAACGTCTCGAACGGGATGTTGAAGCCGTCCTTCACCAGCTGGGCGCCGCACTCGGGGCAGACGGCGTCCGGCAGGTCGGCGCCGCAGGCGGCGCCCCTGGGCACGTCGAAGGTGCAGTATTTGCACGCCGGGCAGCGGTAGTGGGGCGGGAACGAGTTGACCTCGGTGATGCCCGACAGGTACGCCACGATGGACGACCCCACCGAGCCGCGGGAGCCCACCAGGTACCCGTGCTCCAGGGAGTTCTGCACCAGCTTCTGGGCCGACATGTAGATCACGTCGTAGTGGCAGGAGATGATGTCGTGGAGCTCCGTCTCCACCCGGTCGGTGATGAGCTTGGGCGGGTGGTCGCCGTAGAGCCGGTGGAGCTTGCCGTAGACCAGGGACTTCAGGTCCTCCACGGAGTTCTCGATGGACGGGGCGAACAGGTTGTGGGGCACCGGGCGCAGCCGCTCGCACATGTCGGCGATGCGGTTGGGGTTGTCCACCACCACGGCCCGGGCCGTCTCCTCCCCCAGGTAGGCGAACTCGGCGAGCATCTCGTCGGTGGAGCGCAGGTAGAGGGGCATGTCCTTGTCGCAGTCCTCGAAACCCTTGGCCGCCAGCAGCAGCCGGCGGAAGATCTCGTCCTCGGGCTTCAGGAAGTGGACGTCGCCGGTGGCCACCACGGGCTTGCCCAGGGCCTCGCCCAGGGCCACGACGGTGCGGTTGAAGTCCCGCAGCTCCTCCTCGTCGGCGGCCTGGCCCGTGCGGAGCATGAAGGAGTTGTTGGCCAGGGGCTGGATCTCCAGGTAGTCGTAAAACGACGCCAGGCGCAGCAGCTCGCCCCAGGTGCGGCCGTCGACGATGGCCTGAAACAGGTCGCTGGCCTCGCAGGCCGAGCCGACGATCAGCCCCTCCCGCCAGCGGACCAGCTCCGACTTGGGGACCCGCGGCACGCGCTTGAAGTAGTTCAGGTGGGCGTACGAGATCAGCCGGTAGAGGTTCCGGAGGCCCGTCTGGTTCTTGGCGAAGAGCACCATGTGGCGGGCGCTGCGGCCGTCGGCCTTGGCGCCGGAGGGGAGCGTGGCCAGCAGCGGGTTCACGGCCGCCAGGGACGCGACGCCCCGGTCCTCCAGCATGGGGACGAACTTCGTGAGCATGTGGGCCACGGTCTCGCCGTCGTCCACGGCCCGGTGGTGCCGGAATTCCGGCAGGGACAGGGCGTCGGCCACCAGGTTCAGCTTGTACTTGCCCAGCTCCGGCAGCAGGTGCTGGGCAAGTACGAGGGTGTCCACGTACGTGGGCGCGAAGTCGCGGCCCAGGCGGCGGCAGGCCGCCTCCACAAAGCTCACGTCGAATTCGGCGTTGTGGGCCGCCAGGGGGCGGCCGCCGCAGAAGTCCAGGAACGCGGCCACGGCCTCGGCCTCCCCCGGCGCGTCCCGGAGCATGTCGTCGGTGATGCCCGTCAGCTCGGTGATCTGGCGGCTCAGGGGCCGGCCGGGGTTGACGAACGTCTGGAACCGGTCGAGGATCTCGCCGTCCCGCCAGACGACGGCGCCGATCTCGGTGATCCGGTCGTGGCGGGAGGAGAGGCCCGTCGTCTCCAGGTCGAAGGCGATGAACTCGCCGCGCAGCGGCACGTCCTCCGGGCCGTGGACGGCGACCTTCTCGTCCACGTCGTTGTAGAAGTACGCCTCCACGCCGTAGAGCACCTTGATCGTCTCGTCGGTGCCGGCCACCTTGGCCTTGGACGCGGCCTTCATGGCCTCCGGGAACGACTGGGCCACGCCGTGGTCGGTGATGGCGATGGCCCGGTGGCCCCAGGCGGCGGCCTGCTGGACGGCGGCGGTGGTGGATGTCAGGGCGTCCATGGCGGACATGTTCGTGTGCAGGTGGAGCTCCACGCGCTTGCCGCCGGCGGCCGTGTCCCGCCGGACGGGCATCTGGCCGGCCTGGATGGCCAGGGGCTGGAGGACCGTCTCGTTGTCGTACCGGTCGAAGGTCATCTTCCCCTGGACCCGCAGGAACATGCCGGGCTTCACCCGCTCCAGGATCGGCCCGGCCTTGGCGTTCTCCAGGAACGACGTGACGCGGACGGAGTTGGTGTTGTCGGTCATGTCGAAGGAGATGACCCAGGCGTTGCGCTTCTTCAGCTCCCGGTGGTTGACGGCAAAGACGCGGCCCTCCACGATGACGCGGTACATGTCGAGGCTCAGCTCGGCCATGGGCGTCACCTCGCCGCGGAAGGGGCGGCCGTAGATCAGGTCCGTGGGGATGTCCGCCGGGCGCGGACGGTGGCTGCCGCCGCGGCGGGGCGCCTCCGCCTCCGGCGGCGGCAGGTGGGAGAGGGTCTCCCGGCGGATCCGCTCCGTCTCGGCGAACAGGTCGGCGTTTTCGGCCAGGGCGCCGGCCTCCACGCGGAGGGTGATCTCGCGGCCGAAGTGCTCCCGCAGGAAGGCGGCGGCCCGGGGCAGATGGGGCAGCAGGGCGTCGCGGCCGTTGGCCCGCAGGCGGATGGTCAGCACGTCCCCCTCCAGCACCCACTGGGCGCCGGCCAGGGTCGAGGCGGCCGGCGGGTACGCCCGGGTCAGCACCTGCTGCACGTCGGAGAAGTCCATGGAGGCCAGCAGCTCCCCGGGGAAGGCGGCCGACAGCGCCACCCGGCGGATGCCGAAGTGCCGCTGCAGGTCCTGCTCCAGGCCCCGGAGCTGCCGCTGGGTCAGGTACGTCTCGGAAAAGAGCGCGGCGGAGACGGCGCGGCTGGCCTGATCGATCTGCACATGGCAGACGCGCGCCTGCGCCAGCACCTCCGCCAGCGCCTCCGGCGGCGTGAAGCCGCCGAACAGTTCCAGGAATGAAATGGTCTTCTGCATGGTGCTCCTCTTCGGTCAGGAATCGATACGAATCCGGCCCCACCCGGGGCCGCAGAATGACAGCGGGGATGGCCATACCGCCCCCGGCAAACGAAATGGCTGCCAGCTTCGGCCGCACCAAAGGCTCCCTTGTGGAACGGGAGGCTTGGGGCTGTGCGAACCCTTCAGCGGTGCGGTTTGCCGGGAAACCGGGCAGAAGCTTTCGGCTGGTCACGCCTCCGGCGGGCCCCTTTTCACCGGGGAAAAGGGGCGAAAACCCGCCGGGGCTTCGGCCCCGGACCCCATAAGTCCCGCGGCCGTACGGCACAGGCGGGCCGGCATAAACGTAAGCTGCCGCCGCCTCGGCGAGTTTTTGCGTGGCTGCCGGTGTGTACCACGCATCATGCAGCCGCGGGAATTCGATGGCAGGTGCCGCAGAAGGAATGCAGACGAATGGCCGCACCGGGTGCGTACGTTGTTTGACGGCCCGCGGCCAACGCAGCCGGGTACTTGGAGCGGTCATACCGGCCCCCGGTAAGCGGGATGGCCGCAAGCCCTTTGGCGGTACGGTTTGTCGGAATGTCGGGCAGCAGCGGCTTCTTTGCCAGAAACCCACTGGCGCACACGCAGGCAGCCATTGCGGCCCTTGTTGGCACCGTAACCGACGCTTCGGGAACCGAATTCCCGCGGCTGCATGATGCGTGGCCTGCACCTGGATTCCGTACAAACCTGCCGAGGCGGTAACGGCTGTCCGCATTGGCAACTCCCGTACGACGTACGGCCGCCTCCCCTGGGGGATCCGGGGGGCCGCAGCCCCGGGGCGGACTTTGGCTACTTTCCTCCGGAGGAAAGTAGCCCGCCGGAGGCATGACCCGCCGTAGGGCTCTGCCTGGCTTCCCGGCAGAAGCACCAGGCCGCAGCCCCGGGGCATCGGCCTCCGCGGCTTTCCCATCCCGCCCCGAAGCGGGGTTACAGCGCGTCGATGTACGCCAGCAGCCGCGGCAGCAGCTGGTCGTACGGCACCGTCTCGCGCTTTTCGCCGCGGACGAACAGCACGCCGCAGCCGTCGCCGCCGGCGATGCCCACGTCCGCCTCCCGGGCCTCACCCGGGCCGTTGACGACGCAGCCCATGACGGCCACCGTCAGCTCCTTCCGGCAGTCGGCCAGCGCCGCCTCCACCTGCCGGGCCAGGCCGATCAGGTCGATCTTCGTCCGGCCGCACGTGGGGCACGCGATGACCTCCACGCCGTCCTTCCGCAGGCCGCACGCCCGCAGGATCGCCTTCCCCGCCCGGATCTCCTCCACCGGGTCGGCCGTCAGGGAGACGCGCAGCGTGTCCCCGATGCCCTGCAGCAGCAGGCTGCCGATGCCCACGGCCGACTTGACCGTCCCCATGTACGCCGTGCCCGTCTCGGTGACGCCCAGATGGAGCGGATAGTCCGACCGCTCATGGAACAGCCGGTACGCCTCCACGGTCACCGGGACGCCGGAGGACTTCATGGACACGCAGATGTCCGTAAATCCATATTCCTCCAGAATGCGGACGTGGCCCATGGCGCTCTCCACCAGGGCCTCGGCGGTGGGGCGGCCGTACTTCTCCAGCAGGGCCGGCTCCAGGCTGCCGCCGTTGACGCCGATGCGGATGGGGATGCCCCGGGCGCCGCAGGCCTCCACCACGGCGCGCACCCGGTCGGGGGCGCCGATGTTGCCGGGATTGATGCGGATCTTGGCCGCGCCGCCCTCGGCGGCGGCCACGGCCAGCCGGTAGTCGAAGTGGATGTCCGCCACCAGCGGCAGCGGCGAGGCCGACGCGATATCGGCAAAGGCCCGGGCCGCGGCCATGGTGGGCACGGCCAGGCGGACGATGTCGGCCCCGGCAGCCGCCAGGGCGCGGATCTGGGCCAGGGAGCCTTCCACGTCGGTGGTCTTCGTGTTGAGCATGGACTGGATGGAGACGGGCGCGCCGCCGCCCACGGCCACGGGCCCCACGTGAATCTGCCGCGTCATACCGTCACCCCCCGATGATCCGGAACACGTCCTGGAACGTCACGTACACCATCAGCCCCAGCAGGGCCACCATGCCGGCGGCGTGGAGCCAGCCCTCGTACTTGGGGTTCAGCTTCCGCCGGGTGAGCTTCTCCACCACCGTCGTCAGCAGCAGGCAGACGATGCGCCCGCCGTCCAGGGCCGGGATGGGCAGCAGGTTCATGACGGCCAGGTTCACGGCGATGAACGCCCCCAGGTACGCCACGTTGAACAGCCCCACCGAGACCGTCGGCGCGCTGGCGCCGGTGTCGGCGATGACGTCCACGATGCCCACGACGCCGGACATCTGGTCCAGCCCCATGGCGCCGGTGACCAGGTCCTCCAGGCCCATCCACACCATGCGGACGAAGTCCAGGCAGTAGTACCAGGCGTTCTCCACCACGCGCCCCACGGTCCTGGGAACGGCCGTCAGGCTGATGCCGTAGCCGTAGTAGTCCTCCCCGTCCAGCCGGTACGTGCCCTTCTGCAGGGTGAAGTCCTCCAGCGTGACCTTCTCCCCGTCCCGGAGGACCGTCAGGTCCATGACGCCGTCGCCGTCCCGGGAGGCCAGCAGGTCCAGGTCGCTGGTCAGGTACAGCCGCTGTCCGTCCACGGCGAACAGCTCGTCGCCCACCTGGAGGCCCTGGGCCGCCAGGCCGCCGTCGTCAAAGAAGCCGGAGATGGTCAGGTCGGTGAAGCCGGCCGAGGGGGCCAGCAGGATGACCATGATCAGGAAGCCGGCCACGAAGTTCATGAACGCGCCGGCCGCCAGAATAATCAGCCGCCGCCACCAGGCCACGGCGCCGAAGGCCCGCGGATTGTCGCTGTCCTCGTCCTCGCCCTCCATGGCGCAGTAGCCGCCGATGGGGATGCAGCGGAGGGAGTACGTCGTCTCCCCCTTCGTCCGCTGCCAGATGGCCGGGCCCATGCAGAGAGAGAACTCGTTGACCTGCACGCCCAGCCCCTTGGCGGCCAGGAAATGCCCCAGCTCGTGGATGAAGATCAGGAAGCTGAACAGGACGATGGCGATCACGATATACAGCACAACCATGCAAGCACCTCACAGATGGGAATACACACACTCCCGGGCCGCCCGGTCGGCGGCCAGGATCTCCTCCAGGGACGGATCCCGGGCCAGCGGGACCGTGTCCAGCGCCCGGGCCACGGCGTCGGATATGCCGTAGAAGCCCAGCTTCCCGTCCAGGAACAGGCCCACGGCCGCCTCGTTGGCGCCGTTGAGGGCGGCGCAGGCGGTGCCGCCGCGGCGGGCGGCCTCCCGGGCCAGAGCCAGGCACGGGAACGCCTCCTGGTCGGGGGCGTCGAACGTCAGCGGGCCGCAGGCGAGCAGGTCCAGCGCCGGGGCCGGGGACGGCTGCCGGGCCGGGTACGTCAGGGCCAGCTGGATGGGCAGGCGCATGTCCGGCGTCCCCAGCTGGGCCAGGACGGCGCCGTCCACGAACTCCACCAGGGAGTGGACGATGCTCTGCCGGTGGATCACCACGTCCACCTGCTCCAGCGGCAGGCCGTACAGGCGCATGGCCTCGATGACCTCCAGGCCCTTGTTCATCATCGTGGCGCAGTCCACGGTGATCTTCGGGCCCATGGTCCAGTTGGGGTGGCGCAGGGCCTCCTCCCTCGTTACGGTATGCAGCTGCGCCGGTTTCATACCGAAAAACGGGCCGCCCGAGGCCGTCAGGATCAGCCGGCGCACCTCCTCCGGCCCGCGGCCGCCCCGGAGGCACTGGAAGATGGCCGAGTGCTCCGAGTCCACCGGCAGGATCTCGGCGCCGCAGCGCCGGGCCTCGGCCATGACGAGCTCACCGGCGCAGACGAGCGTCTCCTTGTTGGCCAGGGCGATGCGCTTGCCGGCGGCCACGGCTGCCAGGGTGGGCCGCAGGCCCACGGTGCCCACCACGGCCGTGACGACCGTGTCGGCCTCCGGCCACGACGCGGCCTCCAGCAGCCCCTCGGGCCCCCAGGCCACGCGGACGTCCAGGTCGGCGATCCGGGCGCGCAGGTCCCCGGCGGCGGCCTCGTCGGCCATGACGGCCAGCCGCGGCCGGAACTGCCGGCACTGCTCCTCCATCCGCCGGGCGTTGTGCCCGGCGGCCATGACCGGCACCGAAAGGCCCAGCCGCGCCGCCACGTCCAGGGTCTGCCGGCCGATGGAGCCGGTGGAACCCAGGACGGATATGGATTTGCTCATGGAACATTCCTCCTCAGGCGCCCAGGACGAACAGCAGCCAGACGCACGGCGCCACGAAGGTGACGGAATCGAACCGGTCGAGGATCCCGCCGTGGCCCGGCAGCAGATGGCCGTAGTCCTTGACGCCGAACTCCCGCTTGATGACCGAGAAGCTCAGGTCGCCCAGCTGGCTGACGAGGCTGCCCACCAGGCCGTACACCGGCACCATGGGCCAGCTGCACAGGGCCTCGCCGACGGTCACGTCCCCGATCCAGCGGATCAGGGCCATGCCCAGCACGCCGCCCGCCAGGCCGCCCACGGCGCCCTCCACGGTCTTTTTCGGGCTGACCAGGGGGGCCAGCTTGTGCCGGCCGAAGGCCATGCCGGCGAACAGCGCGAAGGTGTCGCTGCCGAAAGCGATGCACAGCGGCACGAACACCAGCGCCTTTCCCACCTCCGGCACCAGCCGCAGCCGCACCAGGCAGCCGAGCATCCACGGGAACACGAGGCCGGCGAACAGCGCGGCCGACACGTCGCCGAAGGTGGGCGCGCCCGGCTTGCCGTGGCACACCACGGCCCGCAGAAACTGCAGCACCACCAGCAGCAGGGCCGCCGCCGGCATCACCGGCCCGTCGAAGGCAGGGGCCGCGGCCACGGCCGCAGCCGCAGCCACGGTCAGCGCCGTCGTCACGCCGCCGGCCCGGCCGCCGGAGACGGCCCGGAGCAGCTCCCACGCACCGATGGCGCACATGGCCGCCACCAGCAGCACCGGCGCCCAGTCCGGCGCCCAGATCAGCACCAGCAGCAGCAGCGGAATGCCCACCACCGCCACCATCACACGCTTGAACACGGGAAATCACCCTTTCCTTGGGGGGTTACGGAATGCCGCCGAATCGGCGGGAGCGGCCGTTGTACGCCGCAATGGCCCTCTCCAGCTCGGCCGGCGTGAAGTCCGGCCAGAGGACGTCGGTGTAGTAGAACTCGCTGTACGCCGCCTGCCACAGCAGGAAGTTGGACTGGCGCAGCTCGCCGCCGGGGCGGATGATGAGCTCCGGGTCGGGGATGCCGGCCGAGTCCAGCAGGCCGGAGAAGGCGTTCTCCGTCAGGTCCTCGGGCCGGGACTGGCCGGCGGCGCAGCGGCGGGCGAATTCCCGGGCGGCGCGGACGATCTCGTCGCGGCCGCCGTAATTGAGGCAGACGTTGGCCTGGAAGCCGTCGTACCGGGCGGACGTCTCCAACGTCCGGGCGGCCAGGCCCTGGAGCTCCTTCGGCAGCCGGGACAGGTCGCCGAAGAAGCGCAGGCGGATGCGGTCGCGCTCCATCTTCTCCAGAGCCTCCAGCAGGTACTTCTTCAGCAGGCCCAGGATGGCGGAGACCTCCTCCACCGAGCGCTTCCAGTTCTCGGTGGAGAAGGCGTAGACCGTCAGGTAGTCCATGCCGATGTCGCGGCAGTACGTGGCGATGCGGCGGAACGTCTCGCTGCCGGCGGCGTGGCCGGCGGTCCGGGGCAGGCCGCGCTTCTGGGCCCAGCGGCCGTTGCCGTCGAGGATGATGGCCACGTGCCGCGGCACGGGCCGCGCCGGGTCGAAGCGGTCGCCGGCCATATGGGGATCCCTCCTCTCAGCGGTGGAAAAGGCCGCCCCGCGGCGGCCCGATGGGTCACAAAATCGAATCTCCGGGGATTGCCGCCGCATCAACAGCCCCTTGTGGAAGGGGGGCTTGGGGCTGTGCAAACCCTTCGGCGGTACGGTTTGACGGAAAGCCCGGCAGAGCCTGGATCCGCTCCCCGTTTTCCCGACTGCGCGCCCAGCGCAGCGGGTCGCAGTCGGGAAAGCGCAGGAATTGATACAGGCTCTGCCTTCGCCTCAGATCTCCATGAGCTCCTTTTCCTTCCGGGCGCACATGTCGTCGATCTTCTTGATATACTTGTCGGTCATGTCCTGCATGTCCTTCTCGCACTTCTTCTGGTCGTCCTCCGTCAGCTCGCCCTTCTTCAGCTGCTTCTTGAAGGCGTCCATGGCCTCGCGGCGGACGTTGCGGACGGCCACCTTGGCGTCCTCGCCGTACTTCTTCACCTGCTTCGTCAGCTCCCGGCGGCGGTCCTCCGTCAGCTGTGGGAACACCAGGCGGATCACGCGGCCGTCGTTCTGCGGGTTGATGCCCAGGTCGGAGGTCTGGATCGCCTTCTCAATGGGCTTGAGCAGCGACCCGTCCCACGGCTGGATCATCAGCGTCCGCGCGTCGGGGGACGAGATGGAGGCCACCTGGTTCACCGGCGTGTCCACGCCGTAGTACGGGACGGTGATCCGGTCGAGCACCTGGGCGTTGGCCCGGCCGGCGCGGACCGAGCCGAAGTCGGCCCCCAGCACCTCCAGGGTCTTGTCCATCTTATAGCTGTATGCGCTGTAGTCTGCCATCTTACGCTTCCTCCTTTACGATTGTGCCGATCTTCTCCCCCATGATGACGCGGTAGATGTTCTCCGGGTCCTTCAGGGCGAAGAGGACGATGGGGATATGGTTGTCCATGGACAGCGATGTGGCCGTGGAGTCCATGACCATCAGATGCCTGGAGAGCATCTCGTCGTACGTGATCTCGTCGTACTTGACGGCCGTGGGATCCTTGACCGGGTCGGCGCTGTAGACGCCGTCGACGTTCTTGGCCAGCAGGATCACGTCGGCGTTGATCTCCGCGGCCCGCAGGACGGCGCCGGTGTCGGTGGAGAAGAAGGGGTTGCCGGTGCCGCAGCCGAAAATCACCACGCGGCCCTTCTCCAAATGGCGGATGGCCTTGCCGCGGATGTACGGCTCGGCGATCTTGTTCATCTCCACCGCCGTCTGCACCCGGACGGGGACGCCCCGCTGCTCCAGGCAGTCGGCCAGGGCCAGGCAGTTGATGACCGTGGCCAGCATGCCCATCTGGTCAGCCCGGGTGCGCTCCATCCGGTCGCCGCCGTCCTTGAGGCCGCGCCAGAAGTTGCCGCCGCCCACGACGATGCCGATCTGCACGCCGGCCTCGGCACACTTCTTGATGACGTCGCAGACGCCGCCGATGACGTCGAAATTCAGCCCCCGGTGCTGGTCCCCCGCCAGGGCCTCGCCGCTGATCTTCAAGAGCACGCGCTGATATTTGATGTCGCTCATACCGCATCTCCTTCTCGATTGCTGCTTTCTATTCTACCATACGCGGCCCCGTTTGATAAAGAGGGAATTTCGTTTTTCCCGCACAGTTTCCAAAATGTTTACCATTTCCGTTCCGTCGGATTTGCCGATTGCGCGCCGGCGGCAGTTGGGGTATAATGTACCGTAACGACCATTTTATGCTGCCGCGGCCGCGGCGGGAAGGACGGAGAGTATGGCAGAGGAAAGGAAGGCTCCCGAGATCCGGAGCTTCATCGACGCGTTCATCGAGGAGGACATCGCCCCGGGCGGCGCCTATGAAGGCATGCGGGTGCACACCCGCTTCCCGCCGGAGCCCAACGGCTACCTCCACATCGGCCACTGCAAGGCCCTGTGCATCGACTTCGGCACGGCCGAGCGGTTCGGCGGCCTGTGCAACCTCCGCATGGACGACACAAACCCCACCAAGGAGGACGTGGAGTACGTGGAGGCCATCCAGGAGGACATCCACTGGCTGGGCTTCGACTGGGGCGACCGGTTCTACTACGCCTCGGACTACTTTGAGCAGATGTACGACTGCGCCGTGAGCCTGATCCGCAAGGGCCTGGCCTACGTCTGTGAGCTGACGCCGGAGCAGATGCGCCAGATGCGCGGCGACACCAGCTGCGCCGCCCAGTGTCCCTACCGGGACCGCCCCGTGGAGGAGAGCCTGGACCTGTTCGCCCGGATGCGCGCCGGCGAGTTCCCCGACGGGGCCATGACGCTGCGGGCGAAGATCGACCCGGCCTCCGGCAACTTCAACATGCGCGACCCGGTGCTCTACCGGATCCACCACGCCCACCACCACCGCCAGGGGGACAAGTGGTGCATCTACCCCATGTACGACTTCGCCCACCCCATCGAGGACGCCCTGGAGGGCATCACC
>CAJFNY010000063.1 GCA_904395865.1 uncultured Oscillospiraceae bacterium
CACTTGGCGCGGAGGCGGAACCGTCAGGGTTCCCTTTCGCGTTCAATCAAACCCGAATTTGCAACTTTTTGAAGTTGCAAATTCGTGGGCAGCTGGTCAAAAAATTCTCGTGAGAGACTTTTTGACCAGCGTCAGGCGGCCTGGCCGTAGTAGCCGGCGAACAGCAGCTCGCCGGTGGTGTTGTCGCGGATGGCCAGGTAGAAGGGGCGGTCGGCGGTGAAGGTGCGGACCATGGGATCCCGGCCCTCCGGCGGGGCGTCGGTGTCCTCCATGGCGATGGCCGTGACGGCGGCGGCCTCGGCGCCGTTCTCGTCCACGGACAGGTACGTTTTCTGGAGCACCGTGTCGACGAACAGCGGGGCGTCGGCCATGGCGGAGAAGTCGGCGGCGTCGGGGTCGAAGGCGTCGGAGACGCCCAGAGCCTGCAGGGCGTCATTGAGCGTGCCGCCGTACTCCAGGGTGAACTTGGGGATGGTCAGACGGACGGGGCCGTCGGTGAACGCCGCCTGATCCAGCAGGGCGTCCAGCGGTGCGCCGCCGGGCCAGGCGGCGCCGGGCAGCACCAGATACATGCTGAAGTCGGCGTCGGGGAAGCGGACGAAGTTCTCGCCGTCCGGGTCGGAGGCGGTGCGGGCGAAGTCCAGCCGGACGATCTGGGCGGTGCCGTCGGCGAAGTAGCCCACGTCCAGGACACCGTGGAGGAAGTCCGCCTCGGCCGTGGTGCCGTCCTCGTTGGCAAAGACGCCGGCGGCCGTCCGGTGCTCGGAGAAGGTCTCCTGCCACGCGGCCCGGAAGTACACGGCGTTGGCCAGGACGGCGGCGAACTGGCGGTTATCCTCGGTGAGAATGGCGGGGATGCGGCCCTGGGTCGCCTGATCGGCCCAGGCGTTGACCGTCTCCACGGAGTTGGCGTCGGTGACGGTGCCGACCTCGGCGCCGAAGTGCTCCCGCAGCAGGGACTTGTACGCCGGGCGCAGGGTGACGCCGGGCAGCTGCGTCTCGTTGAGCCAGACGGCGTTGGCGGTGTCCAGCGTTACGGCCCGGGCGATGGATTCGTACCGCGCCAGCAGGGCCTCCGTCTCGGCGTTGAAATCGTCCAGATCGTCGATCTGCAGCGCGTCCAGCAGCTGCTGCCGCGTCTCGCCGGCGGCGCCGTTGGCAGCCATGGCCAGAGCCAGGCGGGCGGAGTACGGGGAGAGCAGCCAGTTGCCCGTCTCCGGCGCGGCAGCCCCGGCCAGACGGTCGGCGAAGCCCGGTTCCCCGGGCGCGGCGACCGTGGCTGCGGACACGTTGGCCGCGGCATTGATCCACGCTGCGGCGTCGCTGCCGGTCAGGCGCTCCGCCGGGCGGAAGTCGCCGCTGGGGACGACGCCGTACATCCAGCAGTGCAGGATCGCGTCCCGGGCCCAGCCGGCGGCGTCGGACACGTCCGGCTGGCCGGTGCCGCAGCCGCCGGGCAGGGCGGTGTACCGGCAGTCCAGGTACCGGCTGAGGACGGCGGCGGCCTCCTGGCGGGTGATGGGATCGTCGGGGCGGAAGGTGTCGGCGGCGCTGCCGTTGACGAGCCACGCGTCCCAGGCCCAGCTGAGGGCCGGGGACGGCCCGGCGTCGGCAAAGGGGTGGCTGTCCCCGACGGCGGACAGGTCGACGCCGTCGGCGTCGGCCAGGGCCTGAAGGAAGGCCAGCCGGGTGACGGTTTCGCCGGTCAGGTCCGGCGCGGGCGACGGGCTGTCGCTGGCGATCATCTGCCCGGCGGTGGCGGGGTCTGGCGGGACGGTGTTCCGTTCACACGTTGTGTCCGCGTCGGTGGCACAGCCGGCCAGCAGGCCGGCCGCCAGGGCCGCGGCCAGAAGCAGGGTGGTGATGCGGGTTTTCATGGGTCATCCTCCTCTCTTGGATGGTGCTTCTACTATATCAGAACGGAAACCGGCGCGAAAGGTTTCGCGGCCGGCAAAAAAATTTTTCCGGCCACGTCCGGTGACGGAATTGCGGAGTTTTTCCGGCGAATCCCCGGAAAAATCAAAAAAAGCCCATTTCGTTGTTGAATTTTCCGGCGCTTTATCATAGAATAGGAACGTGCAGGCGCAACCCGACACCCCGCCTGCGCAGAGAGGCTTGCAAATGCTGCATATCGTGCTGGTGGAGCCGGAGATCCCGCAGAACTGCGGCAACATCGCCAGAACCTGCGCCGCCACCGGCAGCGTGCTCCATCTGATCCGGCCGCTGGGCTTCGACATCTCGGACAAGGCGGTCAAGCGGGCGGGGCTGGACTACTGGCATCTGGTGGACGTGCGGGTCTACGAAAATCTTGCGGATTTCTTCGCCCGCAACGACGTGCGGGAGCCGTGGCTGCTGACGACCAAGGCACCCAGGAGCTACGCCGAGGCGCGCTTTTCCGACGGCTGCTACCTGCTGTTCGGCAAGGAGACCCGCGGCCTGGACGAGGCGCTTCTGCGGCAGTACCGCGACCGGTGCCTGCGGATCCCCATTCGCAGCGAGGCGCGCAGCCTGAACCTGGCGAACTCTGTGGCCATCGTCGCATTCGAGGCCCTGCGGCAGCAGGGGTTCCCCCACCTGAGCGGGCAGGGACGCATGGCCGGCTGGTAAACGGTGAGAGCATCTACGATTTATGGAGGTCAAGATTATGAATTACAACAAGAAGTCGGTGGAGGACATTGACGTCAGGGGCAAAAAGGTCCTGCTTCGCTGCGATTTCAACGTGCCGCTGAAGGCCGGCCAGATCACCAGCGACAAGCGCATCGTGGCGGCGCTGCCGACGATCCGCTACCTGCTGGAGCACGGCGCAGCCGTCATTGCCTGCTCGCACATGGGCAAGCCCAAGGGCGAGTGGAAGCCGGAGCTGAGCCTGGCCGTGGTGGCCAAGCGCCTGAGCGAGCTGCTGGGCCAGGAGGTCATCATGGCCCGGGACGTGGTCGGTGAGGACGCCAAGGCCAAGGCCGCTGCGCTGCAGCCCGGCCAGATCCTGCTGCTGGAGAACACCCGCTTCATGAAGGGTGAGACGAAGAACGACCCGGAGCTGTCCAAGGAGCTGGCATCCCTGGCGGACCTCTACGTCAACGACGCCTTCGGCAGCGCGCACCGTGCCCATTCCTCCACGGCCGGTGTGGCCGACTACCTGCCCGCCGTCTGCGGCTTCCTGATCCAGAAGGAGATCAGCATCATGGGCAAGGCCCTGACCGACCCGGCCCGCCCGTTCGTGGCCATCCTCGGCGGCGCCAAGGTCTCGGACAAGCTCAACGTCATCAACAATCTGCTGGAGAAGGTGGATACGCTGATCATCGGCGGCGGCATGGCGTACACGTTCCTGGCGGCCCAGGGCTGCGGCATCGGCAAGTCCCTGTTCGACGCCGAGAAGGTGGACTACTGCCGCGAGATGCTGCAGAAGGCCAAGGACAAGGGCGTGCAGCTGCTGCTGCCGGAGGACGCCGTGGTGGCTGCCGGCTTCCCCGACCCCATCGACGGGCCCATCGAGACGAAGACGGTTCCCGTGACGGCCATCCCCGGCGACATGCTGGGCCTCGACATCGGCGAGGCGTCCCGCAAGACCTTTGGCGATGCCGTCCGCAAGGCAAAGACCGTCGTCTGGAACGGCCCCATGGGCGTCTTTGAGAACCCGACGCTGGCGGCCGGCACCATCGCCGTGGCCCAGGCTCTGGCCGAGGCGGATGCCATCACCATCGTCGGCGGCGGCGACAGCGCGGCAGCCTGCGAGCAGCTGGGCTTTGCCGACAAGATCACGCACATCTCCACCGGCGGCGGCGCCTCCCTGGAGTTCCTGGAGGGACTGGAACTGCCCGGCATCGCCTGCCTGGAGGACAAATAAGCGGCCGCGCCTTCTGCGGGTACCGACAAAACCATCGTTGAGGAGATACGATCAACATGAACAGAAAATATCGCAAGACCATCATCGCCGGCAACTGGAAGATGAACAAGACCCCCAGCGAGACGAAGGAATTCATGACCGAGTTCAAGAGCATCATGCCCAAGGGCCGCTGGTGCGATGTGGCGCTGTGCGTGCCCGCGGTCTGCATTCCGGCGGCCGTCCGGGCCATGCGGGAGACCCGCGTGGGCATCGGCGCGGAGAACTGCAACGCCAATCCCTCCGGCGCCTACACCGGTGAGATCGCTGCCAACATGCTGGTGGACGCCGGCTGCAAATACGTGATCGTGGGCCACTCGGAGCGCCGCGCCATGGGCGAGACCGACGCCGACGTCAACGCCAAGGTGCGGGCCGCCCTGCAGGCGGAGCTGATGCCCATCGTCTGCGTGGGCGAGAGCCTGGAGCAGCGGGAGCTGGGCATCACCGAGGACTGGATCTCCATGCAGATCAAGTGCGCGCTCAACGGTGTGCCGGAGGAGAAGATCCGTAAGATCGTCGTGGCCTACGAGCCCATCTGGGCCATCGGCACCGGCAAGACCGCCACGCCGGAGCAGGCCGAGGAGGTCTGTGAGCACATCCGGACGGTCATCCGCAAGCTGTTCGGCGCCAAGATCGCCCGGGCGATCTCGATCCTCTACGGCGGCAGCATGAACGAGAAGAATGCCTTCGAGCTGCTGGCTCAGCCGGACATCGACGGCGGCCTGATCGGCGGCGCGTCCCTGGTGCCTGAAAAATTTGTGAAAATTATTGAGGCTGCCAACCAGCCGGCCAACTGAATTTAGGCAATATCCACAAAACCGGCGCAGTTTTTTCTGCGTCGGTTTTGTGGATTTAACACTTTTTTCACGCCTTCGCCCTCCGGATATGGTACAATGAGGGCGAAAGGGGATACGTCATGAACATCCTGTTTTTTCTGACACCCAAAGCAAACTGTTCCTTCCTGGAGGAAGACGACACCATGCGTCAGGCCCTGGAGCGCATGGAGCAGGCCGGCTTCGCGGCGCTGCCGATTCTCCGAAAAGACGGCACCTACTGCGGCACCCTGACCGAGGGGGATCTGCTGTGGGCCCTGAAAAAGCTGTGCGTCATGGATCTGAAGCAGACCGAAGGGCATACGATCATGGAAATCTCCCACAGAAGGGACAACCGCCCGGTCTCGGTGGACACCGACATCGAAGATCTCATCACCAAGGCCACCGACCAGAATTTCGTGCCGGTCATCGACGACCGGGAAAAATTTATTGGCATCGTCACCCGAAAGGCCATCATGCAGTACTGCCTGAAGAACTTTTTCGTACATGCGCCCGTCTGACGCCGATACAGCCGCCGCCCGCCCGGATTCCCGGGCGGGCGGCGGTTTGCTGTGTCTTGTGTGGGGAATCAGACCTTCTGCGCGCTCTCCAGCAGGCGGCCGTAGGCGTCCTCCCAGGCCTGGGTGTGGTGCGGCTCGTAGACGTCCACGGACTCGGAGCGGCGCACCACCTGGCGCACCTCCTCGAGATTCTTCAGCTCGCCCAGGGCCACGGCCTGCAGCAGCAGGTTGCCGATGGCGGCGCCCTCGATGGGGCCGGTGACGACGGGGCGGTCGATGGCGTCGGCCGCCATCTGGTTGAGCAGCTTGTTCTGGATGCCGCCGCCGACGATGTTCAGCGTGTCCAGCCGGGCGCCCTTGATCTCCTCCAGGCGCTCCAGCGCCCAGCGGTACTTCAGCGCCAGGGACTCATAGATGCAGCGGGCGATCTGGCCTGGCGTCTCCGGCACCGGCTGGCCGCTGCGGGCGCAGTAGTCGCGGATCTTCTCCTCCATGTGTCCGGCGTTGAAGAAGGGGCCGTAGTCCGGGTCGATGATGGAGCGCAGGGGCTGCTCCCGCTGGGCCATCTGGACGATCTCGTCCCAGCTGTACTTGCTGCCGGCCTTGGCCCAGTCGCGGCGGCACTCCTGGATCAGCCACAGGCCCATGATGTTCTTCAGCGGCCGGAAGCCGCCCTGGACCGTGCCCTCGTTGGTGAAGTTGGCATCGCGGACGGCGTCGGTGAGGATCGGCTTGTCCGTCTCCACGCCGAACAGCGACCAGGTGCCGCTGGAGCAGAAGGCGAAGTTGCCCTGCCCGGGAATGGCGGCCACGGCCGAGGCCGTGTCGTGGCAGCCGACGGCGGCGTGAGCCGCGCGGTTGATGCCGATCTCCTCGGCGATGTCCTGCCGCAGATGGCCGCGGATGGTGCCGGCCCGGTCGATCCGCGGGAAGATCTTCCGCGGCAGGCCCAGCTGGTCGATGGAGGCCCAGTCCCAGTCGCCGGCGGCCGGGTTGTAGAGCATGGAGGTGGTGGTGATGGTATACTCCGAGGCCTTCTCGCCGCTGAAGAAGTAGCCGATCAGGTCCGGCGTCATCAGCAGCGTCTCGGCCTGCTCCAGGGCCACGTCGCCCTCGGCCTGCCGGCGGCAGAGCTGATAGACGGTGTTGTAGTTCTGGGCGGCCACGCCGGTGCGGCGGAACTGCTCGGCGAAGGGAAGCACCTTCCAGACGCGCTCCATGTCCTCATCCACGGACATGCGGTAGGAGCGGGCGCTGCCCAGCAGGTGGCCGTTGCGGTCCAGCAGGCCGTAGTCCACGCCCCAGGTGTCGACACCGAAGGCGGCCAGATCCCCGAGACCGGCGCGCTTGAAGGCGTAGAGCGCCTGCTTCGACTGGTGGAACAGGTTCAGGCTGTCCCAGTAGAGAATGCCGTTGAGCGGAATGTAGTCGTTTTCAAACCGGTGCAGCTCCTGCATGGTGATGCGCTCACCGTCGAAGCGGCCCAGGATCCCGCGGCCGTTGCTGGCGCCGAGGTCGAAGGCCAGCAGATTCAGCGTATGCTTCATAAGGAAACCCTCCTCGTCAATTGGCCCGCCGACGGCGGCGCCCTGTACCTGCATTATAGCGGAAATCCGGCAAAATTGCACCCTCTTTTTTCTCCGGCCGGCCGACGGGGTTTGCCTTGACTATCTCCGGGCGGCCGTGGTATGATGACCGGGAATTAAGGGAGTAGTCGGCGCGACGAGCGCAACAAGGTCAACAGACTGGGGCACGGCCCCTGGCTTTGTTTTCAATGACGAGACTTATTTGCAGCAGCAGATAGGTCTCGCTTTTTTCTGCCGTGGGAGGGACGAGCCATGGGAATGATGGAACTGATCTTGACGGCCCTGAGCCTGGCCATGGACGCCTTTGCAGTCTCGGTCTGCAAGGGCCTGTCGGCCGGACGGGTGACGGTGCGCCACGCGCTGACGGCCGGCCTGTGGTTCGGCGGCTTTCAGGCGCTGATGCCGCTGCTGGGCTGGCTGCTGGGCGTGCGCTTCCAGTCGTTCATCGCCGGCGTGGACCACTGGATCGCCTTCGTCCTGCTGGGCATCATCGGCGTCAATATGGTCCGGGAGTCGTT
The DNA here is from genome assembly GCA_904395865.1 of uncultured Oscillospiraceae bacterium. Taxonomy (GTDB): domain Bacteria; phylum Bacillota; class Clostridia; order Oscillospirales; family Oscillospiraceae; genus Avoscillospira_A. The sequence goes on from CAJFNY010000063.1 coordinate 7,318, forward strand.
CCGGAAGGACGATGAGCCGGTGGAGGCGTCCTTCGGCTTCCGGGCCATGCTGCCGCTGGCCGTGGCCACCAGCATCGACGCGCTGACCGTGGGCATCACGTTCGCGTTCCTCCGGGTGGACATTCTGCCGGCCGTGGCGCTGATCGGCGGGATCACCTTCGGCCTCTCGGCCCTGGGCGTCCGGGCAGGCGGCATCGTGGGGCTGCGGGGCAAGTCCCGGGCGGAGCTGCTGGGCGGCGCGGTACTGGTGCTGCTGGGGCTGAAGATCCTGCTGGAGCACCTGGGCGTGCTGGGCTGAGGGCTTGCGATAAAAAACCGGCGCAGACTGCGGAGCGCAGTCTGCGCCGTCGCTTGTCAAAAAAGTCTCTCACGAGATTTTTTGACAAGCTGCTCACGAATTTGCAACTTCTTGAAGTTGCAAATTTTATTTTTGATGGAACACGCAGGGGAACCCTGACGGTTCCGCCTCCGCGCCAAGTGCCGCCCGCGCTGCGGGCGGCTGCGCTCCGGCACGCTCTGCGGAGCAGCCTTGCACACGATCCCTCCCTCTGAAGCCTTCGGCTGGTACGGCTTTTCGACAGCCTGCGTCGTCGCTATGCGTCGACGCGCGCCGACCAGGCCGTGCCGGCCTCGTCCCGGCGGATCTCCAGGGCGAAGGGGAAGCGGTCGGCCTCGGTGCAGAGGACGAAGTCGCGCTCCGGCGCGAAGCTCTGATCCGACGGAAGGAAGAAGCGGCGGCCGGGGCCGTCCCGCAGGGCCGGCAGCCGGCCGGCCAGGTCGAAGGGCTGGCCCAGCAGCAGCGCCCGGAGGTATTCAGCGCAGAGCGTGTCCTCCTCCGTGGGGCGGGTGTTCTCGAAGCCCATGCAGACGAGGCTGACGCGCGTCTCCCCCAGCTGCCGGAGGTAGCGGGCCGTGGCCGCGGCGTTGACCAGGGCGGCGCAGAGGATCCGCCGGGCGCGGACGGCCGCGGCGATGCCCTGCGTGCCGGCGCTGGTGGTGTGGACGACGGTCCGTCCCGTCAGGTCTGCATGCTCGATCTGCGCCGGGGAGTTGCCGAAGTCGAAGCCGGGGGCCGGGCGGCCGTGCCGCTCGCCGGCCAGGAGCCAGTCGGGGTGGGCGGCCTTCCGGGCCAGGGCCTCGTCCAGGTCGGCCAGGGGGCAGACCCGCGCCGCGCCGCGGGCGTAGGCCCAGCACTCGAAGGAGTAGGCCCGGAACACGTCGATGATGACGGCCGTCCCCTCCGCCCGGGCGGCGCCGGCGGTCAGATGGTCAATGGTGATCTCCACGGGCGTCCTCCTGGGCGCCGAATTCCCGGGCCAGGGCGTCGTACATGACGTCGGCGGGCGCACGGCGGCCGGTCCACAGCTCGAAGTTCAGGGCGCCCTGCTGCACGAGCATGCCGATGCCCGTGACGGTTTTTGCGCCGCGGGCTGCCGCCTCCTGCAGGAAGCGGGGGCGGACCGGATTGAACACCACGTCGCAGACGACCATCTCCGGCGTGATGGTGTCCAGCTGCACGTCCGGCAGCTCCTCGCCGTGGGGGTGCAGGCCGACGGAGGTGGCCTGGATGAGGATGTCGGTGCCGGCCGGAATGACGGCCAGGCCGTCCCAGGGCTGCCAGACGGCGGAGGCCGGCGTCCGGCCGGCGATCTGCTCCGCCAGCGCGCGGCCGTGGGCCTCGCTGCGGTTGACGACCGTGATGGCGGCGGCGCCGGCCAGGGCGCACTCCACGCCGATGGCCCGGGCGGCGCCGCCGGCGCCGAGGATCGTCACCCGCGCGCCGGCCGGATCCGTCCCGGCCAGCTTCAGGGCCCGGACGAAGCCCTTTCCGTCGGTGTTTTCCCCGATCCAGCGGGACCCGTCCCGGAAGACGGTGTTGACGGCGCCGATGCGCTCCGCCGCGTCGGTCAGCCCGTCCAGCAGCGGCACGATGGTCTGCTTGTGGGGCATGGTCAGGTTCAGCCCGGCCATGCCGACGGCCTTGGCGCCGGCAAAGGCGGCGGCCAGGTCCCCGGCGGCCACGCGCATGGTCAGATACCGGTAGTTGAGGCCCAGCGCCCGGTAGGCGGCTTCCTCCATGACGCCGGTGGGGTTGCCGTCCACCGGATCGCCGAAAACGCCGGTCAGCTCGGCACGATAATTCTTTTCCATATGAGATACCCTCCTGCTGCGGGCGGCCGCCAGGCCGCCCCGGATGCCTCTATTCTAGCACAGACCTGCGGATCTGTCACGGGCCGGCGCTTGTAAGGTTTGTGGGAAATTCTCTGCAATTTTATGTCAACGTTTTTTGCATTTGCTCTTTCGCGGGAGAGGGATTTGTGATATACTCAATTCGTACCGATTTTTTCTGGAAACCCACCCTGCGAGGTTTGATATATGTTGGAATTGTTGTCTCCGGCCGGCTCCATGGAGGCGCTGCGCGCGGCGGTGCAGAATGGGGCGGACGCGGTGTATCTCGGCGCCGAGGGCTTCAATGCCCGGATGGGCGCACGGAACTTCTCATTGGATGATCTGCGGGAAGCGGTGACGTACTGTCACGTCCGCGGCGTGCAGGTCCATCTGACTCTGAATACCCTGGCCGTGGACCGGGAGCTGCCCGGCGCGGCGGAGCTGATCCGCCATGGAGCGCTGCTGGGCGTGGATGCGTTCATCGTGCAGGACCTGGGGCTGGTAAGCCTCTGCCGTCAGATTGCGCCGGAGGTGCCGGTGCACGCCAGCACGCAGATGAGCATTCACTCCCTGGAGGGTGTCCGGGCCGCGGCGGAGCTGGGCTGCAGCCGCGTGGTGCTGGCCCGGGAGCTGCCGGAGGAGCAGATTGCCCACATCTGCCGCTCCAGCCCGGTAGAGATCGAGGTCTTCGGCCACGGGGCCCTGTGCATGTGCTATTCGGGCCAGTGCTACTTTTCGGCGGTGGTGGGGCGCCGCTCGGGCAACCGCGGCCAGTGCGCCCAGCCGTGCCGCCTGCCGTACGGCTACGGCCGCTTCGAGCAGCGCTACCCCCTGAGCCTCAAGGACAGCTGCGCCCTGGCCCATCTGCGCCGGCTGGAGGAGATGGGCGTCACCTCCCTGAAGCTGGAGGGGCGCATGAAGCGGCCGGAGTACGTGGCCGTGGTCACGCGCATCTACCGGGCGGCGCTGGACGGCAAGCCGATCCGGCGCTCGGACCTGGACGAGCTGGAGCGGGTGTTCTCCCGCCAGGGCTTCACCGACGGCTACCTCCGCGGAGAGACGGGGCCGGAGATGCTCGGCATCCGCGGCGCCGGCCGGGAGGAGCGGGAGCTGCTGCAGGCAGCCCGGGCCACGTACGAAAACGGCGAGCGGCCGCGGGTGCCGGTGCGGTTTTACGCGCTGATCCGGCGGGACCAGCCGGCGCTTCTGGCGGTGGAGGACGACGGCGGACGGATCCTCAAATGCGTCGGGGAGACGCCGCAGACGGCCGTCAACCGGGAGCTGACGCGGGAGGCCCTGGCGCAGCGGCTGGCCAAGACCGGCGGGACGCCGTACTACTGCACGGAGGTGCGGGCGGTGGTGGAGCCGGGGCTGACGCTGTCTGCCAGCGCCGTCAACGGCCTGCGCCGGGAGGCGCTGGCCCGGCTGACGGCGGCCCGGGGGCAGCTGCCGCGTCCGGCGCTGAACCAGTATTCGCCGCCGCTGCGGTTCGAGGGGCATGCCGGTGCGCCGGTGCTGACGGCGCAGGTCCGGACACTGGAGCAGGCCACCGAGGCGCTGCTGGCGGCGGAGCCGGCCGTGCTCTACGTGCCCCTGGGCCAGCTGGCGGCCGATCCGGCGCAGGCCCGGGCGCTGGCACAGCAGACGAACGTGGCGGCGGTGCTGCCGCGGGTCGTCTGGGACCGGGAGAACGCCGCGGTGCTGCGCCAGCTGGACGCGGCGTATGCGGCCGGGGTGCGCCAGGTGCTGGCCGGGAATCTGGGGCAGCTGTCGCTGGCCGTCTCCCGGGGCTTCGAGGTGCGCGGGGATTTCGGCCTGAACGTCTTTAATTCCCGGACGGCGGCGCAGCTGCGGCGGATGGGCTTCGTCTCCATGACGGCCTCCTTCGAGCTGCTGCTGGCCCAGGTGCGCGACCTGAGCAAGGCCCTGCCCACGGAGCTGATCGCCTACGGCCGGCTGCCGCTGATGCTGACGGAGAACTGCCTCGTGAAGAACCGCACGGGCGTGTGCAGCTGCCAGGGGCCGGCGGTCCGCCTGGTGGACCGGACCGGCGCGGAGTTCCCGGTGGTCTCCGACGGGGAGACGTGCCGCAGCGTCGTGCTCAACGGCCGGAAGCTGTACCTGCTGGACCGGCGGCGCTCGCTCAACGGCCTGGGCCTCTGGGGCCTGCGGCTGCTGTTCACCACGGAGAACCCCCGGGAGGTGGACCGGATCGTCGAAGCGTGGCGCTCCGGCGCGCCCTTCGACCCGGGCCAGCACACCCGCGGCCTGTACCTGCGGGGCGTGGAGTGACGCCGGAAAGGAGCGCGTATGGAACTGATTCTTGCCTCCCAGTCGCCGCGGCGGCGGGAGCTGCTGGAGCGGCTGGGCCTGCACTTCACGGTGCGGGCAGCCGATTTGGATGAGTCGATGGACGCGGCCCGGCCGCCGGCCGAGGAGGTCGCCCGGCTGTCGGCGGAGAAGGCCGCGGCCGTGGACCCGGGCAGCGCCGTCGTGATAGCCGCCGACACGGTGGTGGTGCTGGACGGCCGTGTCCTGGGGAAGCCGCGGTCGGCGGACGAGGCGGCGGAGATGCTCCGGGCCCTGTCCGGCCGGGCCCATCAGGTGATGACCGGCGTGACGGTCCGCCGGGGCGGCCGGGCCGAGACGGACACCGTCGTCACCGACGTGCACTTCCGTCCGCTGACGGAACGGGAGATCGCGGCCTACGTAGCCACCGGCGAGCCCATGGACAAGGCCGGCGCCTACGGGATTCAGGGCCTGGCATCGATTTTCGTTGACCGGCTGGACGGGGACTATTATAATGTGATGGGGCTCCCTCTGTGCCGGCTGTGCCGGATGCTCCGCGCCGCCGGCGTGGAGATCCTGGGCCAGGCGGGGGAGCCAGACGGAAAACTTGAGGTGTTGCCCCTTTGAAGAAGCTGTTTACCGGGAAGGTCAAGCTGGTGCTGGGCATAGCCCTGTGCCTGGCCATCGTGCTGGCGGTGATCGGTGTCGTTACCCGCGGCGCCACGGCCGGCGAGCAGGTGGCAGGCGCGCTGCTGTCGCCCCTGCGCAGCGCCGCGGCGGCCGTGACGCGGCAGGTGGAGCGGATGTACGACTATCTGTTCCGCTACGACGCGCTGGAGGCCGAGTACGAGGCGCTGCAGCAGCGGGTTGCCGAGCTGGAGGCCGACGTCCGCGACGCGGAGGTCTACCGCCGGGAGAACGAGCGGCTGACGGAGCTGCTGGGCCTCCAGGAGGAGCATCCGGATTACACCTTCCTTTCGGCCTACGTCACCAGCTGGGACGCGTCCAACTGGAAGAGCGCCTGCACCATCTCCAAGGGCAGCGGCGCCGGGATCCAGGTGGGCATGTGCGCCGTCACGGAGCTGGGCCAGGTGGTGGGGCTGGTGACGGCGGTGGGGCCCGGCTGGGCCACCATCACGACGGTGCTGGACCCCTCCATGGAGATCTCCGCGTCGGTGACGGCCTCAGGCTACACCGGCGTGGTCCAGGGCTCTTTGGAAAAGGACGGAACCATGCGCATGAACTATCTGTCGTCCGACGCCGTCATCCGCAACAACGACCAGGTGGTCACCACCGGCTCGACCTTCTACCCGAAGGATCTGCTGCTGGGCTACGTCACCGATGCCGGGCTGGACGAAACCGGCGTCGGCAAGTACGCGGTGCTGTCGCCGGCGGCCAACTTCGGCGACCTGGAGCAGGTGTTCCTGATTGCCGACTACGAGTCGTGAGGGCGCGCCATGGCTCATCGATACCGAAAAATTCTCAAATGGACGCTCTACAGCCTCGGCCTGCTGGTGGTGGTGCTGCTGAATACGGTGGTGCTGGGCAACCGGACCTTTTTGGGGGCGAAGCTGAGCCTGGTGCCGGTGTACGTGGCGTGTGTGGCGTGCCGCGAGGGCCACGAGAGCGGCAGCGTATTTGCCCTGGCGGCCGGCCTGCTGTGGGCCCTCTCGGGGGTCGAGGACGGGGCGATGTTCGTGCTGATGCTGCCGCTGGCAGCCGTCATTGCCGGCTACTTCCCGGCCACGTATCTGACCCGCACGCTGCTTCCGGCGCTGCCGGGCTGCCTCCTGGCCCTGGTGCTCTGCGAAGGCGGCGTTTACCTGCAGCGGCTCTATATGGATGCGCCGCTGCCGTCCAATGCGCTGGCGCTGCTGGGCCTGCAGATTGCGTTCTCGATGATTACGGCCCCGCTTTTCTGGTGGCTGACCCGGTGGATTGGAAAGGCAGGCGGTTGAAATCGAACGAAAGATCCGTTTCCGCATCGGCGTGTTCCTGGTGCTGATCGCGGTGCTGGTGGGCCTGTATACGGCGCGGCTGTTCAAGCTGCAGGAGCCGGCCGCCGCCAGCGAGGCCCAGGACGCCCAGTCGTATACGTACCGCTCCACGGTCCAGGCCGCCCGCGGCGAGATCCTCGACCGGAACGGCACGGTGCTCGTCTCCAACCGGGCCAGCTACAACATCCAGATCGACCGGTACGTGCTCCTGAACGCTGACCAGCCCAATCAGCACCTGCTGGAGCTGGCAGAGCTGTGCGCGAGCCTGGGCGTGGCATACGTGGATCACCTGCCCATCAGCTTGGAGACGCCGTACACGTACACGCTGGAGAGCCAGAGCTCCACGTGGCAGAACCGCTTCCGCCTCTTCATGGACGCCAACGGCTGGGACACGGACATGTCCCCCCAGAACCTGATGCGCGAGCTCCGGGACGCCTTCAACATCCCGGAGGAGTGGACCGAGGAGCAGGCGCGGCGCGTGGTGGGGCTGCGGTATGAGCTGGCCCTGCGCGCCGTGGACGGCACGGGGCTGGAGAGCTACATCCTCATCAGCGACGTGGACACCGACACCCTGGCCTCCATCATGGAGCTGTCCACCCCGGGCCTCAGCGTCCAGACGACGACGGTGCGCGTCTACAACACCGAGTACGCCGCCCACATCCTGGGCTACCTGGGCAGCATGATGGCGGATGAGTACGAGGAGACGTACCAGGCCCTGGGCTACCCCATGAACGCCCAGGTGGGCCGCACCGGCGTGGAGCTGGCCTTTGAGGAGGTGCTCCACGGCGTCGACGGCGAGAAGGTGACGACGGTCTCCGAGGACGGCGAAATCCTCGACGAGTACTGGGTGACGGAGCCGGAGGCCGGCGACAACGTGATGCTGACCATCGACATTGAAATGCAGGCCGCTGCCGAGGAGGCGCTGGAGGAGATCATTCTCGACCTGCGGGCCAACGGCATCCCGTCCTCCAGCGACAGCCAGGGCCGCGGCACCGACGCCGAGGGCGGTGCGCTGGTGGCCATCGAGGTGGACACCGGCAAGGTGCTCGTCTCCGCCAGCTACCCGACGTTCAGCCTGGAGACGTTTTACGAGGACTACGCCGAGGTCAGCCAGGACCCGTACAATCCCTACTACAACCGGGCTCTGAGTCCCGGCGCTCCGGGCTCGACCTTCAAGATGGTGACGGCCATTGCCGCCATCGACAGCGCCGGCATCGGCCGGTACCGGGAGATCGAGGACCAGGGCCGGTACACGTACTTCGAGACGTACCAGCCTGAGTGCCTGATCTACACCAACACCGGAACCACCCACGGCATCATCAACATGATGGAGGCCCTGGAGGTGTCCTGCAACTACTACTTCTACGAGGTGGGCCGGGAGACCGGCATCACTGCCATCGACACTGTGGCCCGGAACCTGGGCCTGGGCGAGCCCACGGGCATCGAGCTGCCCGAGGAGATCGGCCACCGGGCCAACGCCGAGACGAAGGCCGAGCTGTACGCCAACGATCCGGATCTGTCCGGCTGGTACGACGCCGATACCATTGCCGCGGCCATCGGCCAGTCGGAGAACAGCTTCACGCCGCTGCAGCTGGCCAACTACACGGCGGCCCTGGCCAACGGCGGCCCCCGGTACAAGGTGACGATTCTGGAGCGGGTCGTCTCGTCTGACTATGAGAGCATTCTGGTGCAGAACGAGCCGCGGCTGGTCAGCAGCTACACGTTCTCAGAGGAGGCCATGGCCTGCGTGGAGGAGGGCATGCGCCTGGCGGCCTCCGGCTCCCGGGGCACCGCCACGGCGTACCTGGGGGACTACGAGATCGCGGTCTGTGCCAAGACCGGCACCGCCGAGCACGGCGCCGGCGGCAGCGCCAACGGCGTGTTCGTCTGCTACGCCCCTGCCGACGATCCGCAGATCGCCATCGCCGTCTACGTGGAGAAGGGCGGCCAGGGCGGCAATCTGGCCCGGGCGGCCAGGGCCGTCATGGACGTGTACTTCCAGACCGAGTCCTCCGAGCAGCTGACCGGTGAGAACACCGTGAACTGAGCACAGCCTGTGCATCACATCCGAAAAGGAGTTTTGGAAATGACATACGATGTTGCCATCATCGGCGCCGGTACCGCCGGCGTGTACGCGGCCTACGAGCTGCTCAAGCTCCGGCCCAACCTGCACATTGTCGTTCTGGAGATGGGCCAGGATATCTACCACCGCAGCTGCCCGATCGTGGCTGGCAAGGTGAAGGAATGTATCTCCTGCAAGCCCTGCTCGATCATGTCGGGCTTCGGCGGCGCAGGCGCCTTTTCCGACGGCAAGTACAACTTCACCACGGAGTTCGGCGGCTGGCTGGGGGACTACCTGGATCCCAAGGAGCTGCTGGGCCTCATCGATTACGTGGACAGCGTCAACGTCCGCTTCGGCGCCACGGAGGACGTGTTTTCCACCGACACGCCGGAGGCCCGGGCCATCGAGAAGAAGGCGCTGGAGAACGACCTGCACCTGCTCCAGGCCAAGTGCAAGCACCTGGGCACCGAGCGGAACCTGAAGATCCTCACGAACATCTACGAATTCCTGGCCGGCGAGGGCTGCGAATTCCGCTTCAAGACCCACGTGGAGAAGATCGCGCCGGTGGACGGCGGGTATCGGCTGACGCTGGGCGGCGGAGAGACCCTGGACTGCTGCTACTGCATCAGCGCGCCCGGCCGCTGCGGCGCCGAGTGGTTCGCCGACCGCTGCCGGGAGCTGGGTCTGGAGATGACGAACAACCAGGTGGACCTGGGCGTCCGCGTGGAGCTGCCGGCCAAGGTTTTTGAGCACATCACCGACGTGGTGTACGAGTCGAAGCTGCTCTACCGGACGAAGCAGTACGGCGACGTGGTCCGCACCTTCTGCATGAACCCGTACGGCCACGTGGTGGCTGAGAACGTGGACGGGCTCATCACCGTCAACGGCCACTCCTACGCCGACCCGGCCCTGCGCTCGGAGAACACCAACTTCGCGCTGCTGGTCTCCAACCGCTTCACCTCCCCGTTCAACCAGCCATACAGCTACGGCAAGCACATCGCCTCCCTGTCCAACATGCTGGGCGGCGGCGTGCTGGTGCAGCGCTTCGGCGACCTCATCAAGGGCGTCCGCTCCAACCCCCACCGGATGAGCCACTCGTTCACCCGGCCGACCCTCAATGCCACGCCCGGCGACCTGAGTCTCGTGCTGCCCAAGCGGCACATGGACAACATCATCGAGATGATCTACGCCCTGGACAAGATCGCCCCGGGCACGGCCAACTACGACACGCTGCTCTATGGCGTGGAGGTCAAGTTCTACTCCGCCCGCATCAGCCTGACGCCGCAGCTGGAGACGCAGCTGCCGAACCTCTTCGCCATCGGCGACGGCGCCGGCATCACCCGCGGCCTGGCCCAGGCCGGCGCCTCCGGCGTTCAGGCGGCCCGGGCCATCGCCGAGCGGCTGTAAAACGAGGGGGGATGCGCCATGCTCGAGCGCGTAATTGAGACCATCCTGCCGACCATCATCGCGCTGTGTGAGCTGATCGGCATCTTCGTCGTCACCGTCACGGCGGTGCAGTCCTTCTACAAGTACCTCCGGGGCCTGCTGACCCGCCAGCCCACGGACTTCAAGTTCGTGCTGGCCCAGGGCCTCGCCTCCGGCCTGGAGTTCAAGATGGCCGCCGAGATCCTCAAGACCGTCCTGGTCCGGAACCTGCAGGAGCTGGTGATCCTCGGCGCGGTGATCCTGCTGCGGGCGCTGCTGTCGCTGCTGATCCACTTCGAGATGAAGGAGGAGCACGACCATCCCCTGGCGACCTTCCCGAAACAGAAGAATCCCCCCGAATAACGCGAAACGGCTGAGCTTTGCTCAGCCGTTTCGGCGTTCCAGGGCCAGCAGGAACGCCTTCCGGTCCAGGCCGCCGGCGTAGCCGGTCAGGCCGCCGGCGCTGCCCACTACCCGGTGGCACGGGATGACGATGGAGATGGGGTTGTGCCCTACGGCGCCGCCCACGGCCCGGGCCGAGGTGCCCAGCCGGGCGGCCAGCGCGCCGTACGTCACGGTCTCGCCCCAGGGGATCTCCAGCAGCGCGTCCCAGACCCGGCGGCGGAAGGCGGTGCCCTCCGGCGCCAGCGGCGCCGGAAACGGCCCGGGATCCCGGCCGGAGAAGTACGTCTCCAGCCAGACCTCCAGCGCCGCCAGGGCCGGGTCCTCCACCGGCGTCACACGGCTGCCGGCCGGGATGCCGGCGTACTTCTGCCCCTCCAGCCACAGGGCGGCCAGCGCGCCGTCCCGGGCCACGGCCGTCAGCGGCCCCACCGGCGAGGGCAATACGGTCCAGACCATTGCGGTCCCTCCTTACGAAAGGAGCGGGCCCCGGAAGGCCCGCTCCGTGCAGTGCTCAGTAGTTCTCAGCCTTGATCTGGAAGTACGCCTGGGGATGGGCGCAGACGGGACAGACCTCGGGGGCCTGCTTGCCGACCACGATGTGGCCGCAGTTGCTGCACTGCCAGATGCAGTCGCCGTCGCGGCTGAACACCAGGCCGCCCTCCACGTTGGCCAGCAGCTTGCGGTACCGCTCCTCGTGCTCCTTTTCGATGGCGGCGACACCCTCGAACAGCTTGGCGATGTGGTCGAAGCCCTCCTCGCGGGCCTCCTTGGCGAAGGTGGCGTACATGTCGGTCCACTCGTAGTTCTCGCCCTCAGCGGCGTCCAGCAGGTTCTCAGCCGTGGTGCCGATGCCGTGGAACAGCTTGAACCACATCTTGGCGTGCTCTTTCTCGTTGTTGGCGGTCTCCTCGAACAGGTTGGCGATCTGGACGTAGCCGTCCTTGCGGGCCTTGGAGGCGTAGTACGTGTACTTGTTCCGGGCCTGGGACTCGCCGGCGAAGGCGGTCATCAGGTTCTGCTCGGTCTTGGAACCCTTCAGCTCCATGGGAATCCACTCCTTTACAGTCAAAAATTGGTGTCGCGCGGAGCGCGGAAACCTCAGGGGAGAATTTTCGAGGGCTTCAGGTACCGCTCCTGCTCGGAAAAGACGCAGCCGCAGTACTTCTGCATGTAGAAGCCGTGTTCCCGGGCGAACTGCTGCCCGGCCCGGAACAGCGGCCGGAAGTCCTGATAGAAGAACGGCACGCCGTATTCGCGGCTGGCCCGCTCCGCCGTCTCCGCCATGCGCTCATGCTGCTGGTAGGGGCTGATGAACAGGCTGGAGGTGAAGGCGTCGAAGCCGTCCTCTGCGGCCCGGCGGGCAGCCTCAAAGAGCCGCACCTCGTAGCAGTACGCGCAGCGGCCCTCAATGTCGCCGGCCACGGCCCGGACGAAGGGGCGGAGGCCGTAGTCGTCCCGCTCCAGCAGCGGCAGGCCGATCTCCGCCGCGTAGTCCCGCAGGCAGTTGCGGCGGGCGCGGTACTCGGTGAACGGGTGGATGTTGGGGTTGTACCAGAAGCCGGTGACGGCGTGGCCCTGCTCCTGGAGGGAGGCGATGGGCCGGTTGGCGCACGGGGCGCAGCAAATGTGCATCAGAATGTTCAATGTGGGTACGCGCCTCCTCGGTTCGTACCCACATTGTACCATATTCTGCGGAAATAACAAGGGCCAGTTTGCGCCCTAAAACTCCTGATTTTTGTAGATCCGCCACGCGATTTCGTAGCTGATCCAGCACACCAGGATCGCGGCGGCCAGACTGAAACACACCAGTGCCGCCGGGGAGACGGCGTTCAGCCAGTTCAGGGCCCGCTCCAGGAGCGCGTCGTCCAGGACGCCCTGCTCCATCAGCAGCGGGACGGCGAACACCGCCGCGAACAGGGCCAGAAAGCCGTTGCGGGCCTTCTCCATGCCCCACTTGTACGCCGCGGGCAGCATGATGCTGATGATGACGATGGCGATGGCCGTCACCAGCGGCACGGCTCCCACGGTCTCCAGCGCAGCCTGCTGGCCGTCCAGGGCGATCAGCTGCACGGCCAGGGCCAGCGCGGCGCCCAGCGCCATGAAGCCCACTGTAATCAGGTACCGGGCCGCCACCACCTGCCGGGGTGAGGCCGGCAGCGTCCTGGCGTACCGGTCCCAGCCGCAGCTCTGGTCCAGGGAGATGGCGCTGAGGCTGTAGAAGCCCAGCATCCAGATCAGGAAGTACAGGAAGAACGGGTTGCCGGTGGAGACCGTCAGCACGACGTACAGCACGAAGACCAGCGCCAGGTTCTTCTTGTACAGGCTGGCCAGCGCGTAGAAATCCTTTCGAAAGAAGCCGATCATTTCGCTTCCCCTCCTCCGTAGAACTGCATCATCTCGTCGATGCTGACCCGGTCCACCACGGCGCCGGGCAGCAGGCGGCGCACCTGCGCCGGATCCCGCACCAGGGCCGACGCGCCCAGGGCGCCATCCCGCCGGGCCAGCACCGTGCCCTCCGGCAGCGTCGCCATGTCCGCTGCGGAGCAGCGGAGCACGCCCAGCTCCTCCAGCAGCGTGTCCTTGTCCTCCTGGAACAGCAGGCGGCCCCGGTGCAGGTAGGCGATCTGGTCGGCGACGCGCTCCAGGTCGGTGGTGATGTGGCTGGAGAACAGGACGCCGCAGCCCTCGTCCTGGATGAACTCCAGGAACAGGTCGAGGATCTCCCCGCGGACCACCGGGTCCAGGCCGCTGGTGGCCTCATCCAGCACCAGCAGCCGCGGGTGCCGGGCCAGGGCCGTGGCCAGGCTCAGCTTCATGCGCATGCCGCGGCTGAACTCCTTCAGCGGCTGCCGCTGCAGCAGGTCGAACCGGCGGCAGAGACGGTCGAAGGCGTCGCCGTCCCACTCCCGGCAGATGCCGGCCATGGACCGGCTCACCTGCCGCGGCGTCAGCCCGCCGTAGAAGTAGCTGTCCTCGAACACCACGGCCGCGCCGGCCCGGCATCTCGGATCGGCCGGGTCTCCGCCCAGCAGGCGGATGGTACCGCCGTCGGGGCGAACGACGTTCAGGGCGGCCTTGATGGTCGTCGTCTTGCCGGCGCCGTTTTCGCCGATGAGGCCCACGATGGTGCCGGCCGGCACCGTCAGGTCCACGTGGTCCAGGGAAAAGGATTTGTAGTGCTTACACAGGCTCCGAACCTCCAACAGGTTCTCCATAGCTGTCTCCCTCCATCAGTAGCGACAGGGTTTCGGCGACCTCCGCGTCGGTGACGCCGCCGGCCCGGGCCGCGTCCAGCGCCGCCTGGAGGTGCCCCTCCACCCGGCGCAGGGTGTCCTCCCGGAGCAGCTCCGGGTCCTGCGCCGCCACGAAGCTGCCCTTGCCCGGCACGGTGGTGATGAATCCCGCCTGCTCCAGGTCCTCGTAGGCCCGCTTCGTGGTGATGACGCTGATGCGCAGCTCCTTGGCCAGCAGCCGGATGCTGGGGAGTGCGTCGCCGCTGCACAGCTCGCCGGAGAGGATCTTGGCCTTGATCTGCTCGGTGATCTGCGCGTAAATCGGTTTGTCGCCGGTGTTGCTGATGTAGATCTCCATCATGACACCTCGCTTTGCTCCGGACTGTACATATCCGGTATGTACAGTATATGCACAGTATGCACAGTTGTCAAGGGGGGACGCAAAATTTTTCGTTTCCAACGGAGGCGGTTTCTGGTATACTGATGGAGAGCCGGAACCGCCGGCGGGAGGAAAACCATGAGAGAGACGCTGCAGGCCGGCCTGCCGGCCCTGGGCCTGACGCTGACCGACGGTCAGATCGATACCATGTGCGCCTTCGGCGCGGCGCTGCTGGAGAAGAACCGCGTCATGAACCTGACGGCCATCACGGAGCCGGCGGCCGTGGCGCGGCTGCACTTCCTGGATTCGCTGGCGCTGCTGAAGGCGGCGGAGCTGGGCGGAAAGTCGGTGGTGGACGTGGGCTGCGGCGCCGGCTTCCCCGGCGTGCCGCTGAAGATCGCCGAGCCGTCCGTGTCCCTGACGCTGCTGGACTCCCTGGGCAAGCGCGTCGCCTGGCTGGCCGAGACGCTGCCGGCCCTGGGCGTGGCGGCGGACTGCGTGGCCGCCCGGGCCGAGGACTTTGCCGCGGGCCATCGGGAGGCGTATGACGTGGCGGTCTCCCGGGCCGTGGCGCGGCTGAACGTCCTGTGTGAGCTGTGTCTGCCGCTGGTGAAGCCGGGCGGGCAGTTCCTGGCCATGAAGGGCGCCGCCGCGCAGGAGGAGGCCGACGAGGCGGCCCGGGCGCTGGCGGCCCTGGGCGGCCGGCTGGAGGGAATCTTCGAGTATCCGCTGGGGGACGCCGTCCACCGGGTGGTCTGTATCCGGAAGGAGCGGCCGACGCCGGCCCGCTATCCCCGCCGCTTTGCGAAGATCAAGCAGCAGCCGCTGTGACGCGCGCAGCCCGGCCGGGGCCGTCAAGCCCCGGCCGGGCTGCCGGCAGATTGTCCAAACAGCCGCGGAAATCCCCGGGAATGTTGGGGCTTTCTGCGGCTTACATTCGTTCTCACCGTGCCTTATAATAGAAACTACCGAATTCATACGGCGCGGCTTTGCTCCATACGGAAATGCGGAATCCAAATCCGGGCAGACCGGATCAGGCAGACGGAGGGGTCTCCATGCAGAACTACTTTTACCTTTCCCAGAGCACCGACGGCTGGAAGAATCTGGCCTGTGACGAATGGCTGCTGGACAACCTGGGCGAGGACGAGCTGATGCTCCACTGCTACATCAACCAGAACGCCGTCATCATCGGCCGGAACCAGAACCCCTGGAAGGAGTGCAACCTGCTGGCCATGGAGACCGACGGGGTGCAGCTGGTGCGGCGCGTGACGGGCGGCGGCGCCGTGTACCACGACGGCGGCAACCTGAACTTCAGCTTCATCGCCGGCCAGGGCCGCTACGACGTGGAGAAGCAGCTGGGGATGATCCTGCAGGCCATCCGGACTCTGGACATCCCCTGCGAGTTCACCGGCCGCAACGACCTGCTGGCCGACGGGCGGAAGTTCTCCGGCAACGCCTTCTGCCGCCGGGGGAACATCTGCCAGCACCACGGCACGCTGCTGGTGCACGCCGACATGGGCCGGCTGCAGAAGTACCTGCAGGTGGACGCCCGGAAGCTGCACGCCAAGGGCGTGGAGTCCGTCCGCAGCCGGGTCTGCAATCTGGCGGAGCTGCGGCCGGGGCTGACGGTGCCCATGGTGCTGGGCTCGCTGAAGCAGGCGTTCCGCAAGACGTACGGCGACTACGTGGAGTGGGCCCCCAACGAGGCCGACCAGGCGCAGATCCGGCCGTACGAGGAGCGGCACAGCTCCTGGGAGTGGCGTATGGGCCGGACGCCCCAGTTCGACCTGGAGCTGGACCACCGCTTCTCCTGGGGCGAGATCCAGCTGCTGCTGACGCTGCGGGAGGGCCGCGTCGCCCGGGCGGATGTCTACTCCGACGCGCTGGACGCCGAGCTGCCGGCACTGCTGCAGGGACTGCTGGAGGGGGCGCCTCTGTCCGCCGACGCGCTGGCGGACGCCCTGGCCTGCAGCGAGAACCCGCAGGTGCAGGATATCGCCGCCTGGCTGCGGACTGAGTCCGTCTGACCGCCCACCATCCTGTGGCCGACGACCCGGCCGGTGGTCAGCAGGGCCAGCAGCGCCGCGGCCGCCAGCCCGAGGGCCAGCCACGGCAGCGGCCGCTTCCGCCGCCGCAGGAGGGCCATTGCCAGCCCCATCGGCGCCAGCAGGCCGGCGCACACCAGCAGCGCG
This sequence comes from uncultured Oscillospiraceae bacterium, assembly GCA_904395865.1. Lineage (GTDB taxonomy): Bacteria > Bacillota > Clostridia > Oscillospirales > Oscillospiraceae > Avoscillospira_A. The sequence goes on from CAJFNY010000063.1 coordinate 23,469, forward strand.
TCGTACAGCGCCTGCGGGACCATCAGAAAATTGGGATCCAGCCGGAACATACCACCACCCCCTCTGTTACAGAGGACGGATTCCGGCGGCCGATATGACACGCGCCCCGCGGCGAAGCCGCGGGGCGCGTGTCGTATCGGTCAGATGCGGATCAGCTCGTACTGCTGGGTGCCGAGCCCGATGGCCTCGGCGTGGTCCAGCTGGGAGTGCCAGTTGGTGTCGGGATGGGCGGCCGTCATGGTGTCGGCGATGGAGCCGTCGCCGCTCTCGTCGATCCAGGTGCCCGGGAGCCGCGGCTGGGCGTTGACGGCGTCGGTGCAGGCCCGGTCCAGCGCCACGGGGTCCAGGGAGGCGAACATGCCCACGTCGGGGACGATGGGCGCGTCGTTCTCCGAGTGGCAGTCGCAGTTGGGGGAGACGCTGTTGACCAGGGCGATGTGGAAGCTGGGCCGTCCGTCCAGCACGGCCTTGGCGTACTCGGCCAGCTTGGCGTTGAGGATGTCGTTGGCCTCGTCGTTGGCGTGGAGCACCGCGTCCACGGGACAGACGCCGATGCACCGGCCGCAGCCGACGCAGCGGTCGTGGTCGATGTGGGACGTGCCGTCGGTGAGGACGGGGGCACCGTGGGCGCAGACGTCGGCGCAGCTGCCGCAGCCGATGCAGAGGGACTCGTCCACCCAGGGCTTGCCGGCCGAGTGCATGGCCATTTTGCCGGCGCGGCTGCCGCTGCCCATGCCCAGGTTCTTGATGGCGCCGCCGATGCCGGTGAGCTCGTGGCCCTTGAAATGGGTCAGGGAGATGACGATGTCGGCGTCCATGATGGCGCGGCCGATCCGCGCCTCCTGCAGGTACTTGCCGCCGCGGATGGGGACGACGACGTCGTCGGTGCCCTTGAGGCCGTCGGCGATCAGCACGTGGCAGCCGGTGGTGGCCGGACCGAAGCCGTTGAGCGCCGCAGTGTCCAGGTGGTCCAGGGCGTTCTTCCGGCCGCCCACGTACAGCGTGTTGCAGTCGGTCAGGAACGGCTTGCCGCCGCAGCTGCGGACGAAGTCCGCCACGGCCCTGGCGTAGTTGGGCCGCAGAAACGCCAGGTTGCCCGGCTCGCCGAAGTGCAGCTTGATGGCCACGTACTTGCCGTCGAAGGGGAGGTTGTCCATGCCGGCCGTGGCCATGAGCCGCGCCAGCTTCTGGAGCAGATTTTCGGTGAAGGTGGCCCGGAAGTCGGTGAAGTAGACTTTGGCCTTTTCCATGGGAAATTCCCGCCTTTCATGAAGTGTTGGGAGGCTGTTACTGCATGAGCACGGCCATGACGGCCTTGATGGTGTGCATCCGGTTCTCTGCCTCGTCAAAGACGATGGAGGCCGGGCTCTCAAAGACCTCGTCCGTGACCTCCATGTCCTCCCGGCCGAACTTCCGGCCCATCTCGGCGCCGATGGCGGTCTTCAGGTCGTGGAAGGCCGGCAGACAGTGCATGAAGCGGCACTGGGGCCCGGCGTTCTCCATCAGCGCCCGGTTGACCTGGTACGGGGCCAGGTCGGCGATCCGCTCGGCCCAGACGGCCGTCGGCTCGCCCATGGAGACCCAGACGTCGGTGTAGATCACGTCGGCGTCGCGGGTGGCGGCCATGGGATCCTCGGAGAAGGTCAGCGTCGCCCCGGTTTCGGCGGCGATGGCCCGGCACGTCTCCACCAGCTGCGCGTCGGGGAAGTACTTCTCCGGCGCGCAGGCTGTGAAGTCCATGCCCATCTTGGCGCAGCCGACCATCAGGGAGTTGCCCATGTTGTACCGGGCGTCGCCCATATACACCAGCTTGATGCCCCGAAGGCGGCCGAAGTGCTCCTGAATGGTCAGGAAGTCCGCCAGGATCTGGGTGGGATGGAACTCATTCGTCAGCCCGTTGAACACCGGAACGCCGGCGTACTGGGCCAGCTCCTCGACGATCTCCTGGCCGAAGCCGCGGTACTCGATCCCGTCGAACATCCGGCCCAAGACCCGGGCCGTGTCGGCGATGGACTCCTTCTTGCCGATCTGGGAGCCGGCCGGGTCCAGGTACGTGACGCCCATGCCCAGGTCCCGGGCGGCCACCTCGAAGGCACAGCGGGTGCGGGTGGACGTCTTCTCGAAGATCAGGGCCACGTGCTTGCCCTGGCAGAGGGCGTGGGGGACGCCGGCCTTCTTCCTGGCCTTCAGGTCGGCGGCCACGTCCAGGAAGTGGGCGATCTCCTCCGGCGTGAAGTCCAGCAGCTTGAGGAAGTGTTTCGATTGCATCGGAAGGCTCCTTTCTGTGGGCCCTATGCGCTGGGCAGCAGGGCACGGGTGTGGGCGATGTGGGCCCGGACCATGTCGGGCGCCGGGCCGCCGGGGACGGTCCGCCCCAGCAGGCAGGTCATCAGGTCGATGGCCTGGTAGACGTCCTCGTCGAACACCGGGGAGACGGCCCGGTATTCCTCCAGCGTCAGCGTCTCCAGGGTCTTGCCGCCGGCGATGCAGTCGTGGACGAGCCTCCCGACGCAGGTGTAGGCGTCGCGGAAGGGCATGCCCTTCTTGACCAGGTAGTCGGCGCAGTCGGTGGCGTTGATGAAGCCCTCGGCGGCGGCCCGGCGCAGCCGGTCGGTGCGGACGGTCATGGTCCGGTACATGGGCGTGAACACGTCCAGGCAGTTGCAGACCGTGTCCACCGCGTCGAAGATGGCCTCCTTGTCCTCCTGCATGTCCTTGTTGTACGCCAGGGGCAGGCCCTTCATGACGGTCAGCAGGCCCATCAGATGGCCGTAGACCCGGCCGGTCTTGCCGCGGACCAGCTCGGCGATGTCAGGGTTCTTCTTCTGCGGCATGATGGACGAGCCGGTGGCAAAGGCGTCGTCCAGGGTCACGAAGCCGAACTCGTAGCTGCTCCAGAGGATGATCTCCTCGGAGAAGCGGCTCAGGTGCATCATCAGGATGGACAGGGCCGAGGCCAGCTCCAGCACGTAGTCCCGGTCGGAGACGCCGTCGATGGAGTTTTCGGTGGGCTTGTCGAAGCCCAGGGCTCTGGCCGTCATGGCCCGGTCGATGGGGTACGTGGTGCCGCAGGCGGCGCCGGAGCCCAGGGGGCACTGGTTCAGGCGGACACGGCAGTCGGCCAGGCGGCCCAGGTCGCGGGTCAGCATCTCGGCGTAGGCCATGGTGTAGTGGGCGAAGGTGGACGGCTGGGCCCGCTGCAGATGGGTGTAGCCGGGCATGATCGACTCCAGGTGCTCCTCCGCCTTGTCGCAGATGGCGGCGATCAGGGTGCGGACCTTCTCCTGCAGGGTGTCGATCTCCTTCCGCAGGTACATCTTCAGATCCACGGCCACCTGGTCGTTGCGGGAGCGGGCCGTGTGGAGCCGCTTGCCGGCGTCGCCGATGCGCTCCGTCAGGAGGACCTCCACGTTCATGTGGATGTCCTCGTTCTCCTCGGAGAAGGTGATCTTCCCGGCCCGGCAGTCCTCGAGGATCTCGCCCAGGGCCTGGACGATCCGGTCCGCCTCGCTCTGGGGGATGATGCCGCGGGCGCCCAGCATGGTCGCGTGGGCCATGGAGCCGGTGATGTCCTCCTCGTACATCCGCTGGTCGTACGAAATGGAGGCGTTGAGCCGGTCTACCAGCTGGTCGGTGTTCTTTTCAAACCGGCCGGACCAGAGTTTCATACCATCGTTCCTTTCGTGTGGAATCGGCGTTGGAGACACGCCGCCGAGGGGCAGACCCGGTCTGCCCCTCGGCAAGGGAAATCTTGTCGGAGTTATTACAGCTTGCCCTGCTCGCGGAGCGCCTGGACCGTGTCGGGCAGGCCCCACAGGTTGATGAAGCCGGTGGCCTGGGCCTGATCGTAGTCGCTCTCATCGAAGGTCACGAGGCTCTCGGAGTACAGCGTGCACGGCGATGTGACGGACGAGGTGATGATGTTGCCCTTGTAGAGCTTCAGCTTCACCTGGCCGGTGACGAACTTCTGCGTGTCCACGGCGAAGGCCGTCAGGGCCTCCCGCAGCGGGGTGAACCACTTGCCGTTGTAGACCAGGTCGGCGAAGTCCACGGCCAGCTTCTGCTTCATGTGCTTCGTGTCCTTGTCCAGGGTGATCATCTCCAGCACCTCGTGGGCCCGGTAGAGGATCGTGCCGCCGGGGGTCTCGTAGACGCCGCGGTCCTTCATGCCCACCAGCCGGTTCTCGACGATGTCCAGCAGGCCGATGCCGTTGGCGCCGCCGATCTTGTTGAGCTTCTTGATGATTTTGCTGGCCTTCATCTTCTCGCCGTCCAGCGCCACCGGGCGGCCCTGCTCGAAGTCGATGGTCACGTACGTGGCCTCGTCGGGCGCCTGGAACGGGGAGACGCTCATCTCCAGGAAGCCGGGCTTGTCGTACTGGGGCTCGTTGGCCGGATCCTCCAGGTCCAGGCCCTCGTGGCTCAGGTGCCAGAGGTTCTTGTCCTTGGAGTAATTCGTCTCCCGGGAGATCTTCAGGGGGACGTTGTGGGCCTCGGCGTAGTCGATCTCCTCGTCGCGGGACTTGATGTCCCACTCACGCCACGGGGCGATGATCTTCAGATCCGGGGCGAAGCGCTTGATGGCCAGCTCGAAGCGGACCTGGTCGTTGCCCTTGCCGGTGGCGCCGTGGGCCACGGCGTCGGCGTTCTCCTTGCGGGCGATGTCCACCAGGGCCTTGCCGATGACGGGGCGGGCGAAGGCGGTGCCCAGCAGGTAGTCCTCGTACTTGGCGCCCATCATCATAGAGGGGACGATGACATTGTCGACCATCTCGTCCACCAGATCCAGCACGTACAGCTTGGAGGCGCCGGTCTTGAGGGCCTTCTCCTCCAGGCCGTCCAGCTCGTCGTCCTGGCCCACGTCGGCGGCCACGGCGATGATCTCGGGGTTGTTGTAGTGCTCCTTCAGCCAGGGGATGATGATGGAAGTGTCCAGGCCGCCGGAGTAGGCAAGCACGATTTTCTTGATGTCACTCATAGTCCAGTTCCTCCGAATCGTCTCGTTTTGTTTGGTGGGACTATCATACCACCCATTCCGGAAAAAGGCAACCGTAAAGTTGAATAAAAATGCACGATTCTTTCGGCTGTATTTGGAAATATTCAAAAAATCCCGCGATATATTCATATAATAATGAATATATACGAAAAGCCGTGCATACGGGCGGAATTGCCGCGGTTGACAGAACAGGGGACAGATGGTACAGTGTGGAGCGAAACTGAGGATGGAGCGTGTCGTATGAGGCGAATGACGGCTGCAATCTTTGATATGGACGGGACGCTGCTGGATTCGGGGCCCATGTGGGGCGAGGTGGCGCCGACGGTGGTGCGCCGGTTCGGCGCGGAGCCGCGGGCGACCATCCGGAAGGATATGCTGCCCGTGGGGATGCGGGAGTACGCGCCGCGGCTGAAGGCCGACTACGGGCTGCCCCAGCCGGTGGAGGAGATCGCTGCCTGCGTGGAGGCGCTGGTGGAGCAGTACTACTTCCACGAGTCGGCGCTGAAGCCCGGGGCGCTGGAGTTTCTGCAGGCGCTGAAGGAGGCCGGTGTGGGCATCGCCCTGGCCACGGCCACCGACCGCGCCCTGGCCCGGCCGGCGCTGGAGCGGACCGGCGCCTGGCAGCTGCTGGACGCGGTGTTTACGTGCGGCGAGGTGGGGGCCACCAAGGACTCCCCGACGATTTTCCGGCGGGCCGCCGAGGCCCTGGGGGCCGAGAAGGCCGCGGCGTGGGTCTTTGAGGACGCGCTCTACGCCGTGGAGACGGCCCGGGCCGACGGCTTCCCGGTCTGCGCCGTGGCGGATGCGGAGACGTCCTTCCAGTGGGAGGCCGTGCGCGCTGCGGCCACGTGCGCCCTGGAGGACTTCCGGGCATGGCGCCATCTGCCGTTTGCGGCCGGCCTGCCGGCCCTGCAAGCCGGCGAATAAAAAGTGTACGGCCCGGACGGGAGATCCCGCCCGGGCCGCGGTTTTTCCGCGCACGGGAGTCCCTGCGCCCATGGGGGGGCTTCTGCCGCCGCGGCGGATGACCGGCCGCCCCGGCCCGGCAGGCGGCGGTAGACAAACGGCCGGAAACGTGGTACACTAAAAGATACAAATTCGCCCGAGCTGCATCGACAGAATTTGTGGAAACCGCCAGGGAAAGGATGTGTCGTTATGGCCATACCCAACGAAAGCTACTCCGGGAAGATCAACCGCAAGCTGCTGAAGAAGCAGCGCATCATCCGCGTGGCGGCCGGCCGGGAGCCGGCGGATCTGGTGCTGAAGAACGCCACGTATCTGAACGTCTTTTCCAATGAGCTCTGCCAGGGCGACATTGCCGTGGCGGAGGGCCTGATCGTCGGCATGGGGACGTACAGCGGCCGCAAGGAGTACGACGTGACCGGCCGGATCGTCCTGCCCGGCTTCATCGACGCGCACATCCATCTGGAGAGCTCGCTGGCCAGCCCGCGGGAGTTTGCCCGGGCGGTCCTGCCCCACGGCACCACCACCGTCATCACCGACCCCCATGAGATCACCAACGTCATGGGCACCGACGGCATCGACTACATGCTCCAGGCCACCGAGGGGCTGCCGGTGGACGTGCGGTTCATGCTGCCGTCCTGCGTGCCGGCCACGCCCATGGACGAGTCCGGCGCCACGCTGGACTACCGCGCCATCGACTCGTTTTACGACCATCCCCGGGTCAACGGCCTGGCAGAGATGATGAACTACCCCGGCGTCATCGCCGCGGACGCCGGCGTCATCGAAAAGATCGTCGCCGCCCAGGCCCACCACAAGAAGATCGACGGCCACGCCCCGGGCCTCCTGGGCAAGGATCTGGACGCCTACGTGGCCGCCGGCGTCTACTCGGACCACGAGTGCTCGGAGCTGGAGGACGCGGTGCGCAAGCTCCAGCGGGGCCAGTTCATCATGATCCGCGAGGGCACCGCCGCCCGGAATCTGGATGCCCTGCTGCCGCTGCTGTCACCACGGTACTACGAGCGGTGCATGTTCTGCACCGACGACAAGCACCCCAACGACCTGCTGGAGCTGGGCCACATCGACTACATCGTCCGCCGGGCCATCCAGGGCGGCGCGGACCCGATCCTGGCCGTCAAGGCGGCCAGCCACAACGCTGCCCGGTACTACCAGCTGAACAACCGCGGCGCCATCGCGCCGGGCTACCTGGCCGACTTTGCCGTGGTGGACGACTTCGAGCGCTTCCAGGTGCAGATGGTGTTCAAGAAGGGCAAGCTGTGGTTCGGCGACGACTATCTGCGGGAGATGCCGCTGCCGGCGGTGGACCCCTGGCTGGTGGAGCGGGCCCACGACACGTTCCACGTCCGGCACCTGGTGGTGGACGACTTCCGCGACCAGCGCCGCCGCGGCGTCATCGGCCTGGTGGACGGCGAGATCGTCACCACCGACAACGGCTATGCCGACCACGTGGATGTGGAGCAGGACGTCCTGAAGATCGCCGTCATCGAGCGCCACAAGGGCACCGGCCACATCGGCCTGGGCTACCTCCAGGGCTACGGCCTCCGGGCCGGCGCCGTGGCCACGTCCATCTCCCACGACAGCCACAACATCATCTCCGTGGGCACCAATTCCGCCGACATGGCGCTGGCCTGCAACCGGGTGGTGGAGAACCGCGGCGGCATCGTGGTGGTCCGCGGCGGGCAGATTTTGGCCGAGGTGGTGCTGGAAGTGGCCGGCATCATGTCGGACCAGCCGCTGGAGCAGCTCAACGAGCAGCTGGAGCGAGCCAAGGACACGGCCTTCTCCCTGGGTGTCAGCCGCGGCATCGACCCGTTCATGACGCTGAGCTTCATGGCGCTGCCGGTGATCCCGACGCTGCGCATCACGACCCGCGGCGTCATCGACGTCAACACCCAGCAGTACGTCTGACCCTCGCCGCACAGAAATCCCCGCAGCCGTCCGGCTGCGGGGATTCTTGGATAGAGGGGGTTACTCCCGGCGGGTGGCACGCTCCATCCGGTCCAGCGTCTCCCGGAGGGCAGCGTGGAAGCCGGCGGCCGTCTGCGGCGGGTGCCGGCGGCTTTCCAGCCAGGCACAGGGCTCCAGCTGCACGTCGGGCAGCCGGGATGCCAGCTCACCGCCCAGTCCCATGGCCTCGGCGAAGGGGAAGAGATCGTAGAGGTACTGGCCGTCGTCCCGCAGGAACAGCCGCAGCTGGTGGGCACTGACGTGCTGGACGTAGCGGCGGAAGCCCAGCGTCTGGGCCAGGTTGTCCCGTCCGCCGGGGCTGCGCCGCCCGCCGCGGAGGGTGGCCGCCGCGGCAAAGAGCTGCAGCGCCAGCGCCAGGACCGTCGGCAGCAGGCCGCCCCAGAGGCGCGCCGCTACCAGCAGAACGACGAGCGGAATGGCCAGCAGCAGCGCCTTCCGGTACTGCCGCCGGGCAGCCGCCGGCACCGCGTGCTGCAGCACGAGCCCCAGCACCGCGCCGGCGATGCCGCACAGGACGAGCAGCAGGCCACGCAGCCGCCCGGCCGGCAGGCCGGATGAGGCGGCGCCCAGCATGGCCACGCCGGAGGCCAGCGCCGCGCCCAGATGCAGCAGCGACGGGGAGCCGCTGGTGCGGGAGAAGAGCCGGCGGCGCCACCAGGCGCCCATGGCCGCCGCGTACCAGCCGGCCAGCCGGCCGAAGCGCAGGCTCTCGCCGTCGCACCAGTCCTCGCGCTCAAAGAGCCGGGCGAAGGCCGCGCGCTCGGGCTTCCGCCGCTCGGTGCCCATGTCCATGGCCTTGCGGAGGACGATGCGGCCGTTGCGGCCGATGTGGATCGCCAGATACCCCAGGCTGGCCCACTGCATCACCTGCAGCGCCAGGCTGGGCGGCGCGCCGGTCAGCAGCATGGGCAGATCACCGGCGCCGGCGCCGTCCGGCGGCATGGGCCGCAGACGGACCGCCAGCTGCGGGTTGCGCAGCGTCCGGTACCAGTAGAACAGGCAGAGGCCTGCCAGGACTGCCACCAGAATCAGCGTCACCAGGGACGAGATGCCGGCGGCGCTCCGGAGGTCCACGTAGTCCGCCGGCAGTGCCAGGGAGACGGACAGGCTGTCATGGTCCCGCAGCGCTTCGGTGAAGGTGCCGGAGAAGGCGGCGCCGTCGTGGACGACGGTCAGATAGTCGCCCACCATGTCGCCGTAGTAGCCGCCGGTGAAGGTCGGCTCGCCGGTAAAGGCGGCCGGCATGGTCACGGAGAACGAGACCGACTCCATGGGGAAGCCCCAGCCCGGCGGGATCACGTCGAAGGCCAGCTGCTGCCCCGCGTCCGTTGCGGTGAGCACGCCGTCCAGCGAATACGTCAGGGTGAAGTGCTGCTGGCCGGTGAGGCCGGCTTCCGAGGTGAGGCGCAGGGCGCGCCCGTCCTCCGTGTCCGCCGTTTTCGTCTCGTAGCCGGAGAGGCTGCCGCTGCGGCCCTGGCCGATGGGGAAGTCGATCTCCGTGACCGTGGCCGTCAGATTCAGCTCCAGAGTGACGGTCACGGAGGCGCTGCCCCGGTCGTCCACCACCCAGCGGGCTTCGTACTGCGTGATGGTCCCGGCGGAGACGGCCTCTCCGCTGCCCTCGGCCGCACCGGCACCGACGGCCAGAGCCACGACCAGCAGGACGCACAGCAGTCCGCAGATCCAGCGACGCATCTTTCCACCTCCCGGCGTGTTGTCTCTATTAAAATACCACAATTCGACGGAAAAGGCAACGGCCGACCGCGCCGCTGGAAAAATCCGGAGAAGCCCTTGCAGAATCGCGGAAAACGGAGTATACTAATCCACCGAGTATACATTTCCCAGGAAAGGAGCGCCGCCATGTCACACGTCATTGCCGCGGTTTCCACCGGATGGCAGGTGTCGGCCATCGGAATTCTGCGCCTCTCGGGCGACGGCGCCATCGCCGTGGCCGACCGGGTGTTCACGGCGCTGGACGGCCGGCCTCTGGCGGAGACGGCCGACCGCCGCCTGGTGCTGGGGACCCTGCGGGATGCGCGGGGGCGGCTGCTGGACCAGGTGCTGGCCACGGTCTCCCGCGGGCCGCGCTCGTACACCGGGGAGGACACGGCGGAGCTCCAGTGCCACGGCTCGCCGGCGGTGCTGGCGGCGGGGCTGGAGGCCCTGTTCGCCGCCGGGGCCCGGCAGGCGGGGCCGGGGGAGTTCACCCGCCGGGCCTTCCTCAACGGGCGGATGGATCTGAGCCAGGCGGAGGCCGTCATCGACCTGATCGAGGCCGAGAGCGCCGAGGCCGCCGCCAACGCCGCCGGCCAGCTGGCCGGCGCCGTCACACGGCGGATCGATCCGATCTACGAGGAGCTGGCCGGCCTCTGCGCCCACTTTCACGCGGTGCTGGACTACCCCGACGACGAGATCGAGGAGTTTCGAACGCCGGCGCTCCGGGCGTCTCTGGAATCGGCGGCGCAGTCACTGGCGGCCCTGGGCGACACGTTCCGCCGCGGCAGCGCGCTGAAGGCCGGCCTGCGGGCCGTGCTGCTGGGGAAGCCCAACGTGGGCAAGTCCAGCCTGCTCAACGCCCTGGCCGGGTACGAGCGGGTCATCGTCACCGACGTGGCCGGCACCACCCGGGACGCCGTCACCGAGACGCTGCGCCTGGGCGGCCGCACGTGGCGCCTGACCGACACGGCCGGCCTCCGGGAGACCCGGGACCGGATTGAGGCCCTGGGCGTGGGCAAGAGCCGGGAGGCCGCCCGGGGGGCCGACCTGGCCCTCTGCGTCTTCGACGGAAGCCGTCCGCTGGACGAAGCGGACGAGGCGGTGCTGGCCGCGGCGGCCCAGGCCGGGCAGGCGCTGGCCGTGGTGAACAAGTGCGACCTGCCGCAGCGGCTGGCGCCGGAAACGCTGCCGCTGCCGGCCGTGGCGGTCTCGGCCAGGACCGGCCAGGGGCTGGACCGGCTGGAGGCGGCCGTGGCCGCGCGCTTCCCGGACGCCGGCGGCTGGGACGGCTCCGTCCTGACGAACGCCCGGCAGAAGGCCGCCGTGGACCGGGCGTCGGCGGCGCTGGCGTCGGCCGGCCGCGCCCTGGAGGCGGGCATGACGCCCGACGCGGTGCTGCTGGACGTGGAGGAGGCCCTGGAGGCCCTGGGAGAGATCAACGGCCGCACCGTGCGGGCCGAGATCACCGATCAGATCTTCTCCCGGTTCTGCGTGGGGAAGTAACCGCGGCCTGAGAGAGAATGGAGAGGGAGGTTCCGGATATGACAGCTTCCGGACAGAAAGTGGCGATCGTAGGCGCCGGACGCGTGGGCTCCACCCTGGCGTACCGCCTGGCGGCCGGCCGGCTGTGCAGCGAGGTGGTGCTGGTGGACGGCGACCAGCGCCGCGCCTGGGCCGAGGCGGCCGACCTGCAGCACGCTCTGAGCGCGGAGGACAACGCCGTCCGCGTCCGTGAGGGCTCCTATTACGACTGTGCCGACGCAGCCGTCTGCGTCGTGACGGCGGGGGTGCGGTTCGCGCCCAACACGCCGCGGCTGGAGCAGATGGACCGCGCGGCCACCGCCATGGGCCGGATCGTCCCGTCGGTCATGGGCGCCGGATTCGACGGCGTGTTTCTCGTGGTCAGCCGGCCGGTGGATCTGATGACCTGGCTGGTGCAGCAGCTGTCGGGCCTGCCGGACAGCCGGGTGCTGGGTACCGGCACGGTGCTGGACACGGCGCGGCTGCGCTGTTATCTGGCCTCGGCCCTGCAGGTGGACGTCCAGTCCGTGTCGGCGCTGGTCATGGGCGAGCACGGCGAGGACCGCGTCATCCCCTGGAGCCAGGTGACGGTGGACGGCACGCCGCTGGAGGTGCTGCTGCGGCAGTCACCGGACCGGCTCCCCGGCTTCGACCGGGATGCGGCAATCAATACGGTGGCCGACATCGCCTACAATCTGGCGTCGGTCAAGGGAGAGACGTCGTTCGGCATCGCCTCGGCGGCGGCCGGCATCGTCGCCTCGATCCTGCGGGATGAAGGCCGGGTGATGACCGTCTCTGCGATGCTCTCCGGCCAGTACGGCCAGGAGGACGTCTACGCCGGCGTGCCGGCGGAGATCGGCGCCGGCGGCGTCCGCCGGGTGGTGGAGTATCCGCTGACGGCGGAGGAGCTGGCGCAGTTCGGCCGGGCCGTCCGCGACCTGCGGGAGTACATGACGGATATCAGCTAGGAGCGAGGGACATGATCTATTTCGACAATTCTGCCACCACCCGGCCGTGCCCGGAGGCGGTGGCGGCCATGACGGAGCTGCTGACCGACTGCTGGGCCAATCCCTCGGCGCTGTACGGCCCGGGGCTGGCGGCTGAGCAGCGGCTCAGCCGGGCGCGGCGCCAGGTGGCCGCTGCCATGGGCGCGGAGCCGGAGCGGGTGTTTTTCACCTCCGGCGGAACGGAGGCCGACAACTGGGCGCTGGCCGGCGCCGTCCGCCGCCTGGGTAAGCGGGGGAAGCACATCGTCACCACCGCCGTGGAGCACCACGCGGTGCTGAATCCGGCCAGGGATCTGACGGCCCGGGGCTTCGACGTGACGTTCCTGCAGCCGGACGCCGACGGCCGCGTGACGGTGGAGGCGCTGGAGGCGGCGCTCCGTCCCGATACGATTCTCGTCTCCGTGATGATGGTCAACAACGAGTCCGGCGCGGTGATGCCGGTGGCGGAGATGGCCCGGGCCGTCCGCCGCCGCTGCCCCAATGCGCTGTTCCACACGGACGCGGTGCAGGGCTTTCTGAAGGTGCCCTTCCGGGCAAAGACTCTGGGGGCCGACCTGATCACCGTCTCGGGCCATAAGGTACACGGGCCGAAGGGCGTCGGCGCGCTGTATATCCGCCCGGGGCTGCCGCTGCCGCCGCTGCTGCTGGGAGGCGGGCAGGAGAAGGGCTTCCGCTCCGGCACCGAGGGCACGCCGGCCATCTGCGGCTTCGGCGCCGCCTGCGAAGCCGGGACGGCGCACCTGCAGGCAGACATCGATCACATGGCGGCCCTGCGGGACCTGTGCCGGACGCTGCTGTCGGAGCTTCCGGGCGTGGAGCTGACGGGCCGCGGCGACGCGCCGCACATCGTCGGCTTCAGCATCCCCGGGCACCGCTCCCAGGAGCTGATCAACCGCCTGCAGGACCACGGCATCTGCGTCTCCGCCGGCTCCGCCTGCGCCAAGGGCCACCGGAGCCACGTGCTGGAAGCCATGGGCCTGCCGCCCAAGGTCATCGACGGCGCCGTCCGCGTCAGCTTCTGCCCCGCGAACACCGAGGCCGAGGTCCGCACCCTGGCCGAAGCCGTGCGGATGGAGTTCTGCGGCGGCTGACGAAGCGAACGAAACCGCGCAAACCCACAGAGGATGGGCTTGCGCGGTTTTTTGTACGTCACGCCGGGCCGATCAGGCCGGCGGACAGCAGGGTCTCAAAGGTGTTGACGGCGCCGCCGTGCTCGACGATTCTGCCGTCGACGACACGGTCGATGTTGATGCCGGTGAACGTCAGGCGCCTGTGGGACGGGCGGATGCCGAGCCATTCGCCCTCGTGCGTTCCGGCCATCTGGAACTCGGAGATCACGTACTCCCCGTCGCAGAATTGCCGCGTGATGCGGATGGCGTAATCCGGATACGTCCGCTTCGTGGCGGCCAGGTGCTGCTGCATGCCTGCAACGCCCAGCGGCTGCCGGTCCCGGCCGGTCCGCAGCGTGCAGTCGGGGGAGAGAAACGTCGCGATGCGGTCCGCCTGATTTTGCGAGATGACGACTTCGTAGAAGTGCCGGACGAGCTCCGCTGGCCCGCTGCCGCTCACAGGGCCTCCAGCTCCCGCAGCCACAGGTCGGCGCAGGCGTCGGAGGGCATGCGCCAGTCGCCGCGGGGGGACAGCGTCACGGAGCCGACCTTCGGCCCGTCGGGCAGGCAGCTGCGCTTGAACTGCTGCTGGAAGAAGCGGCGGTAGAACGTCTTGAGCCACCGGAGGATGGTTGCATCGTCGTACGTGCCGTGCCAGGCGTAGCGGGCCAGCCGGTAGACCTTGGCGGGCGGGAAGCCGAAGCGGACGACCTGGTAGAGGAAGAAGTCGTGAAGCTCGTAGGGACCCACCAGATCCTCCGTCCGCTGGGCGATCTCGCCGTCCTGCGGCGGCAGCAGCTCCGGGGAGACCGGCGTGTCCAGAATGTCCAGCAGAACGGCCCGCAGGGCCGCGTCACTGTGCTCGGCCACATAGTGGACGATGTGGCGCACCAGTGTCTTGGGGACGGAGGCATTGACGCCGTACATGCTCATGTGGTCGCCGTTGTACGTGGCCCAGCCCAGGGCCAGCTCGCTCAGGTCGCCGGTGCCGACGACGAGGCCGCCCAGGCGGTTGGCCAGGTCCATGAGCACCTGGGTCCGCTCCCGGGCCTGGCTGTTTTCATACGTCACGGACCGGTCGTCCTCCGGCAGGCCGATGTCCCGGAAGTGCTGCTCCACCGCTGCGGCGATGGGCACCGTCTCGAAGCGGACGCCCAGAAGCTCGGCCATCCGGGTGGCGTTGTCTTTGGTGCGGGCCGTGGTTCCGAAGCAGGGCATGGTGACGGCCAGGATATCCTTCCGGTCGCGGCCCAGATCGTCCATGGCCCGGACCGTCACCAGCAGCGCCAGCGTGGAGTCCAGCCCGCCGGACAGACCCACGACGCAGGCCCGGGCGCCGGTGTGGGCGATGCGCTTGCGCAGGCCGGCGGCCTGAATGTTCAAAATGTCCTCGCAGCGGCTGCGGCGGGCGCTCTCATCGGCGGGGACGAAGGGCATGGGGTCAACGAGGCGGGTCAGCTCCGTCTCCTCCACCGGCAGGCAGAAGGACTGGCTCTCGCTGATTGCGCCCATCCAGCCGGGGCAGGCGAACGTGTTGCGCCGGCGGCGCTCACCGGCGAGCTTCTGGACGTCGATCTCCGTAATCGCCATGCCGGGCGCCATATCCCGCCGCTCGGCAAGGAGGACGCCGTCCTCGGCCAGAATCTGATGGCCGGAAAAGACGAGATCGGTGGTGGATTCCCCGTCGCCGGCGGAGCAGTAGAGGTACGCGCAGGAGAGGCGGGCGGACTGCCCCCGGACGAGCTCGCGCCGATAGGCGTCCTTGCCGATGACCGCGTTGGAGGCGGACAGATTGACGATCACGGTGGCGCCGGCCAGCGCCTGGGCAATCGAGGGCGGATAGGGGGCCCACAGGTCCTCACAGAGCTCGCAGCCCACCACCAGCTCCGGCAGGTCGGCGCAGGGGAACAGCTGGCCAGGGGACAGGCAGACGGCCTCCCCCAGCAGGTCGAAGGACTGGCAGACGTTCTCGCCGGAGGAGAACCAGCGGCCCTCATAGAACTCGCCGTAGTTGGGCACGTGCGTCTTGGGCACGAGGCCCAGGATGGAGCCGTCGCTGACGGCGGCGGCGCAGTTGTAGAGCTGGCTGCCCAGGGCCACCGGCAGGCCGACGAAGACGAGCATGGGCAGGCCGCGGGTGGCGTCCCGGACGGTCCGCAGCGCCTCCAGCGCGCCGGCCTGCAGCGTCCGCTGGAGGAAGAGGTCGGCGCAGGTGTACCCCGTCAGCCCCAGCTCCGGAAGGACGAGGATGCGGACGCCGGCCGCGGCCGCGGCGCGGATGGCCTTGACGGTCTCGGCGGCGTTGTATGCGCAGTCGGCCACACGAAGGGGCACGGACGCGGCGGCGCATTTGACGAAGCCGTGTTTCATATTCGTTCACCTCATGTCACGTGGCGGCGCGCTCAGCGGCGCAGCAGCCGGATGTCGCTGCCGGCAAACGGCAGGCGCTCGTAGCGGCCCAGCAGCCGCGACGCGATCTGGGGCGTGTAGCGGCTGCGGAGCTCCGCAGTGGTCAGGTTGGTGGAGATGATGGACGGCAGACCGGCCAGCAGCCGGCCGTTGACGAGATCGTACAGCGCGGAGAGCGTGAACTGGGTCGTCATCTCCGTGCCAAGATCGTCGAGGATCAGCAGGTCGCAGCGGCGGTACTTCCCGGTCAGGTGCGTGCCGCTGCCGAACTTCTCCTCCTCAAAGTCGGAGAAGATCCGGCCGGCAGTGTCGTAGACCACGGAAAAGCCGGCGTCGGCCACGGTGCGGGCGATGGCCGCCGACAGGAACGTCTTGCCGACGCCGGTGCCGCCGGACATCAGCAGGGAGGGGGAGCGGAGCGAGAACTCCGCCGCGTACCGCCGGCAGCGCTGGAAGATCTGGTGCATCACCTCTCTGGGCGATACACCCAGCTTCGGATCCGGCGCGTCGGAGTACAGGTCCAGCCGGAAGGCGTCGAACGTCTCGCGCCCGGCCAGCAGGCTGGAGAGCTCCTGCTTCTGCTCCTGGCGGCAGAGCTCCCGCAGGCATTCGCACATGCGCTCGCCCACGTAGCCGGTGCCGCCGCAGATGGCGCAGATGGGCTCCGCCTGCAGGTCGGCCTCGTCGATGCCCTCGGACTCCAGCAGCCACTCCCGCTCCCGCTGGAGGGAGAGATTCTCCTCCCGGAGGCGGGCGATGGCCGCGGCCGGATCCTCGCCCTTGCGGAAGGCAGCGGCCATGGCCTGGGCCACCGTGGCCCGCAGCTGCCGGTCGATCTCCAGGAGCCGCGGGCAGCGGCGGTAGATGGCCTGGATGCGGGCGTCGTTCTCCCGCTCCCGCTCGGACCGGGCGGCAGCCAGGCGGGCCTGGGCCCGCCGAAGGACTTCGTCGGAATATGGCATGGCGTTACCTCCCTGGGCCGGCGGAGCCGGCATTCATTTCTGGCGGAGCAGGCGGTTCAGCGCGTCGCGCTCCAGGTCGTCCAGCTCACCCTGGCCGGCGCTGCCGGCGGGGACCCGGCGGGGACGGGCGACGGCGGCCGGCCGGACGTCCCCGGTCTCGATCTCCTCCGCCGTGTGCAGGCCCTGCTCGTGCCAGGAGCGGAGGATGGAGTTGCAGTAGGGCCACTTCATGCCGCCGGTGTTCAGACAGGTGCGCTCGTACGCCATGGCGATGGCCTCCTCGCCGAAGCCCCAGTCGAGCCACGCGCGGATGTACCGCTCCTCTGCCGCCGTCAGCCGCCGGCCGGTCAGCTGCAGACGGGCCTGGATGCGGCGGACCTCCGTCTGCCGCTGAAGCTGGTTCTGGGTATAGAAGGCGGCTTCCTCCAGCGTGTCGATGCCCTCGTCGGCCCAGCGATAGGCCTCCTTTTCGATGGTGCGGAGCGAGGGGGCGCGGGTCTGCCCCCGGGCCCGGCTCCGCTGGATGCAGTACGTAATCAGCACGCCGATGACCTCTGCCGGGAGACCGAGATAATCGGTCATGGACAGGAGAATTTTCAGCTCCTCCGTGGAGAGCACGCGGCCCAGCCGCCGCTGCGTCTCGCCCACCAGCAGGGAAAAGTCGTTGCCGCGCTCGGTGGCCCGCAGGACGTCGGCCTCCGAATACGTGGGCGGCTGGCTGCGGACGATGGGGCGGGCCTTCTCCGCCTCCCAGAGGCCCAGCTGCCGCAGGGAGGCCAGGGCCGCATCCACCCGGTGGACCGGCAGATGCAGCGCCTCGGCGGCGCCGTCCGGAGCAGCGCCGGCACGCAGATAGAGATACAGCAGCGCCGCGTCGCCGGAGGCGGCGCCCAGCAGGCGCCGCACCTCGGACAGAGGCAGCGACAGCATGGCTTCTTCCATGGGTTGGATGCTCCTTGCTTCGGAAATTGGACGGATTCCGGCCCGCGCACGACTCCGCGCGGAACGGGGTGATTCAGCAGTCACTATTATAGCACAGAGTGGCCCGATTGCCAAACGGGAATGGGAAAACTTCCGACGTCAAAAAAGCCGCCGCGGCGTAGGCCGCGGCAGATAGACTGTCGAAAAACCGCTTCGGCCGAAGGGTCCGGAGGGAGGGAAAGTGTGAAAGGGAACCGTCAGGGTTCCCTTTCGCGTTCAATCAAACCCGAATTTGCAACTTTTTGAAGTTGCAAATTCGTGGGCAGCTTGTCAAAAAAGTCTCGTCCGAGACTTTTTTGACAAGCAAAGCCGCCGCGGCCTGCGCCGCGGCGGCTTTGCCGATGTCAGAGGACCTTGGCCAGGAAGCTCTGGAGCCGGTCGCACTGGGGATTGCCGAATACCGCGCTGGGCGGGCCCTGCTCCAGGACCTTGCCCTCGTCCATGAACAGCACGCGGGTGGCCACCTCCCGGGCGAAGCCCATCTCGTGGGTCACGACGACCATGGTCATGCCGTCCCGGGCCAGCTCCTTCATGACCTCCAGCACCTCGCCGACCATTTCCGGGTCCAGCGCGGAGGTGGGCTCGTCGAAGAGCATGAGCTTCGGCTTCATGGCCAGCGCCCGGACGATGGCGATGCGCTGCTTCTGGCCGCCGGAGACCTGATTGGGGTAGGCGTCGGCCTTGTCCTCCAGGCCCACGCGGCGCAGCAGGGTGGTGGCAATGTCGTCGGCCTCCTGCTGGGTCATGAGCTTCGTGCGCACCGGCGCCAGCGTGATGTTCTTCCGGACCGTCATGTTGGGGAACAGGTTGAAGTGCTGGAACACCATGCCCATCTGCCGGCGCACGGCGTTGATGTCCACCTTGGGGTCGGTGATTTCGACGCCGTCGAAGGTGATGGAACCGGCGGAGGGAATCTCCAGCAGGTTCAGGCAGCGGAGGAAGGTGGACTTGCCGGAGCCGGAGGGCCCGATGATGACGACCTTCTCGCCCTCCGAGATGTGCTCGGTCAGATCGTCCAGGACCAGGTGGTCCCCGAAGGACTTGGAGAGATTCTTAACGTCGATCACTTTGCCGCAGCCTCCTTTCCAGCTTGCCCTGCAGCCAGGAGAAGATCATGACGAGCACCAGGTAGATGCAGGCTGCGCCCATCAGGGGGAACATCTGCTCCCAGGTGCGGCCGTAGATGCCCTGCACCGCGTACAGCAGCTCCTTGCCGCCGATCATGGCCACCAGCGAGGTGTCCTTGAGGAGAATGATGAATTCATTGCCCAGCGCGGGCAGGATTGCCTTGAAGGCCTGGGGAACGACGATGAAGCGCATCGTGTCCACGTACGTCAGGCCCAGGCTGCGGCCGGCCTCCGCCTGGCCGGGATCCAGGGACATCAGGCCGCCGCGGATGATCTCTGCCACGTAGGCGCCGGAGTTGATGCCCAGGGTCAGGGCGCCGACGGCGGCGTAGTTGCGGCTGCTGCTGAAAATGACGAGCCCCATGATCAGCAGCTGAACCATCATGGGCGTGCCGCGGATGACGGTCACGTAGACCTTGCACACCGCATTGATGACGCCGAGAATCGGGTTTTTCCGGCGGCCGGGCCGCTGCTGGTCGTGGGCCGTGCGGACGAGCGACACGAGAATGCCCAGCACGATGCCGATGGCCAGGGCCATGGCCGTGATCAGCAGTGTCCGGCCGGCACCCTCCAGGTATTGCAGCCAACGGTCGTTCTCGATAAATGCCTGATAAAACTTGACGAAGAAGTTCTGATAAAACGGAAGCTCCTCGCCGGCTACCATCAGGGCTTTCCACTGGTCGTACAGCTGCGCCAAATCCACAGACAGTTCACCTCACTCCATCAGATTTTTCGGGTTTGCTATGTATGTCATCCCGCCGCCGTCCGGGCGGCGTGGGGAGCTCGCGCAGCGGTGCGGCAGACGCGCCGAAAAAGGGCGGCTCGGGGCCGCCCTTTTGGAAGCTGCAGTTTCGGAATTACTCCGCGGAAATGTAGCTGTCGATGATGCTCTGCACCGTGCCGTCGTCGATCAGCTCGTTGAGCGCACCGTTGACCGCATCCAGCAGCGCAGTGTTGCCCTTGGCCAGACCGATGGCGTACTCCTCCGTGACCCACTCGGTGGGCAGGATCTCCAGGCCGGGATTGGCAGCCACGAACTCACGGGCGGGGCCGTCGTCAATGATGACGCAGTCAACCTGGCCGTTGAGCAGGGCCTGGACGGCCGTGATGCCGTTGTCGTAGGCGATCACGTGGTCCTCACCGAAGCCGCCGTCCTCCGGGGGATAGGAGGCCAGGATGTTGCCGGTGGTGGCGCGCTGGGTGCCGATCATCAGATCGCCCAGGTCGTCCAGCGTGATGTCGGAGCCCTCGGGAACGATGACCACCTGCACGCCGGTGGCGTAGGAATCGGTGAAGTCCATGACGGCAAGACGGTCCTCGTTGACGGTCACGCCGGCCATGACGATGTCGCTTCTGCCCTGCTGCACAGCCAGGAGGGCGGCGTCGAAGTCCATGTTGTCGATCTGGAGCTCCAGGCCCAGCTTGTCGGCGATGGCAGCAGCGATGTCGGCGTCAATGCCGATGACCTGGTCCTGGTCGTCGGTCATCTCGTAGGGAGGGAAGGCGGCGTTGGTGCTCATGATGAGCTTGCCTTCCTCAACGGTCGTGAATTCAGCGGCGCCGGCGGCAGCGCCGTCCTCGGCAGCCGCGTCGTCGCCGGTGGTCTCCCCGGCGTCGGCGGAGGTGTCGTCGGAGGTATCGTCGGTGGCCTCGGGGGTCTCGACGGTTTCCGTGGTGTCGGCGGTATCGGCGTCCGTGGCCGGTGCCTCCGTCTCATTGGAGCTGCAGGCGACGAGTGCGAACACCATCGTCAGCGCCAGCAGCAGGGCGAGCATCTTTTTCATGTTTCCTTACTTCCTTGTCAAAATGGTTTTGTTGCTGGAACGTACTTGATTATACATCCACTGTGAATAAAATGCAAGAGGGTTTCCGTTGTGCATACTCACCAATTTTGCGCGGATTTTTCAGAATCTTCCGATACTTTTTGTCGGAAAGGGCCGGACTTGTCCCGAAAGCTGCGCCGCGTTCGGCCGAGGCGCCGTCCCAAAAGAGAAAAATGAATGAATACGCGAACTATTCATGAATATTCAAATAGTATGCAAAATGAGCGGGGCCCTGCCGCAGCCGTACCGGGATGGGGCCGATGGAAAAACGGCAGCGCGTATGGTATAATCCGTACCGGCTTCGGCAGCGAAGGCTGCCGGCACAGCGCGTGAGGAGGGTTTACAGGTATGGTGAGGATTCTGTTCGTATGTCACGGCAACATCTGCCGCAGCCCCATGGCGGAGTTCATTCTTCGGGATCTGGCGGAGCGGGCCGGGTGCGGCGATGCGCTGCTCGTGGCTTCGGCGGCCACCAGCACCGACGAGCTGGGGAGCCCCGTCTATCCGCCGGCGCGGCGGAAGCTGGCGGAGCACGGGCTTCGCTGCGACGGCAAGCGTGCCCGGCAGCTGCGCCGGCAGGATTACGACGATTACGACCTGATCATCGGCATGGACGACGCGAACCTGCGGAACATGCGCCGGCTGTTCGGCGGCGATCCGGCCGGAAAGCTGCGCCGCCTCATGGATTATACGGATCGCCCCGGCCCCGTGGCCGACCCGTGGTATACCGGCGACTTTGACACCACCTGGGACGACATCGCCGAGGGCTGCCGCTGCCTGCTGCGGAGCCTGTCGGAGCGCCGGTGACTGCCGGAGGCAGAAACCGGGCAGACTATCCCTGTACCTGCGGAGCCTCCGCAGCGGCAGGGAGGGATGCGTGTGGAGCGATTCATTGGGGCCCTGGTGCGCTGGGCTTTCATCGTCACTGCGGTGACGGCGGCGGTGCTGGCGATTCTGGGCGGCGCCGTGCTGCTGGAGCCGGCGGCGGCGCTGCGGCTGCTGGTGCGGCTGATCGGCCTGACGGCGGCCGGCCTCGGCGTAACGGCGCTGGGCAGCCTCCTCTGGGGGCTGCTCCGCCGCTGAACCGGGAACCGCGGAACGGCCGGACGCGCCGCCTCTGCCGGGAGGCGCAGAAATTTTCGGAATGCACGCGTTCTGTTGGAAATCCAACATACGCTGGCGCCGTTTCGTGGTATCCTGAAGCAAAGGAAACGGCGCGGCGCCTGCTGCGCCGGACGGACGGACCGGCAGGTCCGGAAAGGAGGATTTCCATGATCTTTGAAGGCTGCCAGAGCAAGTCCAGGGAGCTGTCTCTGGAGGAGAAGGTCTGCCCCCGGTGCGGAAATCTCGTGGAGGTTTTTTCGATTGACACGGAGGTGGTGTGCGACCGGTGCGGCTTCGTGATCTATAACGACACCCTCAGCTGTGTCCAGTGGTGCAAGTACGCCAAGCAGTGTGTGGGGCCGGAGATGTACGAGCGGATGATGCGCGTGCTGGAGGAGCAGAAGCGGAAGCGCCGCCAGACGGAGGCGTCCCCGGACGGAAAGGCCGCCGGCTGACCCCGCAGAACGGCGGGCGCATTTCAAAACCAAAAACCGCGGCGCAGGAGGCTTCCTGCGCCGCGGCCGTTTTTGAAGGCAGAAAGGCTGGCCGGCCCCGGAGGGCAGCCAGCCTCCCGCAGCAGAGGGGGACATTCTCTGCTGAAAAGAGGGGTTCGGAATTCAGACCTCGGCCTCTTCGCCGCCGAACTTCTCGATGCGCTTCTTCGCCGTCAGCGAGCCGACGATCAGGGTCGCCACGATGATGACCATCAGGACGATGCAGATCGGGCGGGCGAAGAACTGCGTGAAGTCGCCGCGGAACATCGTCATGGACTGCACCAGCGAGAACTCGATCTCGCCGCCGAGGATGAACGTCAGCAGCAGCGGCGCCAGCGGGAAGTCGGCCTTCTTGAGGAAGTACGCCAGGATGCCGAAGATGATCATGCAGACCACGTCGAACATGCTGTTGTTCAGGCCGTAGACGCCGAACAGGGCGACGATGGTGATGATGGGGACGAGAATCCGGCTGGGGACGCGGGTGATCTGCGCCCACATGCGGGCCAGGGGCAGATTCAGGATCACCAGGAACACGTTGCCGACGAACATGCTGGCGATGACGGCCCAGACCAGGGGACCGTGGTCCTCAAAGAGCCGCGGACCGGGGGTGACGCCGTGCATGATGAACGCGCCCAGCAGCACGGCCATGGACGGCGAGGTGGGCAGGCCCAGCGTGAACAGCGGGACCAGCGCGCCGCCGCAGTAGGAGTTGTTGGCCGTCTCGGGGCCGGCGACGCCTTCGATGGCGCCCTCGCCGAATTTCTCCGGGTGCTTGGAGAGCTTCTTCTCCATGGAGTAGCTGATGACGGCCGGAATCGTGGAGTTGGTGCCGGGGACGAGGCCCAGCAGGAAGCCCAGGACGCTGCCGCGGGCGATGGCGCCGGCGACGACTCTGCGCTCCTCCTTCTCCGGGAACAGGCCCTTGACCTTGGGCAGCTCCGTCTTGACGCTCAGGTCCGACTCCAGGTTGCCGAAGATCTCGGTCAGGCCGAAGGCGCCCATGGCGATGGAGATGAAGTCGATGCCGCCCATCAGATTGTCGGAGCCGAAGGCGTACCGGATGGTGCCGCCGGCGGGGGCAATGCCGATCAGCGACAGGGCCAGGCCCAGGAAGGCGACGATCATGCCCTTGAGCAGGGACTTGCCCAGCAGGCTGATGACGAGCGTCAGGCCCACCAGCATCAGGCAGAACATCTCAGGCGGGCCGAACTTCAGGGCCTGGCTGGCCACCAGGGGGCCCAGGAAGATCAGGCCGATCATGGAGACGATGCCGCCGATGAAGGAGCCGATGGCCGCAACGCCCAGCGCTGCGCCGGCACGGCCCTGCTTGGCCATGGGGTAGCCGTCCAGGCAGGTGACGACGGAGGCCGCCTCACCGGGGGTGTTGATCAGAACGGATGTAATGGTGCCGCCGTACATGGCGCCGTAGTAGATGCCGGCCAGCATGACGATGGCGTCCATGGTGCTCATGCCGTACGTCATGGGCAGCAGCAGGGCTGTGCCCGCCGTGGGGCCGAGGCCGGGCAGAACGCCCACGACCATGCCGGCCACGACACCGATCAGGCAGTACAGCGGGGTCATGCCGGTCAGGGCATCGGCAAAGCCTGCCAGCAGATAAGTGACGTTTTCCAAAGTCTCACTCCCTTTTCTTCATCGTTTTCCGGTTGCGTCAGAAGCCCCACTGATTCGTCGGCAGCGGGATCTCCAGCAGAACCTTGAATACGACGAAGCAGACCGCCGTGGTGATCGCGGAGTAGATGAGCGCCCGGTACCATTTGCAGCCGCGGCTGTAAAGCGAGAACAGCAGCGCCATGCTGGCGATGACCACGCCGACAATGTCCGCCAATACTGCGAACAGGATCAGGCCGGCCCAGCAGAGCAGGATGTTGAACAGGCCGACGCCCTTGGGCATGACCTCCGTGATGGTGAGGCCCTCCTCTTTCAGGGAGCGGAAGAAGTAGATGACCAGCAGGACCAGCATGATGCCGGAGCACCAGCGGGGCAGGAAGCCGGAGCCGATGCTGTAGCTGCTGGCGTCCATGTAGCTGTACTGGAAGCTCATGGCGAAGTAGACGGACATGATGATGATCAGGAATACGGTCATCACCGTGCTGAATTTGAGCTTTTTGAAATCCATGGCGTTCCCTTTCTCCGAAAGGTGCAGGTATCAGCAGTTACGACCACCCGAGCAGGTCCGAAATGGCGATGAGGCCGGCCTCCTCCTGCTTCAGCAGATCCATGTAGTCGTCGCCGTAGATGGGGTTGTACTCCAGGCCCTGGGCCTCCATCTGCGCCTTGATCTCCTCGTTCTCGCCGATCTGCTGGAAGCACTCGAGCAGCACGTTGTAGGCGTTCTCATCCATGCCGGCCATGCCGGTGATGCCGCGGGCGGAGGAGGACAGCACCTGCTCGCCGGTGACTTCCTCGACGGTGGGAACGTCGGGCATCAGCGTGGAGCGCTCCTCGCCCATGATGCCGATGGTGACGACCTGGCCGCCCTCGGTGGGCACCAGAACGTCGCCGACGTTGGCGAACATGACGTCCACGTGGCCGCCCATGACGGCCGTCAGGGACTCGCCGGCGCCCTCGTTGTGGACCGGCAGGAAGTTGGTGCCCAGCGCGGCGTTCATCTTGACGGCAGCGGTGTGGTCATCGCCGAAGATGCCGGTGGAGGTGGTGGTGACTTCGTTCTCCTGGGCGTAGGCAATCAGCTCTTCCAGGTTGGTGAAGCGGGTCTCGTCGGGACGGATGGCGATGGCGCCCAGGTCGTTGACGTAGCAGAAGATGGGCTCAAAGTCCTCGATGGTGTTGTCGCGGCCCTGCTGGGGATCCAGATAGCCGGAGAAGACGTTGGGGGTGTTCAGGTGGGCGATGGTGTAGCCGTCGGGGTCGGCGGAGAGCAGGTCGTTCCAGCCGATCCAGCCGCTGGCGCCGACGGTGTTGACCACGGCCACGGACACGCCGAGGATCTCCTCCATCTCGGCGGCGATCATGCGGGCGCCGATGTCGGTGGAGCCGCCGGCGGAGTAGGGCGTAATCAGGGTGATGGCCCGGTTGGGGTAAGTTTCCTCAGCGTCGCTGGAGCTGCTGCAGCCCACGGCCGTCAGGAGCATCAGAATTGCCAAAAGAAATGCCAGGTACTTATGCAGTTTCATTGTGTTCCCTCCTAGTTTTCGTTTGCCTTGTCAGTTTCCCCGTTGACAGTTGCTTGCGGATGGTTTGCGTTGAGATTGTCCCCCAAGAGAAAAACGGAATTATCGAACCGGGTACCGCGGCGGCTGACCGCCCAGCACCCGCAGGATCTCCTCCACCGCGGTGGTGCCCATCCGGATCAGCGCCTCCTCGGTGGCGGCGCCGATGTGGGGCGTGGAGATGAAGTTGTCCAGCGTCAGCAGCGGATTGTCCTTCGTCGGCGGCTCGCTGGCGAACACGTCCATGGCAGCGGCGGCCAGGGGACCGTCTTTCAGCGCGGCGTACAGGGCATCCTCATCGACGATGCCGCCCCGGGCGGTGTTGACCAGGATGGCGCCCTTCCGGGCGCTCTGCAGCGCCTGGGCGTTGACCAGGTGCCGGGTACCCTCCGTCAGCGGCACGCTGACCGTCAGGACGTCGGCGTTGGCGAAAAGCTCCGGCAGCGTCTCGTACTTGGTGACGCCCAGCTCCTGCGCGCGCTCGGCGGTGACGAACGGGTCGTAGCCGGCCATGGCCATACCGAAGCCGTCCCGCAGGATGCAGCCGGTGCGGTAGCCGATCTTGCCGAGGCCGATGAGGCCCACGGTCTTGCCCTGCAGCTCGGTGCCGGACAGCTCCCGCGGCGAGATGTGGTCGTACGTACCCTCGGTCCGGACGGCCTGCCCGATCTTGCGGGCGCAGGCCAGCGCCAGCGTCACGGCCAGCTCCGCCACCGACTCCGTGTTGGCCGTGGGCGTGTTGGTGACGGTGACGCCCAGCTCGGCGGCGGCGGGGATGTCGATGTTGTCGGTCCCCATGCCGTGCTTGGCGACGATCTTCAGCTTCGGGGCGGCCAGCATACGTTCCCGCGTGACCTTCGTCGTCCGGACGATGACGGCGTCGGCGTCGGTCCAGTCCATGACGCCGGGGTCCTCCCAGGTGACGACCTGGGCGTGCTCCCGGGCCATGGCCAGCGGGCGCTCATGGATGGGCTCTGGTATGTAAATCTTCATGGTGTCCCGCTTCCCCGTAGCTCAGCAGAACTCGCAGCCCTTGTCCTGCAGCGCCTTCTCGACCCAGGCACGGTCCATCCCGATGCCCTTGGCCATGTTCTCGAAGGTCTTGGTCTCGCTGTCGTTCGTCTTGCGGACCTTCTCGGCCAGCTCCCGCGCGTCCTGCGGCCGGATGACCACGATGCCGTCCTCGTCGCCCACCAGGATGTCGCCGGGGAAGATGACCTGGCCGCCGCAGGCCACGGGCACGTTGATCTCGCCGGGGCCGTTCTTGTAGGGGCCGTTGGGGTTGACGCCGCGGGCGTACACCGGGAAGTCCAGATCCCGGGCGCCCTCCGCGTCGCGGATGGCGCCGTCGATGACGAAGCCGCCCAGCTTGTGCAGCATGGCGTAGCGCATCATGATCTCGCCGCACAGGGAGCGCTCCACGTAGCCGAAGCCGGCCACCACCAGGATGTCACCGGGCTTCGCCATGTCCAGCGCCTTGTGGAACATCAGGTTGTCGCCCTGGGGGGCCTTGACGGTGAACGCGCAGCCCAGCAGCTTGGCCTTGTTGAACGGCTTGATGGCGCTGTCGACGCAGGCGATCCGGCCCATGTTGTCGTCGATGTTGGCCACCGGCAGATCGCGGAACAGCTCGATCAGCTCTCTGTCCGGGCGCTCAAAATCCGGGAAAATCCGAAAACCCAAATTACTCATACTGTATCTTCCTCCCTTAGACGTTCAGCTTCTCCGGCGGACCGGATTACAGCTTCTCCAGAACCTTCCTGTTGGCCAGGTTCGACTGTACGATTTCGTGATCCTTCAGCGTGCTCACCGTCAGCCGGGCGGCGGTCACGTGCTGGGTGTGCAGGGATTCCTCGCCGTAGAACGCCGAGTGCGGCGTCACCACGACGTTCTCCAGCTCCAGCAGCGGATCGCCGGGCAGCAGCGGCTCGTGCTCGTGGGTGTCCAGGCCGGCGTAGCGGATCTCGCCGGTCTTCAGCGCCTCGATCAGGTCGGCCTCGTCGATCAGCGGACCGCGGGCGATGTTGATGATCATGGCCGTGTTCTTCATCTTCCGGAAGGCGTCCATGTTGAAGATGTGGCGGTTCTCCGCCGTCAGCGGCGCGTGGATCGACACGATGTCCGCCTGGGCCAGCAGCTCGTCGAAGCTCACGCGGGCGACGCCGGCCTCCTCAAACACGCTGTCAGGCAGATAGGGATCGCAGGCGATGACCCGGCTGCCGAAGCCGTGGCCAAAGACCTTGGCCATGGGGCGGGCCGACGCGCCGAAGCCGTACAGGCCGACGGTCATGTTCGTCAGCCGGCGGGGCAGGGCACCCTTGGCCTTGGGCCACTTGCCGGCGCGGATCTCCCGGTCGTAGAAGCAGACGTTGCGCAGCAGGTTCAGCACCAGCGCCGTGGCGTGGAGCACCAGCTCCTCGGCGCAGAAGCCCGGCATGAAGTAGACGAGCTTGCCGTGCTCGGTGGCGGCGTCCAGATCCACAGAGTTGACGCCGATGCCGTAGCGGATGTAGGCTCTGCACTGGGGCAGCGCCTCGATGACCTTGCGGGTGATGGGCGGATTGCCGCAGCAGAGCACCGCGTCGGCGTCGTGCGCCGCCTCGATGATCTCGTCCTCCGTCTTGCAGCTGCGGAGCTCCAGGTCAATGCCGCTCTCCGCGCACGCCTGCCGCTCCGGTGTGAACAGCTCCTCGCCGCCCAAATACGTGTAATCAATGATGACTGCCTTTGCCATCGTAAACCCCCGATCCCGGTTGTGTAATATCAGCCATGCGGTTTCTCTCCCGTGCGGCACGGCATGGCTGAACGCTGCGCCGGCACGATGCGCTTGCGGGGCGCTTCCCGCGGATGGCCGCCGCGCGGAGCGGCCGGCTTCCGGATACGGTCCTTTCTCTCCTTCTCATCTCCCAAGATTCCTCGGCGCCGGGAAGGCGCCGTGTCCCTGCGCTCCCGCCGGCAGCGGCAGCACAAAGACAGAACGAAATGATTATAAATTATAATTTATAATTTATATACAAAAACACATTCCCCCAAGACGGGACATTCGGCTCCCTGGAAACTGCAAACGGGGAACGAAGCTTTCACAGATGGACACGGCGGCGCAGCTGCTGGGTGTTCTCCATGACGGCCTGAGCAGCAGCCTCCTCGTCGCGGCGGAGGATGCCTTCCACAATGCGGCTGTGCTGCACGATGGAGAGCTCGACGTCGGCGAACACGTACTCATCCTTTTTCCGGACGAAAACGACCATGTTTTCCAGGTCCTCCACGTAGCGCCGGATCAGCGCGCTGCCGGAGCATTCGCCGAGCATCCGGTGAAGCTCTGCGTCGTATACGTTGGCCTTCTTCTGGCCGGTGGACCGCAGCATATCCACATACTGCTGCAGCACGGCGTCCATCCGGGTCATCTGCTCCTCGGAGATGTTCTGACAGCACAGACGGGCGGCCTGGGTTTCGATGATGGTGCGGGTCGCCACGATGTCCAGCATCTCCGAGGCCGTGTAGTCCACGGCGAAGATGCCCTTCCGCGGGACGCGCCGGACCAGGCGCTCAGCGATGAGCTGGTTGACAGCCTCCCGCACGGGCGTCCGGCTCATGGAGATCTCCTCTGCCAGCTGGTCCTCCCAGAGACGCTCCCCCGGGCGGATCTCGTCGCTCAGGAGCTTGCTCTTGATCAATTGGTAGGAACGCTGGGCCAAGCTTAAGTAATCCATATCAAAAATCCATAATTCAACGCGCAAACCTCAAAGTGGTTTTATACAAATTCCATAAACTGAGCTTAGCATAAATACGAATTGCTGTCAAGTATAAATTATAACGTATAACAAACAGGTGTGCCCCGGACCTGCAAAGGTCCGGGGCACACTTCTGCAGGGCTTACGCCTGCTCCGGGGACTCCGTGCGGGTGACGGCGATGGAGAGCTCGTCCAGCTGCTTCGGGTCGACGGTGTCAGGGCAGGCCATCATCAGGTCTGCGGCCGTCTGGACCTTCGGGAAGGCGATGACGTCGCGGATGGATTCGGCGCCGGTCATGAGCATGACCAGCCGGTCGAGACCGTAGGCCAGGCCGCCGTGGGGCGGGGCGCCGTACTTGAAGGCGTTGACCAGGTGGCCGAACCGCTCCTGAATGTCCGCCTCGGAGATGCCCAGGGCCTCGAAGGCCTTCTCCTGCATCTCCGGCGTGTTGATCCGGATGGAGCCGCCGCCCAGCTCGGTGCCGTTGAGGACGATGTCATAGGCCCGGGCACGGCAGTTCTTCTTGTCGGTGAGGATCTTGTCGGCGTCCTCCTCCATGGGTGCGGTGAACGGGTGGTGCATGGCCATGTACCGGCCTTCCTCCTCGCTCCACTCGAACATGGGGAACTCCGTGACCCACAGGAAGCGGAAGTCCTTCGGGTCCAGAATGCCCAGCTGCCGGGCGCACTCGCAGCGCAGGGCGCCCAGGGAGGCAAAGACCACCTCGTCCTTGGCGTCGGCCACGATCAGCACCAGGTCGCCGTCCTTGGCGCCGGCCCGCTCCAGAATGGCCTTCTGCTCGTCCTCGGTCAGGAACTTGGCGTAGCTGGAGGTGACGGCGCCGTCGTGGAGCCGCGTCCAGGCCAGGCCCCTGGCCTTGTACGTCTTGACGTACTCCTGCAGCTTGTCGATCTTCTTGCGGGGGAAGTCCGCGGCGTGGCCGTCCACGTTGATGAGGCGGACGGAGCCGCCGGCCCGGACCGCGTCGGCGAACACCGAGAAGCCGCAGTCCTTGACGATGTCGGAAATGTCCTTCAGCTCAAAGCCGAAGCGCAGGTCGGGCTTGTCGGAGCCGAAGCGGTCCATGGCCTCGCGCCAGGGCATCCGCTGGAAGGGCACCGCCACGTCCACGTCCAGGATCTCCCGGAACACCCGGCGGAGGAAGCCCTCCTGGATCTCCATGATCTGATCCTCATCCAGGAAGCTCATCTCCAGGTCGATCTGGGTGAACTCCGGCTGCCGGTCGGCGCGCAGGTCCTCGTCCCGGAAGCAGCGGGCAATCTGGAAGTAGCGGTCGAAGCCGGAGAGCATCAGCAGCTGCTTGTACTGCTGCGGGCTCTGGGGCAGGGCGTAGAACTTGCCGGGATGGACGCGGGAGGGGACGAGGTAGTCCCGGGCACCTTCGGGGGTGGACTTGGTCAGAATCGGGGTCTCGATCTCCAGGAAGCCGTTCTCGTCGAAGTAGTCCCGGCAGATCTTGACGATCCGGTGGCGCAGGGCGATCATCCGCTGCATGTCGGGGCGGCGGAGATCCAGATAGCGGTATTTCAGCCGCAGCATGTCGTTGGCTTTGGAGTGCTCGACGATTTCAAAAGGCGGCGTCTCGGCCCTGGCCAGCAGCCGCAGCTCGGTGACGTCGATCTCGATGTCGCCGGTCTCGATCTTCTTGGACTTGCTCTCCCGCTCACGGACGGTGCCGGTGGCCGCCACCACGTACTCGGCCCGGAGGCCGGCGGCCTTGTCGAAGATGGCGCGGTCGGTGCCGTCGCCGAAGGAGAGCTGCACCAGCCCCGTGCGGTCCCGCAGGTCCACGAAGATCAGGCCGCCCAGGTCCCGCTGCCGCTGGACCCAGCCGCAGACCGAGACGGTCCGGCCCACGTCGCCCAGCCGCAGGGTGCCGCAGTAGTCGGTGCGTTTGAAGCCTCTCAATGTATCCATAGTTTCCAACTCCTGTTCTATCAAAGTCGAGGTTGCCGTTCCGGAGGTCAGCCCAGAATCACCGGGCCGCGGTTCTTTTCCGCCAGGCCGGCCTGGATGCGCCGGACCGTCTCGGCGGGGGAGAGGTGCGTCTGCTCGCCGCTGGCCATGTCCTTGCAGGTGACGGTGCCGGCGGCGATCTCATCCTCGCCCAGGAAGAGGACGTAGGGGATGCCCAGCCTGTCGGCGTACGCCATCTTGGCCTTGAATTTCTTCTCCTCCGTATACAGCTGCGTGCGGATGCCGGCGGCCCGCAGCTCGGTGGCCAGGCGGATGGCCGGCGCCAGGTCGGCCGTCATGGGGAGAATCAGCGCGTCGGCCGGCGCCGTGGGCAGGTCCGGGTTCAGGAGCTTCTGCTCCCCCAGGACGTAGAACAGCCGCGTCACGCCGATGGAGATGCCCACGCCGGGCAGCGCCTTGTCGGTGTAGTGGCCGGCCAGATTGTCGTACCGGCCGCCGGAGCAGACGGAGCCGATCTCCGGGTGATCCGGCAGCAGCGTCTCGTAGACGGTGCCGGTGTAGTAGTCCAGCCCGCGGGCGATGGTCAGGTCCACGGCGAAGTGGTCGGCCGGGACGCCGAAGTCCGCCAGGTGGGCCACCACGGCCGTCAATTCATCCAGACCGGTGTCGAAGGTCTCGTTCCGGCCGCGGTACGCCTCCAGAGCCGGCAGCACGTCGTCCCGGATGGCCATGAACCGGAGGATTTCGTCGGCCTGGTCGCCGGTGAGGCCCACGTCGTCGGTCAGCAGGTTGCGGACCTTGTCGGGGCCGATCTTGTCCAGCTTGTCCACGGTGCGCATGATGTCGCCCGCCTGGGCCGCCAGGCCCAGCATGGCGTAGAAGCCGTTGAGGATCTTCCGGTTGTTGACGCGGATCTGGAACTTCTTCAGCCCCAGGCGGGAGAAGGTCTGGTAGATGATGGCGGGGATCTCTGCCTCGTTGAGCACCGACAGCTTCCCGTCGCCGATGATGTCGATGTCCGCCTGGTAGAACTCCCGGAAGCGGCCGCGCTGCGCCCGCTCGCCGCGGTAGACCTTGCCGATCTGGTAGCGGCGGAAGGGGAAGGAGAGCTCACCGTAGTGGAGCGCCACGTACTTGGCCAGGGGCACCGTCAGGTCGAAGCGGAGCGCCAGGTCGCTGTCGCCCTTCTGGAAGCGGTAGATCTGCTTCTCGGTCTCGCCGCCGCCCTTGGCCAGGAGCACGTCGGCCGCCTCGATCACCGGCGTGTCCAGCGGCGTAAAGCCGTAGAGGGCGTACGTCTCCCGGAGGGTTTCCAGGATGCGCTCCAGCTGCTGCTGCGGTGCCGGCAGCAGCTCCAGGAAGCCGGAGAGGGTGCGGGGTTTCATCTGTGCCATATGACAAGTCCTTTCTCGGATGGATTTTTTGGAATCGGGCGAGAAAATGCTCCCGCCCCGCGCTTTGGGACGAGAGCATTCCATGCTTCGTGGTGCCACCCAAATTCGGGGCCGAGGCCCCCTTTTGTGCCCCGATGCGGCGGGGCGGCCGGCGCTTTCACCCGCGAAGGGCTTATACGCGCGCTCGGCGGATGTCCTTCCCGCGGCGGCCCGCAGGACGCTTCCAGCAAAATGCGTCCCTCTCTGCCCGGCCCGGCCGCGGTACTGCTTCCGCGTCGTTGCGCCTGATGTTCGGTTGGATCAGTGGATGGTGTTGCGCGGGCGGATCATCTCGCGCCAGTCGAGGTCGCCCCGCTGGAGGCCCAGGATCAGCATCTCCGCCGTGGCCAGATTGGTGGCCACCGGGACGTTGTGCGTCTCGCAGAGGCGCAGGGTCTGCATGACCCGCTGGTCCTCCCAGGGGTCGTTGTCGTTGGGGTCGGAGAAGATGATGACCATGTCGATCTCGTTGTATGCGATCCGCGCGTCCACCTGCTGATGTCCGCCCTGGGCCCGGGCCAGGAACAGCGAGACCGGCAGCCCCGTTGCCTCTGCCACCAGGCGGCCGGTGGTGGCCGTCGCGGAGAGATTGTGCTTGGCAAGGATGCTCTTGTAGGCCGTGCAGAACTGCACCATGAGCTCCTTTTTCTTATCGTGCGCCATGACCGTAATATTCAATGTACATCACTCCATCTCGTGTCAGGCAGGTGGATGGGCGAATGGGCGCTACAGGCGCATCAGCGGCACCCGGCGGCCCCGCAGGCGGCGCGCAATGTGGAGACAGGCCACAGCGGCGCCGCGGTCGGTGTAGAGTACCAGCGGCCGCCCGGCGGCAGCGGCCAGGGTTACGGAAGGATCCTCAGGGACGATGCCCAGCAGCGGCAGGCCGACGCCGTCCATCACGTCGTCGATGGTGGCGTGCATCCGGCGGTACATGGCCGGGGACACCCGGTTGACCACCAGCTGCAGCTCACCGCTGCCCTGAAGCTCCACCAGGTCGGCCGCCCGGGAGGCGTCCCGCAGGGCGGCGG
Source organism: uncultured Oscillospiraceae bacterium (assembly GCA_904395865.1). Taxonomy (GTDB): domain Bacteria; phylum Bacillota; class Clostridia; order Oscillospirales; family Oscillospiraceae; genus Avoscillospira_A. The sequence continues at coordinate 56,992 of CAJFNY010000063.1, forward strand.
GATCGGCGCCGGTGACGACGACGATCCGGTCAGCATAGGCCGTGGCCAGGCGGAAGCCGGCGCCGACGCCGGCCGGCGCGTCGATGAGGCACCAGTCATACTGATGGCGGGCGGCGTCCAGCAGGCGCCCGAAGGCGGCGGCGTCCAGCTCCTCGGGCTGGCGGGTGACGGGCGCCGTCAGCAGCGCAAGATCCGGAATGTCGGGGTGGGGCACGGCGTCGCTGAGCGTGCAGTCGCCGTCCAGCACGGCGGTGAAGGGGATGACGGCCTCGTCGCGCATTCCCAGAGAGATGTCCAGGTTGCGCAGTCCCACGTCACAGTCGATGCACAGCACGCGCTGGCCCTCGGCGGCCAGGCATCCGGCGATGCCGGCGGTCAGGCTGGTCTTGCCCGTGCCGCCCTTTCCAGAAACGAACGCAGCCACCTGGCCCAAGCAAAACCCTCCTCGCGTATGCTGCCTCGGCGGAGAGAAACCGCCACTAATCTATTATAGCCGGAAAATCCCGGAAGTTCAACGGGAAACCGGGAAAAATTTGCGCAGTTTTTGGGGCAAATGACGGATTTTGCGCCCGACCCGGACGGAGCGGCGGGGAAAACAAAAAATGGCCGCCGGATGGCGGCCATTTTCCTCTTCGAAATGTACGGAAGAACGACGGCTCAGTCGACCTCCAGCACGTCGACGGGGCAGGCATCGGCGCAGAGACCGCAGCTGACGCAATCGTCAGCGCTGACGATCTCCACCGCGTCCTCCACCTTCAGCACTTCCTGGGGACATGCGTCCACACAGGAGCCGCACGCCACGCAGTCGGCAGCGTTCTTAATCGTAACAGCCATTGTGGAATCCTCCTTCTTTAAGATGGCTCTACCATACCACGCCGCGGCCGGCTTTGCAACGGAAACTGCAAAAAATTTTTGAAAAAACTCTTTACAAATCTGTCAGCCTGTGTTATGATCATTTTGCAAGTGATAATCATTATTGATTTGGAGCAAGCCCATGGAAACAACCCGCAAACGTTCCAGAAAACGCGACGCCATTCTGGCCTGCATCCGCTCCACCGATACACATCCCAGCGCCGAGTGGATCTACGCCAGGCTGAAGCCGGCCATCCCGGATCTGAGCCTTGGGACGGTTTACCGCAATCTCCGCCTGTTCCTGGCGGAGGGCGCCATCGTGTCGGTGGGCGTGGTGGACGGCCTGGAGCGGTTCGACGGCAGAACGGAGCCCCACGTGCACTTCATCTGCCAGGACTGCGGCGCGGTGCTGGATGTGGGCAGCGTCGACGTTCCGGCAGAGCTGGCAGGCCAGGCAGAGCTGGCCACCGGCGGAACCGTAACGGCCTGCTGCCTGACCTTTACCGGCCGCTGCAGGCGATGCGGCGCACCGGGGGCGCTCCCGGGCTGCGCATCTGCCGGTTCTCTGTCCGTGCATTCCTGAAAAGTCATCATACAATACAAAATGGAGGTCAACGATTATGAAAAAGTTCGTATGTTCCATCTGCGGTTACGTTTATGAAGGTACTGCTGCCCCGGAGAAGTGCCCCCAGTGCGGCGCTCCCGCTTCCAAGTTCGTGGAGCAGTCCGGCGACATGAGCTGGGCCGCCGAGCATGTGGTCGGCGTCGGCAAGTCCTTCCCCGATGACGTCCCTGAGAACGTCCGCAATGAGATCATCGAGGGCCTGCGCGCCAACTTCAACGGCGAGTGCTCCGAGGTCGGCATGTACCTGGCCATGTCCCGTGTGGCGCACCGCGAGGGCTATCCGGAGATCGGCCTGTACTGGGAGAAGGCTGCCTACGAGGAGGCCGAGCACGCCGCCAAGTTCGCAGAGCTCCTGGGCGAGGTCGTGACCGACTCCACCAAGAAGAACCTGCAGATGCGCGTGGAGGCCGAGAACGGCGCCACCCAGGGCAAGGTCGACCTGGCCAAGCTGGCCAAGCAGTACAACCTGGACGCCATCCACGACACCGTCCATGAGATGGCCCGCGACGAGGCCCGCCACGGC
>CAJFNY010000064.1 GCA_904395865.1 uncultured Oscillospiraceae bacterium
ACGGCGTTGAAGATGTCGCCGGCGCCGGGGACCTCGCCCAGGCCGGTGATCTCCACGGGCACCGACGGGCCGGCCGTCTTGACGACCTTGCCCTTGTCGTTCGTCATGACGCGGACGCGGCCCACGGCCGTGCCGGCGATGATGATGTCGCCCTGGTGGAGCGTGCCGTTCTGAACCAGCAGCGTGGCGATGGGGCCGCGGGCCTTGTCCAGCCGGGCCTCGATGACCGTGCCCTTGGCGCGGCGGTTGGGGTTGGCCTTGAGCTCCTGCATCTCGGCCGTCAGCAGGACCATCTCCAGCAGGTTGTCGATGCCGGTGCCCTGCTTGGCGGAGATGGGCACCATGATCGTGTCGCCGCCCCACTCCTCGGGCACCAGGTCGTACTCAGTGATCTGCTGCTTGATGCGGTCGGGGTTGGCGTCGGGCTTATCCATCTTATTGATGGCCACGATGATCGGGATCTCTGCGGCCTTGGCATGGTTGATGGCCTCGACGGTCTGGGGCATGATGCCGTCGTCGGCGGCCACCACCAGGATGGCGATGTCGGTGCACATGGCGCCGCGGGCACGCATGGCCGTGAAGGCCGCGTGGCCGGGCGTGTCCAGGAAGGTGATGTTCTGGCCGTTGATCTCCACCTGGTACGCGCCGATGTGCTGGGTGATGCCGCCGGCCTCACCGGAGACGACGTTCGTCTTGCGGATGGCGTCCAGCAGGCTCGTCTTGCCGTGGTCCACGTGGCCCATGACCACGACGACGGGGCTGCGGGGCTGCAGCTCGTCGGCGGTATCCTCGTGGTCGTCGATCAGGCGCTCCTCGATGGTCACGACGACTTCCTTCTCCACCTTGCAGCCCAGCTCCATGGCCACCAGGGCGGCGGTGTCGTAGTCGATGGTCTGGTTGACGGCCGCCATGACGCCCAGCTTGATGAGCTGCTTGATGACCTCGGCCGCCGTTTTCTTCATGCGGCTGGCCAGCTCGCCGACGGTGATTTCGTCGGGGATCTTGACGGTCAGCGGCGCCTTCTTGGCAATCTCCAGCTGGAGCCGGCGCATCTTCTCCTGCTCCTCGTTGCGGCGCTTGCTGCCGAAGCTGCCGCCCTTCTTCTTATTATTGCCGCCCTGCTTGCCGCCGATGCGCTGCTTGCCGCCCTTGGCGTTCTGCATGCGCTCGGAGACGAGGGAGTCCACCCGGTCGTCGAACCGGGCCGCGTTGACGGTGACGGCGGAGGTGTCCACCACCCGGCGTTCGCGGCGGCGCTCGTCCTTCTTGGGCTGCTGCTGGGGCTGGGCCGCCTGAGGCCGGGCCTGGGCAGGCTGCGCGGGCCGGGCGGCCTGGGGCTGCGGGGCACGCTCCTGCTGCGCGGGCCGGGCGGGCGCCGCGGCCTTCGGCGGCTGCGGTGCGGCCGCTGCCGGAGCCTGCGGCGCCTCTGCCTGGGGCTGCGGGGCCGGGGCCTGCGGCTCCTGCGGCTTCGGAGCCGGAGCGGCGGCGAACACCTGCTCCAGGGAGTCGATCTGATGCTGCTGGGTGATGACGTCAAACAGCAGGTTCAGCTGGTTCTCCTCCAGCACCTGCATATGGTTCTTCGGCTTTCCGAAGTACTTTTCAAACAGCTCCATCATCGCTTTGGTGGGCATTCCGAAGTCCTTGGCGACCTCGTGGATCCGATATTTGATAAAACTCATAAGCCACCTCCGAGTTACTTTTTCCCGTGTCTGATGTTGTTGCGGTGGGCCTTTTCCTCCCGCTGGCGCTGGCGGATCCGCGCCACGCGGGCGTCGAGCTCGGCCAGCAGCTCACCGTACTTCTCCGGCTGCCCCAGCGCCCGGACGAAGGACTGCGCCAGCGCCGCATCGGTCAGCGCGGCCATGGCGCAGACGCCGCGGCCGCAGGCGCCGCCCAGCTCCTCCTTGGTGTAGGGCACGCGGATGAAGGTCGTCTTTCCGGCGTGGGAGAACGTACGGGCGCGGTGAAAGGCGTTCTCGGCGGCGTCGGAGGCCACCAGGATCAGCGCGGCGCGGCCGGCCCGGCAGGCGGAACCGGTATTCTCCTCGCCCAGCTGGATATTGCCGCCCTTTTTGGCCAGGGAGAGCAGGCCCAGCGCGCGGTCATGCTCCATCGTCGCCCGCCTCCATTCTCTCCAGCAGCCGGTCGTAGACCTCCTGCGGGATGGCGGTCTCGAAGCCGCGCTCCAGGGCCCGGGACTTGATGGCCCGCTTCAAGCAGGACGGATCGGGGCACACATAGGCGCCGCGCCCCGGCGCCTTGCCGCGGAAGTCCACAGAGATCTCGCCGGTGGGGGATTTTACGATGCGCACCAGCTCCTTCTTCGGCTTCATTTCACGGCAGCCGACACACTGGCGCATGGGAATCTTTTTCGGCACGGACGATACCTCCTTCCGCTGCTTCGGGCGATTACGCTTCCTCGGAGCCGTCCGGAGCCTCGTCGGGCACCTCAGGTGCCTCCGGCTCCAGCTCGTCGGCCTGGGATTCGGGCTTGATGTCGATCTTGTAGCCGGTCAGCCGGGCCGCCAGACGGGCGTTCTGCCCCTCCTTGCCGATGGCCAGCGAGAGCTGATCGTCCGGCACCAGCACGCGGCAGGCCTTCTGGCCCGGCAGGAGCACCACCTTCAGCACGTCGGCCGGGCTCAGGGCCGAGGCCACGAACTGCGCCGGGTCCTCCGACCAGACGACGATGTCCATCTTCTCGCCGTGGAGCTCGTTGACCACGGCGCCGACACGGCCGCCGCGGGGGCCGACGCAGGCGCCCACCGGGTCGATGTTCGGCTCCGTGGCACAGACGGCCAGCTTCGTCCGGGAGCCGGCCTCCCGGGCGATGGACTTGACCTCCACCAGGCCCGAGGCGATCTCCGGCACCTCCAGTTCAAAGAGCCGCTTGACGAGACCCGGGTGCGTCCGGGAGACGATGACCTGGGGCCCGCGGCTGGAGCGGCGGACCTCCACCACGTAGACGCGGATGATGTCGCCCTCGGAGAAGTGCTCGCCGCGGACCTGCTCGGAGCCGGAGAGCAGGGCGTCGGTCCGGTCGGAGCCGGCGCCGATGCGCACGATCATGTCGCCGGACTGGGGCTCGATGCGCAGGACCGTGCCGGTGAGGATCTCGTGCTCCTTGGAGGAGAAGCTGTCAAACACCATGCCGCGCTCCGCCTCGCGGATGCCCTGGATGATGACCTGCTTGGCCGTCTGGGCGGCGATGCGGCCGAAGTTCTTCGTCTCCACATCCACGTTGACCAGGTCGCCCATCTGGGCGTGCTTGTCGATCTTCCGGGCGGCGTCCAGGGTGATCTCGGTGGCCGGGGTGATGACGTCGTCCACGACCTCCTTCTGGACGTACATGCGCATGGTGCCGTCGCTCAGGTCCACGAACACGTTGTCGGTGTAGCCGTCCTTATCCTTCTTATAGGCGGCCACCAGCGCCTGGGTGATCTTTTCGAGCATATAGTCCTTGGGAATGCCCCGCTCCTTTTCCAGCTGCGCCAGGGCCTCAAAAATCTCGGCGTTCACGTTGCGTTTCCTCCTCCTGCATGATAACCGTTAAAATTCCACGTACAGACGCACCAGGGCGATTTCGCTCTTTTCGAAGGTCATGGGGCCGCCGGCGGCGTCGATGGTCACGCGGCCGTCCTCACAGGCCCGCAGGGGGCCGACGAATTCCTTGGCCCCGTTCCGCGGGCGGTACAGCCGCACGGCCACGGGCTTCCCCACGGAGGCCGCGAAGTGCTCCGGCCGCTTCAGCGGCCGTTCCAGCCCGGCGGAGCTGACCTCAAAGTGGTAGCTGCCGGGAATCGGGTCCCGTTCGTCGAGGATCGGGTCCACCGCCCGGGAGACGGCCTCACAGTCGTTGATGTTCACACCGCCGTCCTTGTCGATGTAGAGCCGCAGGAACCACTCGCCGCCCTCGCGGACGTACTCCACGTCCCACAGGGTGCAGCCCTGGGCCACGACGGCCGGCTCGGCAAATTCCCGGACCATTTCCGTGATCTTCATAAGCAAAACAGCCTTTCCAGAAAGAAAGACTGGGGAGCGTCCCCAGCCTTCCATCAAGTCAACATCTAAATACCGGTATTATGATACCACGCTTTCCAGGGAATTGCAAGCAAAATATAAAATTTTACCGGAAACTCCCGGATTTTTTCCCGCTTCTGCGGCGAAAAAAGGTGCCCCGCCGCGGCGGGGCACCTTCCGGGGCCGGGAAATCGGCCCCGGCGCCGTCCGCCGGGCCGGGCTCAGCCGGCTGCGTCGACGGAGGATTCTTCGTAAGTCTCAATGCGGCGGATGTCCGCGCCCACGGCCCGGAGCTTGCCGACCAGGTTCTCATAGCCCCGCTCGATATAGTGCACGTCCTCCACCGTCGTGTGGCCCTCGGCGGCCAGGCCGGCGATGACCATGGCCGCGCCGGCCCGCAGATCGCACGCCTTGACGCTGCAGCCGTGGAGCCTGCGGACGCCGTCCACCACGGCAACCTCGCCGTTGACCTGGATGCAGGCGCCCATGCGGCCCAGCTCGGCCGTGTAGCGGAAGCGGGTGTCGTAAATGCCCTCGGTGACGATGCTGGTGCCGCCGGCCAGCGCCAGGCAGACCGTGATCTGCGGCTGCATGTCGGTGGGGAAGCCGGGGTACGGCATGGTTTTGACGTTGGCCCGGCGCAGCGGCCCGCTGCGGGCCACGCGGATGGCGTCATCGTACTCGGTGATCTGCACGCCGATCTCCCGCAGCTTGGCGGTGATGCAGTCCAGATGCTTCGGAATGATATTTTCAATGAGCAGCTCGCCGCCGGCAGCGGCCACGGCCGCCATATACGTGCCGGCTTCGATCTGGTCTGGAATAATGCAGTAGCTGCCGCCGCCGAGCCGGGGCACGCCGCGGACCTTGATGACGTCGGTTCCGGCGCCGGAAATCTTGGCGCCCATGGCGTTGAGGAAGTTGGCCAGGTCCACGATGTGGGGCTCCTTGGCACAGTTCTCGATGATGGTCGTCCCGTGGGCCAGGGTGGCGGCGATCATGATATTCATGGTGGCGCCGACGCTGACCATGTCCAGGTAGACGTGGCCGCCGGTGAGACCGCTCTCGGTGACGTCGGCGCAGACGTAGCCGTCCACCTGCTCCACCTGGGCGCCCAGGGCTTCGAAGCCCTTGATGTGCTGGTCAATGGGACGGACGCCGAAGTTGCAGCCGCCGGGCATGGCGACCCGGGCATGGCCGAAACGGCCCAGCTCCGCGCCGATCAGATAGTAGGATGCGCGGATCCGCCGCACCAGCTCGATGGGCGCCGTGATGTTCCGCACGCGGGTGCAGTCCAGCTCCAGAGAATTGGGGGACAGTCGCCGGATGGAAACTCCCATGTCCGACAGGATCTGCAGCAGCAGACGGACGTCGGAGATGTCCGGCACGTTCTCGATGCGGCACACGCCGTCCACCAGCAGCGCCGCCGGCAGCATGGCCACCGCCGCGTTTTTGGCGCCGGAAATGGGCACCGTGCCGTGGAGGGGTCGGCCGCCGTTGATTTCGTACTTAATCAAAGTGAAAGCCCTCTTTACTCACCGTTGTTCCGCCCCGGCGGCGCCGGAGCCCGGGATGGATCCCGTCACAATCAGGATGTCCAAACTGCCGGAAAATACAGCATCCCAGTCTCTTCCAGGCGGGCGATGCCCCAAAACTGGAAAGGCTGGCAGTCTCCGCCATGGCCAAGTATACCATAACGTTAATAAATTGTAAAGGAAGAATTGCAAAACCGCAACAAACGGCAACAAAACTGCCGTTTCAGCCGCCGTCGACGCGCAGGGCGGAAACCTGCCGGTCGATGCCGCTGACCCAGAAATCGCCGGTGTCTGTGGCGATCCGCCAGCCGGGCACCAGGCGCACCACGGCGGCGGAAGCCGTCTCGGCCCGCAGGTAGCCCTGCTGTACGCCGGTGACGGAGGCACCGACCCATCCCAGGTCGGTGCGGCTGCCCAGGAAGGCCACCAGCGCGTCGGCAGCCGTGCAGCACGTCTCGTCGTCCGTCCGGACGAGGCCGGAGGTGTCGAAGTAGGCCGTACCCGCCATGCGGGTCAGCACACCGTTGTGGAACGTACAGTGGAGCGAAGCGGAAAAGACTGGTACTTCCAGAAGCTGCTGTACGGTCGTGACCGTAAACACGCCGGCGCTGCTGCGCTCCGGCTGGGACACCTCGGCCACCATCAGCCCCATGGCCTCCGCCTCCCCGGCGGCCGCCTCCCGCAGATCACCGGCCGCTTCCCGGTCCTGCAGCCGCGCTTCCAGGGACCCGTCCCGGGACAGCTGGCACGTTCCCTGCTCCGAGCGGTAGATCTGCAGGTAGCGGGTGGAATCGTTCTCCATGAGCACCATCTCGCCCAGCAGCGCCTGCATGGCCGGCTGGGCCGCCTGCTCGTCCGGCGAAAACTCCACCGTATAGAGGACCCGGGTCTCGGGCAGACCCCCGGCGTCCAGCAGAACACCGTAGCGGGCAAACATGGCCTCCAGTTCGGCCACGGCTGCCTGCCGCTGCTGCTGCCGCTCCTGTGCCAGGGGCACCACCAGGCAGAGCAGCAGCACGTTGACGACCAGAAGGATCAGAATGACGATGTTTTTCACCTTGGATGCCGGCATGGTGCCCCTCCTTTCACTGGGAATCCTGCCGCAGCCAGCCGGCCGTCAGCGCCGTGTCGCCGGAGTCGGCATAGCCGGCCACGAGCCGCTGCCCCTCCGGTGCCACCGCGGCGATCTGCGCCGCCGGCAGCAGAGCGAGTGTTTCGCCGCTGCGCAGCGTATAGGCGCGGATCCGGAAGGTCAGCTCTGAGAGCACGCCGTCCTCAAACGACGCCGTCACAGCCGTCCCGGACGGCTGGCGCACCGGCCGCCCGGCCAGAAAGTAGGAGAACTCCACGCGGAGCACGTCGCCGTCCTCCGTCAGGCCGGTGCAGTACAGGCGGGCGTCGGTCTCCAGCCCGGAGGTCAGGGTGACGAGAAGTGCCCGAAGGTACTCGACGCAGTCGTCGCTGGCAGAGGATGCGGCGGAGAATCGCTCCGCCAGGCCCTGATTGCGCAGCGAGAGCACACAGTCGGCGTCGATGCGCAGGGTGCAGTCCGTTTCCGTATACACGTTTCCGGTCCGGTCCTGGTACGTGGTGTCGCCGTAGGGGTTGAAGCCCAGCGTCTCCGCCGTTGCGGTGAGGAAGGTATCGCTCCAGGGGTTGGCGGCGTCGGCGGCCGGCAGCGCCGTCACCGACGGGTCGATCAAAGTCAAGCCGTCGAGCCGGCTGTAGTCCGAGGATTCCGCGGCCAGCAGCGTGCCGTCCGTGGGATCGTCGTCCAGCGCATCGGCCAGCGAGGCGGCATCGGCCTGGGTTTCCAGGCGCCAGCAGCCGTCCTGGCCGCCCACCAGCAGCTGTACGGTGCCGTCCCGGACCACCAGTACGAAGTCGCGGCCGCTGAGGCCCAGCCCGGCAGCATTGGCGTCCAGCCAGTCGGCCAGCAGCTGCAGCGGGATGTCGCCGGGATAAAAGAAGCACAGGCTGTTGCCCGTGGCCGCCCGGATCAGCTCCGACTCCGGAATGGACTGCGCGTTGCCGGCCGTGTCCAGCGCGGCGGCCAGATGGCTTCCCAGCCGCTCGAACGCCGCGTCGATTGCCGCAAAATCCCCCTGAAAGCTGGTGCGTCCGGCGCTGCCGCGAACCGTGACCGCCAGCGGCAGCGCCGCATCGATGTGCGACGGCTCCTCCGCCTTCCGCGGCGGCGGCGTCTCCTGGCCGGCAATCCGGGCGACCAGCTGCTCCAGACCGTCCCAGCCCGAGCCGCTGTACCGCGCCGCCGTCAGCATCAGCAGCACCGCCGATGCCGTCAGCAGCACGATGATCGCCGTCTTGCACGCCTCCAGCCCACGCCGGCGGCCGGCCGCTCCGGGGCGCCGGCTCACGGATTGCCTCCCGCGGTGGGCAGCGTCACGGTGACGGTGGTGCCCTGTCCGCTGACGGACTCGATGCGGATGTCGCCCTTGTGCTGCTCCAGGATCTCCCGGGCGATGGAGAGCCCCAGGCCCGTGCCGCCGGACTCCCGGGAGCGGGCCTTGTCCACCCGGTAGAACCGCTCAAACAGCCGCGGCAGGTCCTTCTCCGGAATGCCGATGCCGTTGTCGGCCACCTTTGCCCAGACGTGGGCGCCGTCAGTGCCGGCGGTGATGGCGATGCGCCCGCCATCGGGTGTGTACTTGATTGCGTTGGAAACGACGTTCATCAGCACCTGCTCGATCCGCTCCCGGTCGCCGTTGACCTCCGGCAGCGACGCCGGTGCGTCCAGCGTCATGGTGTGGCCGTGGTTCCTGGCGTCGATGGCCTCGGCCTCGTAGACGTCCTGCAGCGCCTGGGCGAACGGGAAGCGGGAAATGTTCATCTCCATCTTGCCGTAGTCGAACTTGCTCAGGGTCAGCAGATCCTGGACGATCCGGGTCATCCGGTCGGCCTCGCTGATGATGACCCCCAGGAACTGCTGCTCCAGCTCCGGCGGCAGGTCTCCGGCGGCGGATTCGATGGTCTCCGCGTACGATTTGACGTTCGTCAGGGGCGTCCGCAGCTCGTGGGACACGTTGGCCACGAACTCCCGCCGGGTCTGCTCGTTTTTGCGCTGCTCCGTCACGTCGTGGATGACGGCGATGACGCCCGAGGGCGTTCCCTCGGACGAGAACGGCGCCATGAACAGCTCCAGGCTCCGGTCTCCCACCGTCTTTTCCGCCTCCAGGAACTCGGGGCTCTGCAGCGCCAGGACGAAGCGCAGGTCCGCCTCCTGGCCGAAGAGCTCCTCAAAGCGGCATGCTGCCGGGTCGATGGTACGGCCCAGCATCTGGCTGGCGGCCGGATTGCTGTGGATGACGCGCCCCTCGGCGTCGAAGGCGACGACGCCGTCGGTCATGTGCAGGAACAGCGTCGAAAGCTTGTTCCGCTCGTTCTCCGCCTCGCTGAGCGTATCCCGCAGAACCTGGGACATGTAGTTGAAGTTCTGCGTCAGCTCGCCGATCTCATCCCGGGAGGTGACGGCAAGCTTCTCCGAGAAGTCTCCGGCGGCCACGCGCCGGGTCCCCTTGGAGAGCGCCCGCAGCGGCGTAATCAGAATCTGTGCCAGCAGGAACGACAGGACGACGCAGATGGCCAGTCCCATCACCAGGGAGCGCAGGATGATGGCCAGCACGTTGGAGGTCAGCGCATCCACCGTGGTCTTGCTGTCGAAGATGTAGACGATGTAGCTGCCGCCGTCGCCGGTCACCGGCACGGCCAGATCCATATAGGCGGTGGTGATGGAGCTGTTCTGCCCCACCTGCCCGTTCAGCGCGGTCAGCAGGTTCGGCGTCATCTCCACGGTCTGCCGCAGGTCAGAGCCGTCCACCACGTTGCCGTCGAGGTCCAGAATGTAGACGTTCCGGCCGGTGATGTCGATTCCCAGGTCCGACTGGGCCATCAGCAGCTCCTTCATCTGCTCCGCGCCCTCCGCCGTGGTCTCCTGAAGCTGGCGGATGAGCTCCTGGGAGAAGGTCCGCTCCATCTGCTCGTAGAACTGGCTGATGTAGAAGCTGCCGACGCCGTTGATCAGGAAGGAGCCGACCACGGTCATCAGGGCCAGGATCAGCAGGACCATAATCAAAACCAGCTTCGTGCGCAGGGAGCGCATGGGCGCCGCCTCCTCCCGTCAGAAATGGCCCGTCAGCGGGCGAAATAGTAGCCGACGCCGCGCTTCGTCAGGATGTGGCGCGGCTTGCCGGGGTCGTCCTCGATCTTCTCCCGCAGGCGGCGGATCGTCACGTCCACCGTGCGCATATCGCCGAAGTAGCCGTAGTTCCAGACCTTCTCCATCAGCTCCTCCCGGGAAAAGACCTTGTCCGGCGACTGCATCAGGAAGCGCAGCAGGTCAAACTCCTTCTGCGTCAGCTCCACCGGCGCGCCGTCCCGGGTTGCGGTGTAGTTGTCCTCGTCCAGCACCAGACCGGTGCCGGAGACTGCCGGACCGCCGTCGAGAGAACGGCGGCGGATGTTGGCCTTGACCCGTGCCAGCAGCTCACGCATGGAAAACGGCTTCGTAATGTAGTCGTCGGCGCCGGCCTCCAGGCCGAACACCTTGTCGTTCTCCTCCTCGCGGGCCGTCAGCATGATGATCGGCACGGCGCTGCCCTCGTCCCGCAGCTGCCGGCAGATCTCGAAGCCGCCCAGCTTCGGCAGCATCACGTCCAGCAGGATCAGATCCGGGTCCGCCGTGCGGCCCAGCTCAAGGCCGGTTTCCCCGTCCAGGGCCTCCAGCGTCTCGTACCCCTCCCGGACGAGGTTGAACTTGAGAATTTCCACAATGGCCCGCTCGTCTTCCACAATCAGGACCTTGTTTGCCATAGGGTTTCCTCCATTTGCACCGGGCGCTCCGAGCGCCTCTTACCGTTCATCATATCACAGTTTTTCCCGTTTGACCATCCGCCGCAGCCCCTTGGGCCGGTGATTTTTCAGCACGCCGCCGCTGCCCTTGACCCAGCCGAGGCTGAGGCCGTCCACCGTCAGCAGCGTCCAGCCGACCTGCGGCCCCGGGACGGTCTCGCCGGCCAGATACGCGGCGATCTCCCCGCTGTCTGCCGGGAAATCGGCCACGGAACCGGCCGTTTTCAGCCACATGGCCCAGGCATGGGCCGGCACGAAGCGGCCCTTGCGGACCTCTCCCAGCTCCAGGCCGGGGCGCAGCACGCGGAGGCCGTCCAGGGCCGGCAGCTCCGCCGGCGCCATCCAGAGGCTGCGGCCGAACGCCAGCAGCCGTCCGGGCGGCAGCGCTGCACCGACCGTGTCACAGAAATCCCGCAGCTCCGCCGGCATCGCTGCCGCCGGCGGTCCGGACCACGGCGCCGCCGGCGCCGCACCGTCCCGCTCCAGCACGGCGGCAAAGTGCCCCTCGCCCCGCAGATGCTGCGGCCAGAGGCGGAACGTCCGCTCCAGTCCGGGTGCCGGATCGTCCACCCAGTCCGGCCTGCCCGGAGCAAACCAGGGCGCCGACACCTCCGCCACCCGGAAGTCCCGGTGGGCTTTCAGGAACGCCGAGATCACGCCCTCGTTCTCCTCGGGAGAAAAGGTGCACGTGGAATACACCATGCGTCCGCCGGGGCGGAGCAGCTCCGCCGCCGAAGAGAGGATCTCCTGCTGCCGCCGGGCGCACATGGCCACCAGCTCCGGGCTCCAGTCTGCCGCCGCGGCCGCCTCCTTCCGGAACATTCCCTCACCGGAACACGGCGCGTCCACCAGGACCCGGTCGAAGCCGCCGGGGAACCGCTCGGCCAGCCGCTGCGGATGCTCGTTGAGCACCAGCGCATCGGCCGCCCCCAGCCGTTCCAGATTCCCGGCCAGCACCGCAGCGCGCTTCGGATGGATCTCATTGGAAACCAGAAGGCCGCTGCCGCGAAGCAGGGCAGCCAGCTGACCGGACTTCCCGCCGGGTGCGGCACACAGATCCAGGACCCGCATGCCCGGCCGCACGTCCAGCAGCCCGGCCGGCGCCATGGCGCTGGGCTCCTGCAGATAATAGAGGCCCGCGTCGTGCCACGGGGACAGTCCCGGCCGCGCCTCCGGTCTGCAGAACGAGCTGCCGGCCGCCCAGGGGATCGGCTCTGTGCAGAAGCCGGAAAGATCCGGCGGCGTATCCGTTTTCAGCGTGTTTACCCGCAGGCCGCTGCACTGCGGGCGTTCCGCCGCCGCCAGAAACGCCGCAAATTCCGACGCTCCCAGCATTCGATGCAGGCGCTGCAGAAACTCCGGAGGAAACACCCGGGCGCCCCCTTTCCTCTGAGGATTGTACGGGTATTGTAGCGCAAAACGGCCCAAAATGCAATCGGCCTGCCGCCGAGGCGCTGCCCACTCCCGAAAGCCAGATTCCGGAAACGGGGGATATCTTAAAGAAAGTTCTCGCACTGGTGCTGGTGGTGGCTCTGATGATGGGCTTTGCCACCGTCGCCGGTGCAGCGGACTTCACGGACAGTGCTGACGTGGATCACACTGAAGCCGTAGAAGTCATGACCATGATCAATGTGATCAATGGTTATCCCGACGGTTCGTTCCGTCCGGAGGGTAATGTGACCCGTGCTCAGATGGCGAAGATGGTTGCTTACATCGTCTCCGGCGGTGAGGACGTGGGCGACCTGTACGCGGGTGCCACCGCCTTCTCCGACTGCCTGACCCACTGGGCCCGCGGTTACATCGCGTATGCCAACACCACCGGCATCATCGCCGGCGTGGGC
>CAJFNY010000065.1 GCA_904395865.1 uncultured Oscillospiraceae bacterium
CACTTGGCGCGGAGGCGGAACCGTCAGGGTTCCCTTTCGCGTTCAATCAAACCCGAATTTGCAACTTTTTGAAGTTGCAAATTCGTGCGCAGCTTGTCAAAAAATTCTCGCAAGAGACTTTTTTGACAAGCTGAAATGCCTGCCCGAAAGAATCGGGCAGGCATTTTGCGATACGGGGCGTTTCTTACTTGGCCTCCGCGTCGGCGCCGGCTTCCTTCAGCTTGGCAACGAGCGCCTCGGCGTCGTCCTTGGACATGGCCTCCTTGACCTTGGCAGGAGCGCCGTCGACCAGAGCCTTGGCCTCCTTCAGGCCCAGGCCGGTGACCTCGCGGACGACCTTGATGACGGCGATCTTGTTGGCGCCGGCGCTCTTCAGCTCGACGTCGAACTCGGTCTTCTCCTCGGCAGCCGGAGCGGCGCCGCCGGCGGCGGGAGCAGCCACGGCAGCAGCGGCGGCGGAGACACCGAAGGCCTCCTCCAGAGCGTGCACCAGCTCAGAGAGCTCCAGCACGGACAGGGACTTAACTTCCTCGATCATAGCAGCAACTTTTTCGCTAGCCATTGCAGTTTCCTCCTAATTCAAGTAATGTGATTCAGGCTTCGGCCTCGGCGGGCGCAGCGTCGCCGCCCTTGGCCTTGCAGATCTGGTCGAGCACGACGGCCAGGCTGGTGATGGGGGCCAGGAAGGTGCCGAGCACCTGGCTCAGCAGGGCGTCCTTGCTGGGCAGCTCGCCGAAGGCGCTGAGCTCCTCCGCGGACAGAACGCTGCCCTCGATGATGCCGCCCTTGATCTTCAGCAGGTCCTTGTTCTTCTTGGCGAACTCACAGACGATGCGGGCCGGGGCGATGGGGTCGCCGGTGGTGCAGGCCAGGGACGTGGTGCCGTTGAGCAGGTCGTCAAACTGGTTGTAGCCGGCCTTGTTGGCGGCGAACCGGGTCAGCGTGTTCTTGACGACGGTGTACTCCACGTTGGCGGCGCGGAACTGGTTGCGCAGCTCCGTGTCCTGGGCCACGTTGATTCCCTTGTAGTCCACAAAGACGGCGGCCGTGGCGGTGCTCAGCTTCTCAGCCAGGGCGTCCACAATCGCCTTCTTGCTTTCCAGAACCTTTGCGTTGGGCATTTGGTGTCACCTCCGAAAAAAGTGTCCTCGCGCCAAAGGACGTGAGGACACAGAGAAAGACGAATATCTGTGCTTCACCTGGGCAGGAAGGGAAGTCCCGTTATGGCAGAGCCTCCTGCTGTCTTTGGCAGCTTATCCATTATATAAAATGGGTACAGAAATGTCAAGAAAAAATTAGTACTTCGACGTGGAAACCTTGACGCCGGGGCCCATGGTGGAGGCCAGGACGCAGCTGCGGATATACTGGCCCTTGGCGGCGGCGGGCTTGGCCTTGATGACGGCGTTGATGAGCGCTTCGAAGTTCTCCTGGAGCTTCTCCGGGCCGAAGGACACCTTGCCGATGGGGCAGTGGATGATGTTCGTCTTGTCGAGGCGGTACTCGATCTTACCGGCCTTGATCTCCTTGATGGCGGCGGCCACGTTGGGGGTCACGGTGCCGGCCTTGGGGGAGGGCATCAGGCCCTTGGGGCCCAGCACCTTACCGAGACGGCCGACGATGCCCATCATGTCGGGCGTGGCGACGACGACGTCGAAGTCGAACCAGTTCTCCTTGGTGATCTTCTCCACCAGGTCCATGCCGCCGACGTAGTCGGCGCCGGCCTCCTTGGCCTCGTCCACCTTGGCGTCCTTGGCGAACACCAGCACCTTGCGGGTCTTGCCGGTGCCGTTGGGCAGGACGATGGCGCCGCGGACCTGCTGGTCAGCGTGGCGGGAGTCGACGCCGAGCTTGATGTGGATCTCGACGGTCTCGTCGAACTTGGCGGTGGCGGTCTTGACAACGAGGCCCATGGCCTCGGCGACATCGTACTGGACGCTGCGGTCGATCAGCTTCGCGCTGTCCTGATATTTTTTACCTCTGAACAATGTGATATCCTCCTTAAAGTGGTGATGCGGAATCATCCTCCCACAATCTGGGGCGCATGCGCCCCGGGGCGTCAGTCGACGACGGTGACACCCATGCTCCGGCAGGTGCCGGCAACCTGGCTCATGGCGGCCTCAATGTCGGCCGCGTTCAGGTCGGGCATCTTCTTCTCGGCGATCTCGCGGACCTGAGCCTTGGTGATGGTGCCGACCTTGTCCTTGTTGGGGACGCCGGAACCCTTCTCCAGGCCGATGGCCTTCATAACCAGCGCCGGGGTCGGGGGCGTCTTGGTGATGAAGGTGAAGCTGCGGTCGGCGTAGACCGTAATCACCACGGGGATCTTGAAGCCGGCCTGATCCTTCGTGCGCTCGTTGAACTCCTTGATGAACTGGGCGATGTTGACGCCGTGCTGGCCCAGGGCCGGGCCGACCGGGGGCGAGGCCGTGGCCTTGGCGGCCGGGATCTGCAGTTTGATATAACCTGTAACTTTCTGTGCCATGAAAGAGCACCTCCTGAAGAAAATGTGGTGCATGCGCCCCGGGGACGCACGCCTGGCGGGGCCGGAGCCCCTCCCACGTTTCCGCCGCGCCGCGGCGGGGGACGGTCAGTCCTTGATGGGCTCCACCTGGTCCAGCTCCAGCTCCACCGGGGTTTCCCGGCCGAACATGGAGACGATCAGGCGGACCTTGTTCTTGTCGATTTCCAGCGCCTCAACGGTGCCGGTGAAGTTGGTCAGCGGGCCGTCGACGATGGTGACGCTGTCGCCCACGTCGTAGCCCACGACGATCTCGTGCTTCTCCACACCCAGCTGCATGACCTCCTCGTCGGTCAGCGGGGTGGGCTTCGTGCCCTCGCCGACGAAGCCGGTGACGCCGCGGACGTTCTTGACCACGTACCACGCCTCGTCGGTCATGATCATCTTGACGAGCACGTAGCCGGGGAACACCTTGCGCTCGTACGTCTTGGGGCCGTTGTCGGTGAGCTCCGTCACCGTCTCGAGGGGAATGGAGACCGCATGGATCAGGTCCTCCAGGTGCCGCGTCTCCACGTTCTTCTCGATGGTGGCCTTGACGGTGTTCTCATAGCCGGAGTACGTGTGCACCACGTACCACTTTGCACTTTCCGCCATGGCTGCGCCTTAGCCCTTGACCAGAGAGATGATGCCGTTGACCACCAGGCCGGCGATGGCGTCGAACACCCAGATAAAGACGCCCACCAGCACCACGCAGGCCAGGACAATCAGGGTGTTGTTGACCATCTGGCGCTTGGAGGGCCAGACGACCTTCTTCAGCTCGCTGCGCAGTTCGCGGAAATAGCGCTTGATGCGGGAGCCGGCGCGGACGAAAATATTGCGCTTCTTGCTAGCTTCTGCCATGGATGATACCCTCCGCTTACTTCGTCTCGTTGTGGATCGTGTGCTTCCTGCAGAACTTGCAGTACTTGCGCATCTCGAGACGATCGGGGTCGTTCTTCTTGTTCTTCATGGTGTTGTAGTTGCGCTGCTTGCACTCCGAACACCGAAGGGTCACTTTCACTCGCATGTTTCGGCACCTCCTTAAAATTTTGCCTCCCTGCAACATCGCCGGCCGTTCGTTTCTCCGGGACTGAAAATGGGCGCAAAAAAAGAGCCCCTTTTCACAGGTACAACGATTGTACCACACTGGCAGGGCCCGGTCAATCCCTTTTTTCACTTTTTTGGTGGGTTTGCGCCTTTTTTTCCGGGAAAAGCTGTGGTAGAATGGCCGTATACGCCGCAGAAGGCGGCGGGGAAGGGGAGAGCAGCATGCGCATTCTGGCCATCGACTACGGCGACGCCCGGACGGGCCTGGCCGTCTCCGACGCCACGGGCACCATCGCCGGGGAGACGCGGGTCATCCGCAGCCGCCGCATGGAGCAGACGGCCGAGGCCGTGGCGGCGGCCGCCGCCGAGCTGGGGGCGGAGGAGCTGGTAGTGGGGCTGCCGCGGAACATGGACGGCACGGAGGGTCCCCGGGCGGCCCTGTGCCGGGACTTTGCGGCACACCTGGCGGACCTGACGGGCCTGGAGCCGGTGCTCTGGGACGAGCGGCGCACCACCGTCGACGCCCACCGGATCCTCTCGGACAACGGCCGCCACGGAAAGCGCCGGAAGGAGACGGTGGACGCCGTGGCGGCGACGCTGATTCTCGAAGGCTACCTGGCTTACCGCCGCGGGCGGTAAGCCGCGGCTTGTCAAAAAAGTCTCTCGCGAGAATTTTTTGACAAGCTGCCTACGAATTTGCAACTTCTTAAAGTTGCAAATTCGGGTTTGATTGAACGCGAAAGGGGACCCTGACGGTCCCCTTTCACACTTTCCCTCCCTCCGAATCCTTCGACTGGTACGGTTTTTCGACAGTCTGTGGCCTACCGCCGCGGGCGGTAAGCCTCACGCCTTCGGCCCTTCGGCTTCTTCCGCAGCTCCAGCACGCCGACGACCAGCAGGAACGCCCCGAACACCTTCCGCAGCAGGCGGGCCTCCAGGACCGAGGCGACCCACGCGCCGGCCGCCGCCGTGACGAGCCCCGCCAGGATCGCCGGCACCGCTGCGCGCCACCGGACCTGCTTCCCCTTCACGTGGAAGATCAGGCTGGCCGCCGCCGTGGGCAGGAAGAACAGCAGGTTGATGGCCTGGGCCTCGGCCTGCTCCGTGCCCAGCACGGCGGTCATCCAGATCATCAGCAGCGAGCCGCCGCCGATGCCGAAGCCGGACAGGACGCCGCATGCGGCCCCCGCCAGGGCCGACAGGACGGTCACAGCAGCAGCCGGACGCCGCCCCAGAGGATAAAGACGCCCAGCACCTTGTGGAGAAACGCCGCCGAAACCCGGCGGAACAGCAGCCCGCCCAGGACGCCGCCCACCAGTCCGCCCAGCAGGTACGGCCACGCCGCCGCCAGCGGCAGCGGCGCCCGCAGCGCGTGGACCACCAGGGAGACGATGCTCAGCGGCAGCATGACGCTGATGGCCGTGGCGAAGGCGTGCTTGTCCTGCAGGCCGCACCAGCCGGTCAGCAGCGGCACGAGCACCATGCCGCCGCCGGCGCCCAGCAGGCCGTTGATGACCCCGGCCGCCGCGCCGGCCGCGGCGGCGCGTACCTTGGAAGCTTCCGTAAAAATCCCCCCGTTCCCAAACAGTTTGGGCAGCGGGGGGCGTTTTTATTCGGCGATCAGCTGCTGCACCACGTGGCCGGCCATCATCAGCCCGGCCGCCGGCGGCACCCAGGCCACCGACGCCGGCAGGCTCCGGCGGCCCGGCGGCGGCGCCTCCAGGGGCAGCGGCGTCCGGGGCAGCTCGTCGCTGTAGAGCACCGTGTGGTGGACGATGCCGCGGGCCTTCAGCTCCTTCCGCAGCACCCGGGCCATGGGGCAGCCGGCCGTCTCCGCCAGATCGGCGATCCGGAAGCGGCCGGCGTCCAGCTTGTTGCCGGTGCCGCAGGCGCTGAGGCAGGGAATGGCCAGCCGGTGGCACGTCTCGATCAGGTGGAGCTTGCAGGACATCAGGTCGATGGCGTCCACCACGTAGTCGTACCGGGTGCCGTCGAAGAAGCGGCCGGAGGATTCGGCGTCGTACCGCGCCTGCAGGGCCGTCACGCGGCAGCCCGGGTTGATGTCCCGCGCCCGCTGGGCCATGACAGCCGCCTTGGGCCGGCCCAGCGTCGAATGCAGCGCCACCAGCTGACGGTTCAGATTCGTGGCGCCGACCACGTCGTCGTCCACGAAGGTCAGCGCGCCGACGCCGGAGCGCGCCAGGGCTTCGGCGCAGTAGCTTCCGACGCCGCCGATGCCGAACACGATCACGTGGCAGGCGGCCAGACGCTCCACGGCCTCCGGCCCCAGGAGCATGGCCTCCCGCAGGAACGCCGTGTCCATGTTCCATCCCTCCTTAGCAAAATCCGCCGCCCGGACAGCCGGGCGGCGGAATGGATGTGCTGAAATCTCAGCCGACGAACAGCATGCCGAAGCTCTGCGTCGTCACAGGCAGCTCCGCGGCCAGCTCCTCCACCCAGGCGTTGGCGTCCTCGGTGCGCATGGCATTGGCGATGCGGTAGTCCTTCCAGTTCTCACCGGTGGAGACGAAGTACATCACGTGGTAGCCGAATTCGGACTCCACGATGCCCGTGTCGCCGGGCTGCCGGCTCTCGTCGAAGCACCAGTCCTCGAAGGGCTCCACCATCTGGCCGGGCGTGATGTCCTCGATCAGGCCGCCGTCCGAGGCGGAGCCGTCGGCGGAGTACTGCTGGGCCAGGGCGGCGAAGGCGTCCTCCGTCTGGTCGCCGGCCAGATACTCGTCGAGAATGTCCTCCGCCTGGAGCTCGGCCTCCGACATGGCCTCCTCGTCGGAGGTGTCGCTGACGGAGAGCAGGATGTGGCGGACGTTGACGAGGTTGACGTCCTCATACTTGGTCCAGTTGTCCACGAACATGACGACGGTCCAGGAGCCGTTGTCGTTCTCGTAGCAGGTGGTGTCGCCGTACTGGCGGGATTCGTCGGTCAGCCAGTCGCGGCTGTGCTCGGAGAGGTTCGCCAGGGAGATGTCCGACCGCAGCGTCGTGCCCTCGTCCTCGTAGAGGTTGGTGTCACCCTCCTGCAGGTCGTTCTGCTCGGCGTAGTCCTCCCGGGCGTAGTCGGCGAAGGCCGTCTCGTCGCCCTCCACGGCGGCGGCCATTTCCTCGGCCTGGGCCTGGGAGGCGGCGCTGTCCACGATGGAGCTGCCGTCCTCATCCGTCTCGCCGGTGTACACCGTGAAGGTGTACGAGCGGTAGGAGACGGTGTCGAGGCTGTCGCGGTTGTCCTGGTAGTAGGTCTCCAGCTCGTCGGCGGTGTACGTCAGCCCGTCGGCGTAGGCCGTCTGGTAGCTGCTGGCCAGGTAGCGCAGCTCCAGATAGTTGCGGTAGTTCTCCTCATTGGCGCCGGTGCCGTAGACGTTGGCCAGATAGGCGTTGACGGATACGCCCTGGGAAGCGGCCTGGTACGCCAGATTGGTGATCTCCGTCTCGATGGACGCCTGATCGTCCTCGCTCAGGGCGTAGCCGGCGGCCTCGGCGGCGTCGCACACGGCGTACGTCTGGGAGATGACCGTGTTCGTCTGCTCGATCATGGCGGCCGTATCCACGTCGGTGGTCATGCCGTAGTAGTTCTGGTAGACGACATTCTCGTAGAAATAGTTATACATGACCGGCGAGAGCTCGTGGCTGCCGACGGTGGCGGCGGCGGAATTCCGCTGCAGCAGGCCGGAGTTGAGCACTGCGAAGAAGATTGCCAGCAGGAGCAGGACGCCCACGCCAATGCCGGCGGCGATCCACGGCCCGCGGCCGCTCTTGTCCTGCGGCGCCGCCGGCTGCGGCTGAGCCGCCGCGCTCTGACGCCGCTTCTTTTCCTGGGAAGCACTCATAACGTTGTATCCATCCTCTCGTGTTGCTGGCGAACGCACCCGGCCGTCGTGCGCAGGGAACGGGACTGCGAAAGCGCACGGCGGCCATGCCGGAATTCTCCGCAGAACGGCCCGCAGCGGGCAGCTTTGCGGAGAATTTCGTGACATCGCCGCGGGAATCCGCCGCCCGGCGGCAGATTCAGCAGGCACTATTATAGGGCATTCCGGCGGCGCTTGCAAGTTTTTTTCGAAAAACTTCCGGCCGGACACAGTTTCTTTACATTTATACGGTATACTGACTCCCGGCAAAAGAAAAAACACTGCCCCCGGCAGTGTTTTGCAGCGGTGTGCTCCGAAAATCCCCGCTTTGGCCGTGTGACTTCCATTATAACCTGCACGCAAGGGCAGGTGGGTCGCCTCTCGTGTGCTTCGCTGCTTCCAACTTCCGACTCGGCTCGGGGCCGGGCGGGAGGCCTGCAATCCACGCACGAAGTACAGCGTCCCGAATCAATGATGTGGGTTTAAGGGAAGCCATCACGCACCAAGCAGGGAGCGTTCCCGATGCAGATTCGTCAGGAGGGGAGCCCCTCGTCCTCCTCATAGAGCAGATCCATCAGCGCGTTGTAGACGTTCTCCAGCTCCTGGTCGTCCTCGACGGCCAGAAGGACTTCCTCGCCATCCTCCTCGACGGCCTTGAGGATGCTGACCTCCATCTCCTCCGCTTCCTGCGCGTCGGCAGGGGTCAGCGCCAAGTATTCGGCGTCCTCGTACGTGACGCGGGCCAGAACCTCCAGCTCGTACTCCACGCCGTCCTCGTCGGTAATGGTGATGATGTCGTCTCCGTATTGCTGCTCCATAGGGGCCTCCGTCGCTCTTGATGGCATTATTTTAACCGCACCGGCGGAGAAAATCAAGAGGAAAACGGAAACTCCCCGGGCCGTCACGATAGAAAATCCTCGACGGCCCTTGTGTATTCTGCACGGGTTTTCAGGGGAAGCCCCTGCTCCAGCAGGGCCCGGTCGCCGGCCGGGAGCTGCCCGGCCGGAACGGCCGAGGCGCAGACGGTCCCGCCGGTGGCTTCGTCCACCACGCAGACGAAGCCGTCCCGGATGGTCATGGTGTACGGCAGGGCCGCGGCCGGCGCGGCCAGCAGCTGCGCCAGGACCGACGCGGCCGCCAGATGCCGGATCCAACGCTTCATGGCAATCACCTCTGCGGTCAGTTTTTCCAGATGCGGCGTCCGTATGCCCAGAAACCATTTCCAGCGCATTGACAGCCGTGGTATAATAAACGATATCCTGGGTGCCTCTGCCCGCAGGCAGAGCGCGCCCGGAGGAGTTTCAGAAGCGGTCCGCGGGAAACCGCGGTTTTCATCGGGATTTATGGAGGTGTTTTCATGGCATCCGGCCGGGAGAAGGATCTGCGCACACCGGTGCGCCGGGGCTTCCGCATCGTCGGGAAAATCCTTGCGGTCTTTTTCAAGATCCTGGGGACGCTGCTGCTGGTGGGCGTCCTGACGATGCTGATCTTCGGCTGCATTTTCGCCCGCTACGTCCAGACGGACCTGCTGCCCCAGGCGGGCGTCTCCCTGGAGAACGTCACCCTGGACCAGACGAGCGTCATCTATTACCAGGACCCGGACACCGGCGAATACCGGGAGCTCCAGCGGCTCTACGGCGAGGAGAACCGCACGTGGGTCTCCTACGAGCAGATCCCCCAGGACCTCATCAACGCCTGCGTGGCCATTGAGGACAAGCGCTTCTACGAGCACCAGGGCGTGGACTGGCTGCGCACGGCGTCGGCCAGCGTCAACCTCTTCCTGGGCAACGACGACACGTACGGCGCTTCCACCATCACCCAGCAGCTCATCAAGAACATCACCGGCGAGCGGGAGGTCACGGTCCGCCGGAAGCTGCTGGAGATCTTCAGCGCGCTGGAGTTCGAGAAGGAGCACACGAAGCGCGAGATTCTCACCTGGTACCTGAACACCATCTACCTGGGCGAGGGCTGCTACGGCGTCCAGAGCGCGTCCCGGGTCTATTTCGGCAAGGACGTCTCGGAGCTGACCACGGCCGAGTGCGCCAGCCTCATCGGCATCACCAACAACCCCTCCATCTACGACCCGTACATCAGCGAGGAGAACAACCGGGAGCGGCAGCTGACGATTCTCTGGGAGATGTACGATCAGGGGTATATCCTCACCGAGGAGGCGTACCAGGAGGCCGTCAATCAGGAGCTGGTGTTCCGCAACGGCTTCCTGGACGACACGGGCTACGACGACGGCAGCGACTACTATTCCTACTTCGTCGACCAGGTCATCCGCGACGTGACGGCCGACCTGCAGGAGCAGTACGGCTACTCCGAGCGCATCGCCGAGCAGATGGTCCGCTCCGGCGGCTACGCCATCTACTGCACCCTCAATCCGGAGATCCAGGAGATCGCCGAGTCGGTCTATGAGAACCTGGACAACATCCCGGAGACCGACAGTGAGCAGCAGCTCCAGTCCGGCATCGCCATCATCGACAATACCACCGGCGACATGGTGGCCGTGGTGGGCGGCGTCGGGGAAAAGACGGGCAGCCTGACGCTGAACCGGGCCACCCAGTCCCTGCTGTCCCCCGGCTCCACCATCAAGCCCATCACCGTCTACGGCCCGGCCTTCGACCAGGGGATCATCACGCCGGCCACCGTCTACGACGACACGCCGTACTCCTTCGACGGCGGCGTCTGGCCCCGGAACACGAACCGGACGTACGCCGGCCTGATGACGATCCGCTCGGCCATCAGCATGTCCACCAACACCGTGGCCGTCAAGGTCCTGGCGGACCTGACGCCGGAGGCCTCCTTCCGCTTTGCCCGGGAGAAGCTGGGCATGACGACCCTGGTGGAGGATGAGGTCATCGGCGGCCAGACGTACACTGACATCGGCCTGGCCCCCCTGGCTCTGGGCAGCCTGACCCGCGGCACGACGATTCAGGACATGGCCGCCGCCTACGCCGCGTACGCCAACGGCGGCGCGTGGCGCGAGCCCCGCACGTATACCCGCGTCACCCGCACCGTCAACGGCCATGAGGAGGTCGTCCTGGACAACACCCAGGACACGGTCCAGGCCGTCAGCTCCAAGGCCGCCTGGTATATGACTGACATGCTGGAGTACGCCGTGGAGCACGGCACCGGCTCCCCGGCGCAGATCGCCAACATGGCCGTGGCCGGCAAGACCGGCACCACCGACGACGATCACGACCGCTGGTTCTGCGGCTACACGCCGTACTATTCCGCGGCCGTCTGGTGCGGCTACGACCTGCCCGAGGAGGTCAACCTGACCAGCTCGTCCACCAACCCGGCGGCGTACCTGTGGCAGATGGTCATGGCCCAGATCCACGAGGAGCTGGAGCCGGCGGAGTTCACGCGGCCCACGGACGTGGTCGAGGTCTGGTACTGCCGCGACAGCGGCAAGCTGGCCACCGACGCCTGCCGGGCCGACCCGCGGGGCAGCCGCGTCGTCAGCGGCTATCTGGCCCTGGAGGACGCTCCCAGCGACTACTGCGACGTCCACCGCATGGTGGAGATCTGTGACGCCAGCGGCCATATGGCCAATGAGTTCTGCACCCAGGTGGAGGACAACACGACCCACGAGGTGGGCCTGCTGGACGTGAGCCGCGCCTTCCCGACGTCCGGCGTCAGCGTCAGCGACCAGTATTACACGATTCCCGACGAGGGCAGCCTGCCCTCCGGCTATTACCCGGCCGTCAGCTCCCAGGGGGATCCCATGGGTCTGCCCTGCACCGAGCACACCGAGGAGAGCATCCAGCCGCCGGAGGAGGACCCCAACAGCGCCGGAGACGTGCTGGATCCCGAAAATCCGGAGGATCCCGACGCTCCGACGGACCCCAACGACCCGACAAACCCGTCCGACCCGACGGATCCGACCAATCCGACCGATCCGCCGGATCCCGGCGGAACGGACGGGGAGACCGAACCGCCCTATGAGGGCTGGGAGGACCCGGCCGACGGCGGCGTCGTACCGAACGACTGAGATTTTGTGATGAAATGAGGCGCGGATCCGCATGTGGAGAGCCGAAGACTGGAAAGATTATGAGGTGCTCGACACCTCCGGCGGCGAGAAGCTGGAGCGGTGGGGCCAATATATCCTGGTGCGGCCGGATCCGCAGATCATCTGGACGACGCCGCGCCGCAACCCGCTCTGGAAGCGGTACGACGCCCGCTACGCCCGCAGCGCCAGCGGCGGCGGCAGCTGGTCGGAGCACCGGCTGCCGGAGGCGTGGGAGGTGGCGTACGGCGACCTGACCTTCCGGGTCAAGCCCATGAACTTCAAGCACACCGGCGTGTTCCCCGAGCAGGCCGTCAACTGGGACTTCCTGCGGCAGCGGATCCGGGCGGCTGGCCGGCCGCTGCAGGTGCTGAACCTGTTCGCCTACACCGGCGGCGCCACGCTGGCGGCCGCCGCGGCCGGCGCGTCGGTCTGCCACGTGGACGCGGCCCGGGGTATGGTGGCCTGGGCCCGGGAGAACGCCCGCGCCTCCGGCCTGGAGCAGGCCCCGATCCGCTG
This sequence comes from uncultured Oscillospiraceae bacterium, assembly GCA_904395865.1. Classification (GTDB taxonomy): domain Bacteria; phylum Bacillota; class Clostridia; order Oscillospirales; family Oscillospiraceae; genus Avoscillospira_A. The sequence goes on from CAJFNY010000065.1 coordinate 11,939, forward strand.
GATCGTCGACGACTGCGCCAAGTTCGTGGAGCGGGAGATCCGCCGCGGGCGGCGCTACGACGGGATCATCATGGACCCGCCGTCGTACGGCCGCGGCCCCTCCGGCGAGGTCTGGAAGCTGGAGAAGGACCTCTATCCGTTCCTGCAGCTGGTGGCCGGCGTGCTGTCGGACGAGCCGGAGTTTTTCATTCTCAATTCCTACACGGCCGGCCTGGCGCCGTCGGTGCTGGGCTGCCTGCTGGAGACGGTGGTGCGCCCGCGCTTCGGCGGCAGCGTCGCGTGCGACGAGCTGGGCCTGCCGGTGACGGACTCGGGCCTGACGCTGCCCTGCGGCGCCACCGGCCGCTGGATGCGCTGAGGAAGGAGGCGCTCCCATGGAAAACGCCATTCGGGCAGAGCACCTGACGTATACGTATCCCGACCAGGCGGACAGCCGCTCCACCCGCGTCTTTGAGGACCTGGACCTGACCGTGGCCCAGGGCAGCTTCGTATGCATCCTCGGTCACAACGGCTGCGGCAAGTCCACCCTGGCCAAGCACTTCAACGCCATATTGCTGCCGGACGGCGGCAAGGTCTGGGTCTACGGCCTGGACACGGCCGGGGAGGAGAACCTGATCCCCATCCGCCGCCAGGTGGGCATGGTCTTTCAGAATCCCGACAATCAGATCGTCGCCAGCGTGGTGGAGGAGGACGTGGCCTTCGCGCCGGAGAATCTGGGCGTAGATCCGCCGGAGATCCGACGGCGGGTGGATGAGGCCCTGCGCCGGGTGGGCATGTACGACCTGCGGGAGCGGGCGCCGCACCTGCTGTCCGGCGGCCAGAAGCAGCGGGTGGCCATCGCCGGCATCCTGGCCATGGAGCCGCGGTGCATCGTCCTGGACGAGCCCACGGCCATGCTGGACCCCCGGGGGCGCCGGGAAGTGCTGGAGACCGTTCGCCGCCTCAATCGGGAGCAGGGCGTGACGGTGGTGCTGATTACCCATCACATGCGGGAGGCCATCGACGCCGACCGGGTCATCGTCATGGACAACGGCGCCATTCTCACCGACGGGACGCCGGCGCAGGTGTTCACCCAGGTGGAGCTGCTGCAGTCGGCCGGGCTGACGGTGCCGGAGACGACGCAGCTGCTCTGGGCCCTGCGCGGCCGCGGCCTGGACGTGCCGCTGGATGCGCTGCGGGTGGAGGAATGCGCCCGGGCCATCTGCCGGGCCGTGGCGGCGGAGCGTCCGCAGGAGGAGAGTAGAGAAGTTGACGCCAATCATTGAAACCAGGGCCCTGACCCATATTTACGGGACGGGCACGCCCTTCGAGAACGAGGCCCTGCGGGGTGTGGAATTCCAGGCGGCGCCGGGGGAGTTCGTGGGCATCATCGGCCACACGGGCTCCGGCAAGTCGACGCTGATCCAGCACCTCAACGGCCTCCTGCGCCCCACCTCCGGCCAGGTCCTGTTCCGGGGGGAGGACATTTTCCGGGACAAGGAGTTTACGCGCCAGATCCGCTTCCACGTGGGGCTCGTGTTCCAGTATCCCGAATATCAGCTGTTTGAGGAGACGTGCTTCAAGGACATCGCCTTCGGCCCGAAGAACATGGGGCTCGACGAGGCGGAGGTCCGCCGCCGCGTCCTGCGGGCGGCCGGCTTCGTGGGGCTGACGGAGGAGGACCTGGAGCGGTCGCCCTTCGAGCTGTCCGGCGGCCAGCGCCGCCGGGTGGCCATTGCCGGCGTCATCGCCATGGAGCCGGAGGTGCTGATTCTCGACGAGCCCACCGCCGGCCTGGACCCGGCCGGCCGCGAGAGCGTCCTGGAGAACATCCGGGCGTACCAGCGGGCGCAGAACGCCGCCATCCTCATGGTCAGCCACTCCATGGAGGAGGTGGCGGCCAACGCCGACCGGCTCTACGTCCTGAACCACGGCGCCGTGGCCATGTGCGGCACGCCGCGGGAGGTCTTTTCCCGGGCTGCGGAGCTGGAGTCCATCGGCCTGGACGTGCCGTGGGTCACGCGGATCTTCCGCCGCCTGCGGGAGCTGGGGCTGGAGGTGGACACCTCGGTCTATACCATCGACCAGGCCCTGGCGGCCCTGGACGCCGTGAGGGGAGGGGCAGCCGGTGCTTAAGGACATCACCCTGGGCCAGTATTTCCCCGGCGACACCCCGGTCCACCGGCTGGACCCGCGGACGAAGCTGATCCTCGTGGTGGTCTACATCGCCGCGCTGTTCACGGCCCAGGGGCTGGCGGCGTACCTGGCGGTGTTCGCCTTCCTGGCCGCGGCCTTCGCCGTCTCGCGCATCCGGCCGGCCACGGCCCTGCGGGGGCTGAAGCCCCTGATCGTCATCCTCTGCCTGACCGGCATCCTGAACCTGCTGTATACGCCGGGGCAGGTGCTGGCGGAGTTCTGGATTTTCACCATCACCCGGGAGGGCATCATCAGCGCCGTCTACATGGTGGCGCGGATCGTCATGCTCGTCACCGGCACGTTCCTGCTGACGTACACCACGTCGCCCCTCTCCCTGACCGACGGGCTGGAGCGGCTGCTGGGCCCGCTGAAGCGCCTGCACCTGCCGATCCACGAGCTGGCCATGATGATGAGCATCGCGCTGCGGTTCATCCCCACGCTCATCGAGGAGACGGACAAGATCATCTCCGCCCAGAAGGCCCGCGGCGCCGACTTTGAGACCGGCAGCCTCCTGCGCCGGGCCAAGGCGCTGATCCCGGTGCTGGTGCCGCTGTTCGTCAGCGCCCTGCGCCGGGCCGATGAGCTGGCCACGGCCATGGAGTGCCGCTGCTACCAGGGCGGAAAGGGCCGTACCCGGATGAAGCAGCTGCACTACGCCCGGCGGGACGCCGTGGCCCTGGCACTGGGCCTGGGGCTGCTGGCGGCGGTCATCGCCCTGCGGGTGCTGCGGTAGGAGGGAACGGCTTGCGGAACATCGCACTCTTTTTGTCATACCTGGGCACGGCGTACCACGGCTGGCAGGTCCAGAAGCGGGATGTCACCGTGGGGGAGACGCTGGAGAAGGCCGCGGCGGCCGTGGTGGGCCACCCGGTGAAGATGACCGGCTGCGGCCGGACGGACGCCGGCGTCCACGCCCGGCGGTACGTGGCCAACTTCCACACGTCCTCCCGCATCCCCGCCGACCGGCTGCCGTACGCCCTGAACACCCACCTGCCTGAGGACATCGTCGTCACCGGCGCCCGGGAGGTGCCGGAGAAGTTCAACGCCATCGGCTCCTGCGTCCGCAAGGAGTACACGTATCTGATCTACAACTCCCGGATCCGGGATCCGTTTTACGTCAACCGGGCCTGGTTTTATCCGAAGCACCTGGACGAGGCGGTCCTGCAGCGGGCCGCGGACCAGTTCGTGGGGACCCACGACTTCGCGGCCGTCCGGAGCGTCGGCACCGAGACGCGGACGACGGTGCGCACGGTTTACTACTACCGCGTCGCCCGGGAGGGCGACCTGCTGAAGCTGCGGGTCTGTGCCGACGGCTTCCTCTACAACATGGCCCGGGCCATGGCCGGCACCCTCGTCTACTGCGCCGAGGGAAAGATCGCGCCGGAGGAGATCGGCGACCTGCTGGCCCGGGGCGACCGGACGGCCGCCGGCCCCACGGTGCCGCCCGGCGGCCTGTATCTGACCCACCTGTGGTACGACGACGGGGAGGTGGCCTTCCATGTCTGACAACGTCACGCCGCTGCACCCGGAGCGGGAGCGGCAGCGGCGTCGCCGCCGGAAGCTGCTGACGCTGGGCGGCGTGGTGGTGCTGGTGCTGGCGGTGGTGGCGCTGATCCTGTTCCGGGATGCGCTGAACCTGGACGCCGTACGCCGGTACTTCACGTACCTGGGCACGGAGGGGGACGCGAGCTACGGCCAGTACCAGTACGAGGCCCACAGCAACGGCGCCTTCGCCGCCTACGAGGACGGCCTGGCCGTAGCCTCGGCGGCGGGCCTGGAGATCTTCGACGATTCCGGCGGCCTGCTGGTGCGCATGTCCAGCGGCATGACGACGCCGGCGGCAGCGGCCGGCGGCGGCGTCCTGCTGGCCTGGGATGTGGGCGGCACCACTCTCTGCGTCGCCGACGGCAGCGGCCCGCTGCTGGATGAGACGCTGGAGCAGCCGCTGCTGGACGCCGACATTTCTGCCGGCGGCGAGATCTGCTGGGCCGCGGCAGCCGAGAGCTACCGCACGGTCCTGACGGTGCTGGACAGCGCCCGGCAGGAGCGCTTCCGCTGGTATTCCTCCAGCCGGTACCTGCCGCTGTGCGCCGTGGCCGAGGGCGGCGGGCAGCTGGCTGCCGTGGCCCTGGACGCGGAGGGCGGCGCCTTCCGCAGCTGCCTGCTGCTGCTGGACACGGCGGTGGAGGAGCAGGACGGCGTCGAGGCCGACCTGGGCAATCAGCTGATCTATGACCTGGATTACGCCTCCCGCAGCCGGCTCTGGGTCGTCGGCGAGGAGACGCTGCAGGTGTTCGACAGCGACGGCGCCCAGCGGGGCGCCTGCGAGTACGGCGGCGCGCTGACGGACTACTGCCTGGGCGGCGACGATTTCGCCTTCCTGGCCCTGGATACCCAGCGGACCGGCGGGCGTGCCGTACTCCGCACCGTGGACACCGACGGCAGCGTCCTGGGTGAGGTCACTGTGGACGGCGAGATTCTGGACATCTCGGCGGCCGGACGGTACGCCGCCGTGCTCACGGCTGACGGCCTGCAGATCTATACCGCAAAGCTGGAACCGTACGCCGAGACTGCCGAGGTGGCCGGTGCCGCGGAGCTGGCGCTCCGGGCCGACGGCACGGCGCTGCTGATCGGCTCCACCAGCGCATGGCTGTACGTGCCGTAAAAAGCGATTGCATTTTCCGACCGCGGTGGTATAGTATGGTACCGATGGTTGCGCAATTCCCTGACTTTAAGGAGTTTTTACCATGAATCCAACGATGTGTTCCCGCTGCAAGAAGAATGTTGCGGTGATCTTCATTACAAAGATCGAGGCGGGCAAAACCGTCAACGAGGGCCTGTGCCTCAAGTGCGCACGGCAGCTGGGCATCAAGCCGGTGGACGACATCATGAAGCGGATGGGCGTCACCGACGAGGACCTGGACAACCTGACCGACGAGATGATGACCGCCATGGGCGGCCTGGAGAGCGGCGACCAGGACGACGGCGACGAGGAGCAGGACAGCCGCACGGCCACCTTCCCGTTCCTCAACAAGCTGTTCAACAACAGCGAGCGGGACGGGCAGCTGGCGCCCCAGCAGCCGTCCGACGGCGAGCGGGAGAGCCGGGAGCAGGCGCCGCCCCGCAGGGACAAGAAGAAGAAATTCCTCGACACGTACTGCCAGAACCTGACCCAGAAGGCGCGGGACGGCGCCCTGGATCAGATCGTCGGCCGGGAGGTGGAGACCGAGCGTGTCATCCAGATCCTCAACCGCCGGCAGAAGAACAATCCGTGCCTGATCGGCGAGCCGGGCGTCGGCAAGACGGCCATTGCCGAGGGCCTGGCCCAGAAGATCGTCGCCGGGCAGGTGCCGTTCAAGCTCCGCAGCAAGGAGGTCTACCTGCTGGACCTGACGGCCCTGGTGGCCGGCACCCAGTTCCGCGGCCAGTTCGAGAGCCGCATGAAGAGCCTGATCGAGGAGATCAAGAAGCTGGGCAACATCATCCTCGTCATCGACGAGGTCCACAACCTGGTGGGCGCCGGCGACGCCGAGGGCTCCATGAACGCCGCCAACATCCTCAAGCCCGCCCTGTCCCGCGGCGAGATCCAGGTCATCGGCGCCACAACCTTCAATGAGTACCGCAAGTACATCGAGAAGGATGCAGCGCTGGAGCGGCGCTTCCAGCCGGTGACGGTCACGGAGCCCACCATCGAGGAGGCCGTGGCCATCCTCCGCGGCATCGCCCACTACTACGAGGCGTTCCACGGCGTCACCATCCCGCCGGAGATCGCCCGCCAGGCCGTGGTGCTCTCGGAGCGGTATATCACCGACCGGTTCCTGCCGGACAAGGCCATCGACCTGCTGGACGAGGCCTGCTCCGACCTGAACCTGCGCAGCCCGTCCATCAGCCGCCGCGGCGAGCTGATGAAGGAGCGGGACGACCTGAACCTGGAGATCGGCATGCTCTCGGAAAAGACGGCCGAGCCCGGCGACTATGAGCGCCTGGCCAAGCTCCGCAGCCGCTGCCTGCAGGTGGAGGCGGAGCTGAACCGCCTGGCCGCCGAGCCGAAGCCGCAGCTGACCATCGAGAACCTGGCCCGGATCATCGAGCTGTGGACGAAGATCCCGGCCAGCAAGATCCAGGCCCAGGAGTACGAGCAGCTGAAGAATCTGGAGGACCGGCTCAAGCAGCGGATCATCGGCCAGGATGAGGCCGTCCGGGCCGTGGCCGCGGCCATCCGCCGCAACCGGGTGGGCATCGCGGTGAAGAAGCGCCCCGTCTCGTTCATCTTCGTGGGCTCCACCGGCGTGGGCAAGACGGAGCTGGTCCGCTGCCTGGCCGATGAGCTGTTCGACTCGGTGGAGTCGCTGATCCGGCTGGACATGTCCGAGTATATGGAGAAGCACTCGGTCTCCAAGATCATCGGCTCGCCCCCGGGCTACGTGGGCTACGACGAGGCCGGCCAGCTGACGGAGAAGATCCGCCGCAAGCCGTATTCCGTGGTGCTCTTCGACGAGCTGGAGAAGGCCCACCCCGACGTGCTGAACATTCTGCTGCAGATCCTGGACGACGGCCGCATCACCGACGCCCAGGGCCGCACCGTCAACTTTGAGAACACGATCATCGTCATGACCTCCAATGCCGGCTCCGACCGGAAGGACGGCACCGTTGGCTTCGGCCGCACCCTCTCCGAGCAGAGCCGCGAGAAGGCCATGAAGGCCCTGGGCGAGTTCCTGCGGCCGGAGTTCCTGAACCGCGTGGACGAGATCGTCTGCTTCAACCGGCTCACCGAGGAGAACTTCCGCGCCATCGCCGCCATCATGCTCGGCGAGCTGCGCACCTCCCTGGCAGAGCGGGGCGTGACGCTGACGTGGAGCGACGCCGTCATGGACTATCTGACGAAGAAGTCGTACTCCGTCACGTACGGCGCCCGGAACCTGCGCCGCACCATCCAGCGGGAGATCGAGGACAAGATCGCCGAGGCCATCATCGACAGCTTCCGGCAGCCCATCGCGTCCATTGCACTCCAGTCCGACGGCGAGCACGTGACGCTGGAGACGGCGTGAGGTGCCGGCCGTGCGGGAGAACAAGTACGACGATCCGGTCTTTTTTGAGAAGTACGGCCGGATGGACCGCTCCCGGCTCGGCCTGTCCGCCGCCGGGGAGTGGCCGGAGCTGGAGAAGCTGCTGCCGGACTTCGCCGGCCGGCGCGTCCTCGACCTGGGCTGCGGCTACGGCTGGCACTGCCGCTACGCCCGGGACCGCGGCGCCGCGTCGGTGCTGGGGGTGGACCTGTCGGAGCGGATGCTCGCCGAGGCCCGCGCCCGCGGCAGCGAGGGCATCGAATACCGCCGGGCGGCCATGGAGGACGTGGCGTTCGATGACGGCAGCTTCGACGTGATTCTCAGCTCCCTGGCGCTCCACTACGTGGCCGATTTCCGGCCCCTGGCCGCGGCCATGGCCCGCTGGCTCTCGCCGGGCGGACGGCTCGTCTTTTCGGTGGAGCATCCGGTTTTCACGGCCGACGGCCCCCAGGACTGGTGCTACGGCCCCAACGGCGAAAAGCGCCACTTCCCGGTGGACCATTACTTCGAGGAGGGGCGCCGGGAGGCGGTGTTCCTGGGGGAGCCGGTGGTCAAGTACCACCGGACGGTGACGACGTACCTGGGCGCCGTGCTGGAAAGCGGCCTGACGCTGCGGGCCGTGGTGGAGCCGCAGCCGCCGGCGGCCATGCTGGACCAGCCCGGCTGGCGCGACGAGCTCCGCCGGCCCATGATGCTGCTGGTGGCGGCCGACAAGCCGCTGTGACGGGAATCCCGAAACGTACAACGCGCGCCCCGGACGATCTCCGGGGCGCGCCGTGGTTTCCGGGCTTACCGGCAGGTCCGGCAGCCGACGTTGCAGCTGCTGGTGCCGCAGGTGCTGCAGGTATTGCACGTGTTGCACGTATTGCAGGTGGTGGTTGCCGTGGTGGTCGTGGTGGCAGCAGAGGCCATGGCGTCGCTCAGGCTGCCGCACTCGCCCTCGCCGCAGGGCGGGAAGAAGGTGTTCACCGGGAACTGGATGCGGCTGAAGAGGTCGCACGGGCTCTCGTCGGTGGCGCTGCCGGTGGCGGAGCAGTCCTTGGTGGGGATGCAGTAGCTGTAGCTGGGGATGCGCAGCTGGGTGTCCCGCTCCATGCGGATGATGGAGAACTGGCCGATGGTCACGTACAGCCGGCGGTTCTCGCCGGAGAGGACGAGGTCGCCGTCGAAGCAGTTGCAGATGCACGCCGGCAGCTCCAGGCACGTGTTCTCGCTGGGGCAGCAGTTGCAATTGCAGTTGCAGACGTCCACGGTCTTGCTGGCCAGGATCATCGGGTCGATGACCTCCACAATGGCCTCGGGGGCGACGGTGCACATGAGCTGCTGCTCGTCGATGCCGTCGATGACGGTCCGGCTGCTGAAGATCTTGGCGCTGCCCTCGCCGCCGCAGAGGATGACGCGCTTGGAGAACACGGCCAGGCCGCAGATGGTGACGGGCCGCGTCCCGCAGAGGATCGCGTCCACCAGGATGCGGTAGTAGTAAGTAATGTCGACGGTGTAGTGGCCGGTGTTGTACTGCATGGGCTCCACGTCGATCACCACGTGCAGCAGTTCGGCGCTGCGCGCCTTGACGCTGCTGGCCTGCTCCAGCACCGACTGGGCCTCCTGGGTCAGGAACACCCGCAGGTCCTCGATGCAGTCCTTGTCGATGCACGAGTCGCAGATCTTCTTCGTATGGATGCAGACGGCCTCCCGGATGCGGTTCAAATCCAGGGCGGCGTCCGCCTGGCACTTCTCAGACATCGGTTTGTAACCTCCTGATTCAGAAGAATTGGAAAGCGCTGTGCTTTCATCACCAGTCTATGCAGGGGCGCTTGAAGTGTGAAACCGTCGAACCGGTGTGCAGGCGCGGGGGATGGCCTGAAACCGCGCGCCTGACAGTGGACAAACCATGGCCGCTGTGGTAAGATATCCCCGGATAAAAGACGGGAGGGATGGGCGTGAAAGTGGATGTCATGGGCGTCCTCTTTGACAATGTGACCATGGGGGAGGCCCTGGAGCGGGCCCGGGCCCTGCTGGCCGGCGGGACGCAGTACTGCGTCACGCCCAACCCCGAGATCGTTTACGAGGCCATGCATGACGCGGCCTTCCGCGACCTGCTCAACGGGGCGGCGCTGGTCCTGCCCGACGGCGTCGGTGTCCTCCTGGGGGCAAAGCTCCTGGGCACGCCGCTGAAGGAGAAGGTCACCGGCGCCGACTTTGCCGCGGCCCTGCTGCCGATTCTGGAGGCGGAGGGGAAGCGGCTGTACCTGCTGGGCGGGAAGCCCGGCGTGGCCGAGCAGGCCGCCGCCAACCTGCAGGCGCAGCACCCGCAGCTGCAGATCTGCGGCCTGCACGACGGGTACTTCCGGGAGGACGGCCCGGTGGTGGAGGCAGTCCGCGCCGCGGCGCCGGACGCGCTGTTCGTCTGCATGGGCTCGCCGAAGCAGGAGCGCTTCATGGCCGACCACGCCGCGGCGCTGTCGGTGCCGCTGATGATCGGCCTGGGCGGCACACTGGACGTGTTCGCCGGCAATGTGCGCCGGGCGCCGGTGTGGATGCAGCGGGCGGGGCTGGAGTGGCTCTACCGGCTCTGCCGGGAGCCGAAGCGGTTCCGGCGGATGCTCCGGCTGCCGAAATTCGTCCTGGCGGTTCTGGGCCGCCGGCTGCGGAGGGGAGCGGCATGAGCGGAAAACTGATCGTCCTGGAGGGGACGGACGGATCCGGCAAGTCGACGCAGCTGCGGCTGCTGACGGAGCGCCTGACCCGGGAGGGGCGGCCGTTCCGCCAGCTGAGCTTCCCGCGGTACGACAATCCGTCCTCGGCGCTGATCCGCATGTACCTGGGCGGCCAGCTGGGGCACCGGCCCGACGACGTCAACGCCTACGCGGCCTCGGCGTTCTACGCGGTGGACCGCATCGCGTCGTATCTCCAGGACTGGCGGGCATACTACGAGAGCGGCGGCCTGCTGGTGGCCGGCCGGTACACCACGTCCAACGCCATCCACCAGGGGGCCAAGCTGCCGCCGGCGGAGCGGGCGGAGTTCCTCCGCTGGCTGGAGGATCTGGAGTACGTCCGCATGGGCCTGCCGCGGCCGGACCTGGTGCTGTGGATGGACATGCCGGTGGACTGCACGCTGGAGCTGCTCCGCCGCCGCCAGGCGGCGGGGGACACCGCCGACATCCATGAGCAGGATGCGGCGTACCTGTGCCGCTGCTACGAAGCCGCCCGGGATGCGGCCGCCCGCTGCGGCTGGGTGGCCGTGCCGTGCGTCCGGGACGGCGGGATCCGCCCGCCGGAGGAGATCGCAGAGGAGCTGTACGAGAGAATTCAACGCTGCTTGGAGGTATAAACGATGGTTTACGTGCTTTTGGGAAACGGATTTGAGGAGATGGAGGCCCTGGTGCCGGTGGACGTTCTGCGCCGCTGCGGCGTGGTGGTGCGTCTGGCCGGCGTCGGCGGCCGGCAGATCGAGGGCGCCCACGGCATCACGGTCGTGGCCGACTGCACCGTGGACGAGATCGACCACGGCCGCCTGCAGATGATCGTCATTCCCGGCGGCCTCGGCGGCGTCAAATCCATCGGGGAGAGCGCGGCGGCCCTGGCCGCCATCCGCCGGGCCAACGCCGAGGGGCGCTTCGTGGCCGCCATCTGCGCGGGCCCCACGGTTCTGGCGAAGCTGGGCATCACCGACGGCCGCACCGTCACCAGCTACCCGGGCACGGAGGCCCAGATGGGCCGCTGCAGCTACCGGAGCGACGTGCCCGTGGTGGTGGACGGCCGGCTCATCACCAGCCGCGGGCCGGCCACGGCGCTGGAGTTCGGCCTGACCCTGGCGCGGACGCTCTGCACCGCCAAGCAGGTGGATCAGGTCGCCGTCGGCATGCTGGCGCGCTGATCCGCGCAATCCCAACGAAACGGAGTACGACTTATGGCAGATGAACGCTGGCTGGATGAGCTGAGCAAGGATCCCGACCTGACGGCCGCCGCCGGGGACGATGTGGACCGCCTGATTGAGAGCACGCTGGCGGAGCTGGAGGATTCCGACCGCCGCATGGAGCAGGGCCGGGCGGAGCCGCAGCCGGAACCGGAACCGGAGCCGGAGCCGGAGCCGGAGCCGCCGCAGCCGTTTCAGCCGCAGATTCCCGACATCTACGCCGACCTGGAGCTGGACGAGGAAACCGACGAAGCGCCGGAGGAGCCGCCCCGCAGGAGGCGCCGCCTGGCGACGGGCTGGCGGGTGCTGATCTACGTGGTTTCGGTGCTGCTGGTCTCCTTCGTCCTGGCCATCTTCGGCTGGCACTGTGCCGACGACGTCCTGGCCCTGACGAAGCCCGACCGGGACGTCAGCATCACCGTGGCCGAGGACGATACCATCGAGGACATCACTGCGACGCTGTACGAAAACGGCCTGATCGAGTATCCGTGGCTGTTCCGGTTCTACTGCTGGTTCTCCAATGCGGAGGAGCAGATTTCCCCGGGCACGTACGCGCTGAACAACGTATACGACTACCATGCCCTGGTCAACGGCATGTCCGGCAACGCCAACCGCCTGGTGCGCACCGTGACGATCCCGGAGGGCTACACCTGCGCCCAGATCTTCACGCTGCTGGAGCAGGAGGGTGTCTGCCGCGCCGAGGACCTGTACGAGGCGGCGGCCAACTACCCGTTCGACTACGACTTCCTGACCGACCTGCCCTACGGGGCCGACAACCGGCTGGAGGGCTATCTGTTCCCGGACACGTACGAGTTCTACTCGGTCAAGAGCGAGGAGGACAATGACGACCCCGACTGGACGTGGCCCGAGGGCGCCGTGGGCGACGATGCAGAGCGCGTCATCGAGCGCTTCCTGGACAACTTCCAGCAGCGCTTCACCGACGAGATGCGCGCGGCCATCGACGAGCTGAACGTCCGGCTCACCGCCCGGATGCAGGCCAACGGCTTCACCGAGGAGGAGATCGCCGAGGGACAGCTGGATCTGCACGATATCGTCATCATCGCGTCCCTGATCGAGCGGGAATCCGCCGGTGCCGACGAGTCGCCGCGGATCGCCTCGGTCATCTACAACCGCCTGTGCAGCAAGGACTACCCGCTGCTCCAGATCGACGCCGCGGTGCTCTACGCCCTGGGCGAGAACCGGGAGGAGCTGACCAGTGAGGACCTGATGATCGACAGCCCGTACAACACCCACCGGTATCCCGGCCTGCCCGCCGGGCCCATTGCCAACCCGGGCCTGGCCAGCCTGGAGGCGGCCCTCTATCCGGAGGAGACCGGCTACTACTTCTACGCCCTGGACACCGACGGCACCCACCACTTCTCCGAGACGTACCAGGAGCACAACGCCTTCCTGGAGAGCCTGGAGACGGCCCAATGAGGCGGCCCATGGAGCTGCTGGCCCCGGCCGGCAGCCGGGAGAGCCTGGAGATGGCCGTCCGCTACGGCGCCGACGCCGTCTATCTGGCCGGCACCAGCTTCGGCATGCGGGCCTTCGCCGGCAACTTCTCCGACGAGGAGCTGCCGGCGGCCGTGGCCCTGGCCCACGCCCACGGCGTCAAGGTCCACGTGACCGTCAATACGCTGCCCCGCTGCGGCGAGGCAGCGGCCCTGCCGGCCCACCTGGAGCGGCTGGACGACGCCGGCGTCGACGCGCTGATCCTGGCCGACCTGGGCGCGTTCCGCCTGGCGGAGCGGTACGCGCCGCACTGTGCCCGCCACGTGTCCACGCAGGTCTCCGTGTCCAACGACGTCTGCGCCGCCGCCTGGCACGACCTGGGTGCCAGCCGCGTCGTGCTGGCCCGGGAGCTGTCCCTGGAGGAGATCCGCACCATCCGGCAGCGGACGCCGCCGTCCCTGGAGCTGGAGACGTTCGCCCACGGGGCCATGTGCGTCAGCTGGTCGGGCCGGTGCGTCCTCTCCAACTACATGACCGGGCGGGACGCCTCCCGCGGCGCCTGCGCCCAGCCGTGCCGCTACCAGTACGCGCTGATGGAGGAGAAGCGCCCCGGGGAGTACTTCCCGGTGTTCGAGGACGAGCAGGGGACGTACATCCTCAACTCCCGCGACATGTGCATGATCGACCATCTGGACGACCTGATGGACGCCGGCGTCGACTGCATCAAGCTGGAGGGCCGCGCCAAGTCGGCCTACTACGCCGCCGTCATCACCGGGGCGTACCGCCACGCCCTGGACGACGCGGCGGCCGGCCGGCCGGTGGACCCGGTGTGGCGCGACGAGGTGGAGCACGTGAGCCACCGGGTCTACTCCACCGGCTTCTACTACGGCGAGCCGGGGCAGTACACCGCGTCGGCCCGGTATCTGCGCCAGTGGCAGGTGATCGCCCTGGTGACGGACTGCACGCCCGGCGGGCTGGCCACCCTGCGGCTCCACAACAAGTTTGCCGCCGGCGACACGGTGGAGCTGGTGGGGCCCGATACGCGGCCCTTTGCCTTCACCGCTCCGGTCATGGAGACCGAGGACGGCGAGCCGCTGACGGAGCCGCGGACGCCGCAGTCGGTGTTCCGCATGCAGCTGCCGCGGCCGGTGCCGCCGTACTCCCTGCTCCGCCGGGCGGTGGAGCTGTCCGGCAGATGAAATCCGACATCGTGCGCACCGCCGCCCGGCGGTGCGCCTTTTCCGACGGAAAGGAGCGCTTCTCATGCAGCAGTTTGACTTCACCTCCATCCTCGAGCGCCGCGGCCGGGACGCCATCGCCGTGGACGGCCTGGGCCTGCCGGGGATGCCCGGCGCGCCGCGGGAGGGCTTCGACGCCATTCCCATGTGGGTGGCGGACATGAACTTCCCCACGGTGCCGGCCATCCCGCGGGCTCTGGCGGAGCGGGCGGCCCACCCGGCCTACGGCTACTTCCAGCCCACGGCTGCCTATTACGACGCCATCCGCTGGTGGCAGCGGACGCGCAACGGCACGGAGGACCTGCCCGACGAGGCCATCGGCTACGAGAACGGCGTCCTGGGCGGCGTCGTCAGCGCCCTGCGGGCCGCGTGCCCCCGGGGCGGCCCGGTGCTCGTCCACAGCCCCACGTACATCGGCTTCACGTCGGTGCTGCGGAACAACGGCTTCGCCATCATCCACAGCCCGCTGGTGCCCGATGCGGACGGCGTCTGGCGCATGGACTTCGACGACATGGAGCGACAGCTGGCCGCCCGACCCATCCACGCGGCCATCCTCTGCTCGCCCCACAACCCCTGCGGCCGCGTCTGGGAGCGGTGGGAGCTGGAACAGGCCATGGAGCTGTTCCGGAAGTACGACGTGACCGTGATCTCCGACGAGATCTGGTCCGACCTGACCCTGGACGGCCACCGCCATCTGCCGACGCAGCAGGTGTCCGACGACGCCCGGCGGCGGACGGTGGCCCTGTACGCCCCGTCCAAGACGTTCAACCTGGCGGGGCTGGTGGGCAGCTACCACGTGATCTACGACCGGCGGCTGCGGGACCGGGTGCGGGCCGAGTCCGGCCTGAGCCACTACAACAATCAGAACGTCCTCTCCATGCACGCGCTGGTGGCCGGCTACTCGGAGGAGGGGGCCGCCTGGGTGGACCAGCTGCGGCGGGTGCTGTCGGCCAACGTCCATGCGGCGCTGGACTTCTTCCGGTCCATTCCCGGCGTCTCAGCGGCGACGCCGCAGGCCACGTATATGGTGTATCTGGACTGCACCGGCTGGTGCGCTGCCCACGGCGTGACCATGGACGAGCTGCAGAAACGGGGCACCGACGTGGGTGTGGCGTGGCAGGACGGCCGGCCGTTCGGCGGCGCGTGCCACATCCGGATGAACCTGGCGCTGCCTGCCAGCCGCGTCCGGGAGGCGCTGGACCGGCTGGCCCGGTACGTGTTCCGCTGAGACCCCGCTTTTCGGGCGGAAATCCGGCCGCAACCGCCGGTTGACAAAGTTCCAACCGCTGCGTTCTTGCGGAAACCGCCCCCGGCGGGCTACAATCCCGGCGAAAGGAGCGCGTACCATGACATTTTCTGAAAAACTCATCGATCTCCGCCGCCGCCGCGGCCTCTCCCAGGAGCAGCTGGCCGACCGGCTGGGCGTCACCCGCCAGTCGGTCAGCAAGTGGGAGTCGGCCGCTGCCATGCCGGAGGTGGCGAAGCTGGTGGCCCTCTCGGAGCTGTTCGGCGTCTCGGTGGACTATCTGGTCAAGGAGTCGGCCGACGCGCCGGAACCGCCGGCGGAGCCGGCCGTCACCCTGCCGGCCGACGGCCGCCGCCTCCGCCGCACCCTGGACGAGGCCCTGGGCGTCTACAGCTTCACGAGCCGCTGCAGAATCTGCGGCCTGCCGCTGGTGGCAATCCGGTTCTCCCACGCCCGCTGGCCCAGCCGCAGCAGCACGGCCGTCGGCATCGTGGCCATCGGGAACTTCGCCGTGGGCGTCGTCAGCATCGGACTCATGTCCGTGGGCGTGTTCTCCCTGGGCTTCATCGCCCTGGGGCTGCTGGCCCTGGGCGCCGTCTCCCTGGGCGGCCTTGCTCTGGGGGCCACGGCCGTGGGAATCTGGGCCTTCGGCGCCTCGGCCGTGGGCGCCCGGCTGGCCGTGGGCGCCGCGGCGGCCGGCCATGTGGCTGTAGGCGTCGACGCCGGGGGCGCGCACACCCTGCTTCTGGCCGGCCAGTCCGCCGGAGATGTGGCCCGCTTTCTGGCCGACAGCGGCGTCTGGCCCCCCGTTGCCGCCGTTGCCCGGCTCCTGCTGGGCATGTTCCGCTGAGGCAGGACCCCGCGCCGGGGCTGCCGCCGCAGGTATCTCTCAAATGTATCACAGCGCCGCCTGCCGCATTCCGCGGCAGGCGGCGCTGTTTCCATGCGGGCGGCTGTGCCGTCCGGCTGAAGGCAGGCTCAGGAGAGGCCCAGCAGCCAGTTGGCGGTGACGCCCAGAGCCTCCGCCAGCAGCGGAAGCTCAAAGTCCGGCACCACCCGCTTGCCGGTCTCGATGCGGCTGATGGCCATCTGCCCCATCTGGAGGCCGGTCAGCTGCATGCGGGCAGCCAGCTCCTCCTGAGACAGACCGGCGCGGATCCGGGCTTCCCGGATCCGCGAACCAGAGATGTTGCATTGTCCATTCAGCGTATATAAGCGCATGGCAGTTCCTCCGTTACTCATCATTTGCATATTTCATGTTGACAATACCACTGTGCTATGCGAAAATTATAAAAATGATGATTAACCGGAAAATCTCTGGTTTTAATTTTCGGTGAATTATGCGAAAGATGATTAAATTGGAAATCATCTCCTGCTCCGGACGGTGTCCGGCACCGAATCCTGAGGAGGAATGCACCATGAAAACGAGACTTCCCGTGTGGCTGCTGCTTCTGGCGCTGCTGCTGTCCGCGCTGCCAAATGCCGCTGCGGCGCCGGCAGCGGCGCCCGCCGACACGGGCTGGTATATCCCGGGGTCATCCGAGTTCCGGCTGGAGACCGCCGATCAGCTGGCCGGCCTGGCGCGGCTGGTCAACGACGGGACGGAGGACTTCGCCGGAAAGACCGTCGTACTCGGTGCGGACGTGACCCTGAAAGGCCCATGGACGCCCATCGGGACGGCGGCCTGGGCCCCGGCGGAGGCGGCTGCAGGAAGGCTGGCGGCCGGCAGCTATGAGGTACGGATTGCCGCCAGCAACGCGGCCGGCCGCTTCTGCAGTACGGCGGCCGTCGTGACGGTGGAGACGGAGACGCGGCCGAGGCCGGCCCGTGCCCGTTCGCCGACGTGTCGGAGGACGACTGGTTCCGGGACGCCGTGACCCTGGCCGCGTCCTTCGGCTGGCTGCGGGGGTATCCCGACGGGGATTTCCGGCCGGACGCCGCGATCCGTCGCAGCGAGACGGCGGCCGTGGTGAACCGGATGGTGAACCGGTCGCCGGACCGGGCGTGGATTCGGGCCCATTCTGAAGCGCTGCAGTTTTACCCCGACGTGCTGCCGGTGCACTGGGCGTATGCGCAGATCCAGGAGGCGGCCAACGGCCACAACTTCGTGCCCCGGCCGGCGGGCGAGCGGTGGACCGGGCTGTGGGAACGGCCTGGGAGCGGCGAAATTCGCTCCGCTTTACGCGGCTGACCGGTGGAAAAGTCCTCCCTTTTTATGGTATGATATCCCTGAGAGAGAAAAAGGGAGGCGTTCCTCATGGAGGAGAACCGCCGCGAATACGGCATCGACCTGGTCAAGACGCTGGCGGCGGCCGGTGTCATCGTCACTCACATTGCCGCCAGCTTCGGCGACGTGTACGGCATCCCCCAGTGGTTCCAGACGCAGCTCTGGGCGTCGCTGGCGCGGACGTGCGTGCCGCTGTTCCTGCTGTGCACCGGCGCGCTGCTGCTGCCGCCGGAGCGTCCGCTGACGCTGCGGAAGCTCTGGGGCCGCAGCCTGCCGCGGCTGGTGCTGGCCATGTATTTCTGGGCCATGTTCTACCTGGTATACGACCTGGCGACGGCCGGGAGGCTGTCGGCCGCCGCGCTGTGGCAGGGGATGAAGGAGGTCCTGCTGCTGAAGCAGGAGTTCCACCTGTACTATCTGCACATGGCGCTGCTGGTGTACGCCCTGCTGCCGCTGACGCGGCTGCTGACGGCGCCCGGCCGGGAGACGGAGCTGCGGTACGCCCTGGCCCTCTGGGCCGCACTGGGGATCGTGTTCCCCACAGTGAAGCACTTCTGGCCGTTCACGCTGCTGGACGGCGTGCCGATGCAGTGGATGCTGAACATGACGTGGGCCGCCTCGGGCTACTGCCTGCTGGGGTACGTGCTGCACCGCCGCCCGCTGCGTCCGGCTGCGGCCTGGGGGCTGCTGGCCGGCGGCCTGGCGCTGACGTATTTCGGCACGTGGGGGCTGTCGGACGCGGCGGGAAAGACGGTGCTGCACCTGCAGTCTGGCATGACCGTCGGCCCGGCGCTGATGGCCGCCGGCGCGTTCTGCCTCTGCCTCCGCGTCCGGCGGCCGCGCCGCGGCGCCTGGCTCGTGACGGACCTGGGCAGGGCCTCTTTCTGCATCTATCTCGTCCACGTGCCGTTCTACCGGGCCGTGCTGCCGGTGCTCCACGCCATCTGGGCCCCGCGGCTGGTGACGATTCCGGCGGCAACTCTGGCGGTGCTGGTGCCGTCGTTTCTCGTGTGGCTGGTGCTGCGGCGCGTGCCGTGGGTGCGGCGGTGGCTGATCTGACCTGCGGCGGGCGATCTGTCGCTGCAAAAAAGCCCGAACGGAGAGAAAAATCCCGGAAAGCCGTTGACTTTTCCGACTGTGACGGGTAGAATAGGCTTCAGACACGAAAATGCGATGATGAAGCCAGCCGCAGCGCAGGCGTCCGCAGCGAGGGGGAACGGGTGCAAGCCCCCGACGGCCGGACTGCGGCAGCCACTTCGGAGCAGGCCGCGACGAGCGGCCCGGCCCATCCCCGATACCGGATGGCTGAGACGCCGGGTTCCCCGGCAATCAGGGTGGTACCGTGGAGCTGCTCCGCCCCTGACGCGCGTCAGGGGCGGTTTTCTGTGACGGAAGCGGCCGATCGTGCGGTGCTGTTCGCCCGGGCGGAGCTGGCCGCCGGGCTGGAAGGCTGTGGAAAAACCTGTTGGGAGGTTTGATAACTTTATGGAAACCAAACATTACGGTCTCAACGAGCTGCGGGAGATGTTCCTGCGCTTTTTCGAGACGAAAGGCCATCTGCGACTGCCGAGCTTCTCGCTGATCCCGCAGAACGACGCGTCGCTGCTGCTGATCAACTCCGGCATGGCGCCCATGAAGCCGTACTTTACCGGCGAGCAGGAGCCGCCGCGCCACCGGGTGTGCACGTGCCAGAAGTGCATCCGCACCGGCGACATCGAGAACATCGGCAAGACGTCCCGCCACGGCACGTACTTCGAGATGCTCGGCAACTTCTCCTTCGGCGACTACTTCAAGACCGAGGCCATCCACTGGGCCTGGGAGTTCCTGACGAGCCCGGAGTGGGTGGGGCTCGACCCCGACCGGCTGTACCCGTCGGTGTTCGCCGGCAATGAGACGACGCCGGCCGACGACGAGGCCTTCCGCATCTGGAACGAGGAGATCGGCATCCCGGCCGACCGGATCTTCAGGTTCGGCAAGGAGGACAACTTCTGGGAGCACGGCTCCGGCCCCTGCGGCCCCTGCTCCGAGATCTACTACGACCGCGGCGAGCGGTACGGCTGCGGGAAGCCCGGCTGCACCGTCGGCTGCGACTGCGACCGGTATATCGAGGTCTGGAACGTGGTGTTCTCCCAGTTTGACAACGACGGCGAGGGCCACTACACGGAGCTGGCCCAGAAGAACATCGACACCGGCATGGGCCTGGAGCGCCTGGCCGTCGTCTGCCAGGACGTGGACAGCCTGTTCGACGTGGACACGGTCATGAACATCACCCATCGTGTCTCGGAGCTCACCGGCGCCCGGTACGGCGTGACCCACAAGATGGACGTGAGCCTCCGGGTCATCACCGACCACCTGCGCGCCGCCACCTTCATGATCTGCGACGGCGTCCTGCCGTCCAACGAGGGCCGCGGCTACGTGCTGCGGCGGCTGCTGCGCCGTGCGGCCCGCCACGGCCGGCTCCTGGGCGTGACCGACCCGTTCCTCTGGCAGGTGGTGGAGACGGTCATCCGCGAGAACGAGGGCCACTATCCGGAGCTGCGGGAGAAGGCTGCGTATATCACGAAGGTCGTCCGGGTGGAGGAGGAGAACTTCGCCAAGACCATTGACGGCGGCATGCGCATCTTCGCCGAGCTGCTCTCCGGCCACAAGGCCCGGGGTGAGAAGGTATTCTCCGGCGAGGACGCCTTCCGCCTGTACGACACGTACGGCTTCCCGGTGGACCTGACGGCCGAAATGCTGGAGGAGGAGGGCATGACCGTCGACGAGGACGCCTTCCGCCGCCTGATGGAGGAGCAGCGCCAGCGCGCCCGCAAGGCCCGCGAGGCCCTGGGCGACCTGGGCTGGGCCGGCATCGAGTTCGGCAAGGATATGCCCGAGACGGCGTTCCTGGGGTACGACCGGACCGAGGCGGAGGCGAAGGTCCTGGCCATCGTCTCCGGCGACGAGCTGCGCGATCAGGTGACGGCCGGCGCCGAAGCCATCCTGGTGCTGGACCGGACGCCGTTCTACGCCGAGATGGGCGGCCAGGTGGCCGACCACGGCATGATCTCCGCCGGCACGTTCCAGTTCACCGTCACCGACGTCCAGAAGAACAAGGGCGGCAAGTTCATGCACTACGGCGCCGTCCGTTCCGGCACCGTCTCCGTGGGCGACACGGTCACGGCCGCCATCGACACCGAGCGCCGCCGGGCCATCATGCGGGCCCACAGCGCCACCCACCTGCTGGACGCCGCCCTCCGCCGCGTCCTGGGCGAGCACGTGCATCAGGCCGGCTCCCTGGTGGAGCCCGACGCCCTGCGGTTCGACTTCACCCACTTCTCCGCCGTCACGCCGGCGGAGCTGGCCGAGATCAGCCGCCAGGTCAACGACGCGATCCTGGAGGGCTACCCGGTCCGCACCGACGTCATGTCCCTGGACGAGGCGAAGCAGTCCGGCGCCGTGGCCCTCTTCGGCGAGAAGTACGGCGAGACGGTCCGCGTCGTCTCCATGGGCGACTACTCCCGGGAGCTGTGCGGCGGCACGCATCTCGACAACACGGCCAAGGCCGGCCCGTTCCGCATCAAGGCCGAGTTCTCGGTGGCCAGCGGCGTCCGCCGCATCGAGGCCACCGTGGGCCGCCGCTCCCTGGACACCATGGAGCGCAACCAGGAGCTGCTGTTCCACGTGGCCGGGATCCTCAAGACGAAGCCCGGCGAGCTGGCCGCCAAGGCCGAGCAGCAGATGGCCGAGCTCCGCGGTGCGAAGCACCTGATCGAGCAGCTGCAGGCCAAGGAGGCGCAGAATGAGGCCCAGGGCTTCCTGATGTCGGCCCGCACCGTCGGCGGCCTGAAGGTGCTGACGGTCAACAAGGCCGGCGTCGACGCGCCGACGCTCCGGAAGATGGGCGACCAGCTGCGCGACCGGGAGCCGGCCGTGGTGGCCGTCCTGGCCACCACCAATGGCGACAAGATCACCTTCCTGGCCGTCTGCGGCAAGGAGGCCGTGGCCAGAGGCGTCAAGGCCGGCGACCTGGTCCGCAGCGTCTGCGCCGTGGCCGGCGGCAGCGGCGGCGGCAAGCCGGACTCCGCCATGGGCGGCGGCCGCGACCCCCACAAGATTGACGATGCCCTGGCCTCGGCCGACGATTTCGTGGCCGGGAAGCTGGGAATTTGAGAAAGGAGCGTGCCGACATGGCCGATTGTCTGTTCTGCGGAATTGCGGCGGGGGAGATCCCGTCCACGAAGGTGTATGAGGACGACCTCTGCGTTGCCTTCCAGGACATCTCGCCCCTGGCGCCGACCCACTTCCTGGTGGTGCCGCGGAAGCACCTGGCCTCTGCCGCCGCGGTGACGGAGGAGGATGCGGCGCTGGTGGGCCACATCTTCGCGGTCATCGCGAAGCTGGCGGCGGAGCAGGGCTTCGCCGACGGCTACCGGGTCGTCACCAACGTGGGCGCCCTGGCCGGCCAGACGGTGCACCACCTGCACTTCCACGTCCTCTCCGGCAAGGAGCTGGGCTCGTTCAACTGAGACGGAAGCACAGAAGCGCCGCCCCCCGCAGGGGCGGCGCTTTCTGCATCACAGCACGAATACTGCCACGGCCCACAGCACCGAGGCGCTCAGGGCGCCCAGCAGCGCGTGGAACAGCGGCCGGAGCCGGCGGCCCAGCGCGCGGCCGCCGGTGATCTGCGTGCGCAGATACGTGTCGGCCGCCTGCCGCGCCTGGCGCAGCAGCGCTTCCCCGGTGACGGCTCCGTCGTCGTCCCGGTCCCGGAGAATGAAGATCGCCTGATCGAACGGCCCCCGCTCCGGCGGCCGCACGACGATCACCTGTTTCGAAATGCCCTTCACCATGGCAGTACCTCCTTTTTCTGGCAACGGTAGCGTACCCCGGTCCGGCGCGCCGTATACATCGGAAGCGGAAGGGTTTTCCGGAGGCCGGCGTGCGAAGCCCTCTGTACACGGGGCGGGCCGTGTGATATACTGAGGGCGGGAACGAACACCCCTGCAGCTTCGTCCCGATCTGCAGAGCGCAAAAAACAGAGGAGGGAGTTCCATGAGAACGACTTGGAAATATCTGACCGTCGCGGCCCTGCTGGCGGCGCTGCTGGCCGGCTGCGCAGCCGGAACGGAGACGACGCCGCCGGCCGAAGACCCCGAGGCCACGGAGCCGGCCGCCGACCCGGCAACGGAGAGCGGTGAGACCACCGACGGTGAAACTGCCGACGGCGAGGAAGCGGAGACGACGCCGGACATCGCCGTCGTGGAGGAGATGACCGTGACGCTGTACCTGCCCAACGACACGGCCGACGGCTTCGTGGAGACGGAGGAGACGGTGGGGGGCGACGCCCAGGCCATCGTCGACGCACTGATCGCCCACGGGGCTGTGCCGGAGGGGACGGCGGTGCTGGACTTCTCCCTGGACGACAACGGCACCGAGACGACCGACGGCGAGACCGTCTCCTACGAGGCCGGGGACACGCTCCACATCGACCTGGACGTGTCGGCGGAGTTCCAGACGGGCCTGTCCGGCATGGGCACGTCGGGTGAGACGATGATGCTCGGCAGCCTGGTCAACACGCTGCTGACGGCCTACAACGCCGACACCATCACCGTCACCGTGGCCGGCGCCCCGCTGGAGACGGGCCACAACATCTACGACGAGCCGCTGACCTTCATAGAGCCGTAATAAACGACCGGCCCGCTGCTTTTTGCAGCGGGCCGGATTTTTGCGCCGGGGTGCAGCCCGCGCCTACGGCAGCAGCGTGAACCGCAGCAGCACCGGGTTGTGGTCGCTGGCGGCGAAGCCGGCGTCCAGATTCTCGGCCTCGGCCAGGACGTTGTCCGACGCCAGGAAGCCGTCCAGCACGGCCGTGTAGTTGACGCCCGGCGTGTACGGCAGGTCGGTGCTGCGGCACGTGGCCACCTGATGGCCGTTGGCCGCCGTCACCACCCGGAAGCCCTCCGGCAGCCGCGCCTCGTCGAAGGGGCACACCCACTCGGGCACCTGCTGCTGCGACGGGAAGGCCGTCTCTGTGCCGCCCAGGGCGTGGTTGAAGTCGCCGCCCACCAGGACGTAGTTGCCCGCCGCGTACTCGGCCTCCAGGAAGGCGCACAGCGTGTCCATCTGCGCGGCGCGGACGGTGCCGCCCTCGTCGTACGCCGACATGTGGGAGTTCACCAGCACCAGCTCCCGCCCATTGTCCACCGGCAGCCGCAGCACCGCGAAGCACCGGTCCAGGTCGAAGAACTTCGTGGGGAAGGACTCGTCCACCGGGTAGCTGCGCCGCTCCGCTGCGTCCACCCGGCGGGAGCTGAGGGTCAGCAGGCCCGACTGGACGCGCCCGTGGGGCTTCGTCACCGGATAGAACAGGTAGGCCGAGTGGAAGTTGCTGGCGTACACGGCTCCATGGTCCGGATACGCCGCCCGGTACGCCGCGGCCATGTCCACGTGGTAGCTGCGGTCGGCGTCGGTGTCCACCTCCTGGAGCAGCAGGAAGTCCGGCGCCAGGGGCTGCAGCGTCTCCAGCTGGGCGGCCAGATTGGCCTCCACGGCCGCGCGGCCGGCTGCCCGGGACATGGTGCCCCGGACGGCCGTGCCGTCGGCCATGGTGCCGCTGTCCATGAAGAAGGAGAAGTCCCGGTTGTACGCGCCGAAGCCCACGTTCCACGTGACGGCCGTGTACGCCGTCCCGGCCTCCACCGGCGCCGACGCCGGCTGCGCCACCTCCAGCGCCTGCCCGTCGGGGATGCGCTCGTACTGCACCGTCAGGTACACGGCGTATCCGCTCACCAGCAGGATCAGCAGCGCCGCCGCGGCGCCCAGGACGATCAGCAGCTTTCGAATCATCGGTGTTCCCTCCACTCTGCGGCCAGCGCCAGCAGCCGCGCCCGGTCGTTTTCCGCCGGATGGTCCAGCACGTGGTCCAGCAGCCGGCGCAGCAGCGCGCCGGTCTCCGGCCCGCGGCCCAGGTCCCGGCCGGTGACGGCCAGCTGGGCGAGGGTCACGCAGCGCCCCGAGGCCTGCAGGGCCGCCAGCGGGGCCTCGCTGCCGTTCATGCGGCAGACGCACGCCGCCGTCTCCCAGCCGGCCCGGGCCACCAGGCGGGCCAGAGCCTCGCCGTCCGGCGCCGGCTGCCATTCCGCGGCTGCGGCGGTGCACAGCCGCAGCGTCTGCCGGTCCAGCCGCAGGGCCTCCGGCCGCAGCGCCGGCAGCGCCGCCAGCAGGGAGGCCCACCGGGCGCACCGCTCCGGCAGGCAGCGGGGCGGAAAGGCGCCGGCGCCGCCGGGCGCCGCGCCGAAGGCCCGGAGCATGCCCAGCTCCGCCATCTCCAGTGCCGCTTCCGGCCGGGGGGAGAGGAGCGCCTTTTCCAGCTCGTCCCGCACCCGCTCGGCCGACAGCCGGGCGCACAGGGGCGCGCAGGCGGCCATGGCCGCCGCCGTGGCCGGTTCCACCGAAAAGCCCAGCTGCGCCGAAAACCGCACGGCCCGCAGCATCCGCAGCGCGTCCTCGGAGAAGCGCCGCGCCGGGTCGCCCACGGCCCGGAGAATGCCGGCCGTCAGGTCGGCCCGGCCGCCGAAGGGGTCGGTCAGCCGCCCCCGCAGGTCCAGGGCCATGGCGTTGACCGTGAAGTCCCGCCGGGCCAGGTCGCCTTCCAGGTCGTCCACGAAGGCGACGGCGTCGGGCCGCCGGCCGTCGGAGTAGCCGGACTCGGTGCGGAACGTTGTGACTTCGCACGGGACGCCGTCCTGGAGCACTGTGACGGTGCCGTGGCGGACGCCGGTGGGCATCGTCCGCGGGAAGAGGGCTGCCACCTGCTCCGGCCGGGCGGCGGTGGCCACGTCGTAGTCGTGGACCGGCCGGCCCAGCAGCAGGTCCCGGACGCAGCCGCCCACCAGCACCGCCCGGAAGCCCGCCGCCTCCAGCGTCTGCAGCACCGTCCGCGCCGCCGAGGATGCGTCCATGCCCGTCCCTCCCTCCGTTGGCTTTCTGCCGGATTTCCCCAGATTTTTCTTGTCAGCCGTGTCTTTCCGTATTATAATAAGTCCCTGGCACCGTTGCAATCCCAAAATCTCAGTCGGGAGGAAACCTTATGGCAAAGTACAATCCCCGGATCGGCGAATATCTCCGCCCCGGCCGGCGCATCCACCTGGTGGGCATCGGCGGCGTCTCCATGCGGCCGCTGGGCCTGGTGCTGCGCGGCATGGGCGTGGACATCTCCGGTTCGGACATGAGCGAGTCGGCCTCCACGGCCGACCTGATTGCCAAGGGTGTCCCGGTCACCATTGGCCACCGGGCCGCCAACATCGACGGCGCCGAGGCTCTGATCCGCACGGCCGCCGTCCACAACGACAACCCCGAGATCGCCGCGGCCCGGGCCAAGGGCATCCCGATCTTCGAGCGGGCCCAGGCGTGGGGGCACATCATGAAGTCGTACCGCCGGGCCATCTGCGTCGCCGGAACCCACGGCAAGACGACCACCACTTCTATGGTGACGCACATCTTCATGGAGGCGGCCGCCGACCCGACGGTGATGATCGGCGGCTTCCTGCCCCTGCTGGGGGCGGGCCACCGGGTGGGCGGCGGCGATACGATCATCATGGAGAGCTGCGAGTACTGCGACTCGTTCCTGAACTTTTTCCCCACCATCGCCGTGATCCTCAACGTGGAGGCCGACCACCTGGACTACTTCCGCGACCTGGCCGACGTCCAGCAGTCGTTCCGGGACTTCGCGCGGCTGGTGCCGGCCACGGGCCGCGTCATCGCCAACGGCGACGACCCCAACACCGCCGCGGCCCTGGAGGGGCTCCAGTATCTGACCTTCGGTCTGGGGGAGCACTGCGTCGTCCGGGCCGTCCGCTGCTCGCCCGACTGGCGCAGCTTCGACGCCGTCTGCGGCGGCGAGCCGTACGGCCACTTCGAGCTGGGCGTCCTGGGCGAGCACAACGTGCGCAATGCCCTGGCGGCCATCGCCGTGGCCTGGTACTGCGGCATCGACGGGGAGACGGCCGCCCGCGGCCTGGCGTCGTTCCACGGGGCCGGCCGCCGGCTGGAGTTCAAGGGCACATTCCACGGCGCCGACATCTACGACGACTACGCCCACCACCCCGGCGAGCTCCACGCGCTGCTGTCGGCCGTGCGCTCCATGGGCTACCGGCGGATCGTCTGCGCCTTCCAACCCCACACGTACAGCCGCACCCACGCGCTGTTCGGCGATTTCGTCCGGGAGCTGCGGCAGGTGGACCAGCTGGTCCTGGCGGAGATCTACGCCGCCCGGGAGCAGAACACCCTGGGCATCTCGTCGGCCGACCTGGCCGCGGAGATCCCCGGCGCCGTGTTCTGCGAGACGCTGCCGCAGGTCACGGACTACCTCCGCAGCCAGGCGCGCCCCGGCGACGTGATCCTGACCGTCGGCGCCGGCGACATCTACAAGGCCGGCGAGGCGCTGCTGGAGCCGTAACCTGCCAACCCTTCCGGCCCGGAGGCGGCTTGCCTCCGGGCCTTTTGTGCCTGGTCGGACTTTTTCTGAGGCGGCCCGGCGGGGCGTTGCGCCCGGCGGGCAAAGATGGTACAATAGGCCCGGAACCGCGCAAAACGCGGCGGCGCGCAGGGCGCGCCTCGTTCTCCGCCGCCGGCGGAGGACACCGGGCTTGTACCACCGTATTCCGACCGGCTGCGCCGGGATCCTGCCGGCAGGGCCGGAAGATACGGTGGAATCGTCCCGCAGACTGGCCGGGAGGTGGGCGCGTGCGGAGGCTGGCTTGGTTTTCCGGAGGCTTCTGCGCCGCGGCGCTGGCCGCGGCGCTGGCGTGGCCTGCGGCCTGGATCCTGGCGGCAGCGGGCGCCGCCGCGGGGCTGTGCGCGCTGCTGCGCCGCAGCTGGCTGCCGCGGGCCGTGATCCTCTGCCTGGGCCTCTGCGCCGGATGCCTGTGGTGCGGCGTGTGGGCCGCCCGGCAGCTGCCGGCTCTGGCAGCGTGGGACGGCCGGACGGCGGCGCTGACCGTCGAGGCCTCCGGCTACAGCCGCGCCACGGCGTACGGCACCGCCACTGATGCGGTGCTGACCCTGGACGGCCACCGCCACCGGGCCGTGGTGTACGGTGGGCCCGATGTGCAGCTCCGCCCCGGCGACCGGATCACCGGCACCATGGCCCTGGCGGCCACCGACGGCACCTGGGGCAGCGAAACCGTCTACCAGGCGTCCCGCGGCGTGGACTTCACGGCCTCTCTGGCGGCCGGCTGCACCGTGGAGCCGGCCGCGTCGGTGCCCCTGCGGTACGCGCCGGCCGTCCTGGCCCACCGGCTGGAGTCGGTGCTGCTGGAGCTGCTGCCGCCCGACGAGGGCGGCTACGCCGCGGCGCTGCTGACCGGCCGGCGGGACGGGATCTCCGACCGGCTGGACGGGCAGCTCCGCCGCTCCGGGACGCTCCACGTGGTGGCCGTCTCGGGCATGCACGTCTCGATCCTGACGGCCGCCCTGCTCCTGCTGCTGGGGAACCGCCGGCGCCTGGGGGCGCTGGTGGCCCTGCCGCTGATCTGGTGCTTTTCGCTGGCCGTGGGCATGACGGCCTCGGTCGTCCGCGCGGCGGTGATGCAGACGGTGCTGCTGCTGGCGCCGATCCTCCGGCGGGAGAACGACCCGCCCACGTCGCTGCTGGCGGCCCTGATGGTGCTGGTGCTGCCGAATCCGCGGGCCGTGCTGGACGTGGGGCTGCAGCTGTCGTTCGCGTCGGCGGCGGGGCTGCTGCTGTTCTCCCGGCGGTGCTACGGCGCCCTCTGCGCGCCGCGGCCGGTCCGGCGGCTGCTGAAAAGCCCGGCGGGGCTCGTGCTCCGGCCGGTGCTGGCCGGCGTCGCCGCCTCCGTGGCCGTGCTGCCGCTGACGATGCCGCTGAACCTGCTGTATTTCGACGCCTGCTCCCTGGCTGCGCCTCTGAGCAGCGCTCTGATCGTGCCGCTGATCCCGGCGGCCTTCGTGCTGACGGTGGCCACGGCCGCTCTGGGCCTGGGCTGGCTCCCGGCGGCGGCCGTCCTGGCCGTGCCGCTGCAATGGCTGCTGGCGCTGCTGATCGGGCTGACCCGGTGGATTGCCGGGCTGCCCTTCGCATCCCTCTCCGCCGGCAGCGGCTACCAGCTGGCCTTCCTGGCCGGGGTGTACGGCATCCTGCTGGCGGTGCTGCTGGCCCGAAAACCGCTGCGCCCGGCCGTGCCCGCCGGCTGCGCCGTCAGCCTGTTCTGCCTCTGCCTGCTGCTGAGCTCGCTGGAACTGGACGCGGCGCAGCTGTCGGTGACAGTCCTGGACGTGGGTCAGGGCCAGTGCATCTACGCCGAGTCCAAGGGCGCCTCAGCCGTGTACGACTGCGGCGGCGACGGCGACCCGGCCGGGACGGCCTTCCAGTTCCTCCAGGACCGGGGCCGCTTCTCCGTGGACTTTCTGGTGGTCAGCCACTACGACGCCGACCACGCCGGCGGCGTGGCCGAGCTGCTGCGCCTGGTGGAGGTGGGCGCAGTCTACCTGCCGGCGACGCCCGACGAGGCCGGCCGTCAGGCCGAGATCCTGGCGGCCGCCGCCGAAACCGGGACGGCCGCCGTTTTCCTCACTGCCGACACGGCGCTGCCCTTCGGCGCGGCCGCCGTGACGCTGCTGGCACCGGTGCGCCCGACGGACGGCAACGACGGCAGCGTCGCGGCCCTCTGGCAGTCGGCCGGCTTCGACGTACTGCTGACCGGCGACCTGAGCGCGGAGGCGGAGGAAGCGCTGCTGGCCGCCCATCCCATGGCGGCCGTGGAGGTCCTGGTGGCCGGCCACCACGGCGCCGCGTCCACCACCGGCCCGGCGCTGCTGGCGGCGCTGGAGCCGGAGACCGTGCTGATCTCCGTGGGCGCCGGCAACGGGTACGGCCATCCGGCGCCGGAGACCCTGGCCCGCCTGGCCGAGGCCGGCGCGGCCGTCTACCGCACGGACCAGTGCGGCAACATCACCGTCAGGAGGTGAGCCCTTGGCGCGGAAAGCTCCGGCCGCCAATGCGGCGTATCAACAACTGAAATCCGACCTGAAGGCCGGCACCCTCGGCTCGTGCTACATTCTCTACGGCGAGGAGGCGTACCTGCGGGAGTACTACCTGGACCGCATGCGCAAAAAGCTCCTGGACGGGCCGGCCGAGGCGTTCAACTACCACCGCTTCCGCCGGGAGGACCTGGACTGGGACGCGGTGGCCGAGGCGGTGGAGGCCATGCCCATGCTGGCCGAGCGCACCGTGGTGGAGGTGGACGACGTGGACCTGTACCGGGAGCCGGAGGCCGCCCGGGAGAAGCTCATCGCCATCCTGGACGACCTCCCGGACTACTGCTGCCTGATCTTCGTCTACGACACGGTGGACTTTACCCAGGACAAGCGGCTGAAGAAGCTCCACAAGGCCCTGGAGCGGGCCCAGTGCGTGGAGTTCCGCCGCCAGAGCGGCGCGGAGCTCCGGGCGTGGATCCAGCGCCAGGCCCAGCGGGGCGGCAAGACCATGGACAACGCCGTGGCCGACCATCTGGCCTTTCTGACCGACGGCTCCCTGAGCAGCCTCTCCTCGGAGGTGCAGAAGCTGACGGCCTACGCCGCCGGCCCGGCCATCACCCGCCAGGACGTGGACGCCGTGGTGGAGCCGACCCTGACGGCCGTCAGCTTCGACATCTCCAACGCCCTGGCCGACGGCGACTACGACCGGGCCCTGGCCAAGCTCCGGGACCTGCTGGCCATGCAGCAGGACGAGACGCTGCTGCTGGGTGCCATCTCGGCTCAGATGCGGCGGCTGCTGTACGCCCGGATCCTCGGCGAGCACGGCAAGGGCGCCGACCAGCTGGCGTCCCTCTGCGGCATGAGCGAGTACGGCGCGCGCCTGACCGTCTCGGCCGCCCGGCGGCTGCCGACGGAGCGGTGCGCCCGGGCCGTCACGGCCTGCCTGGAGGCCGACCGGCAGCTGAAGACGTCCGCCGGCGACGGGCCGCGGATCCTGGAGCTGCTGCTGGTGCGCCTGGCCCAGGAGGCGGAGCCGTGATCCGCGTCCGCCAGGCCATCGTCGTGGAGGGGCGGTACGACCGGAACACCCTGCGCCAGCTGGTGGACGCGCCGATCTTCGAGACCGGCGGCTTCCGCGTCCTCAAGGACCGGGAGCTGCTGGCCCTGCTGCGGCGGGCCGCCGAGCGCCGGGGGCTCATCATCCTCACCGACTCCGACGGCGCCGGCTTCGTGATCCGCAGCTTCCTCAGGGGCGCCCTGCCCAGGGACCGGGTGCTCCACGCCTACATCCCCGACGTCTACGGCAAGGAGCGCCGCAAGCGCGCCCCGGGCAAGGAGGGGAAGGTGGGCGTGGAGGGCATGCCGCCCCAGGTGCTGCTGGAGGCCCTGCGGGCTGCCGGCGCCGACATCGAGGGGGAGGACGACGGCCGCCCGGCCGGCGAGCTCCTGACGAAGGCCGACCTGTTCGACCTGGGCCTCTCGGGCCGGCCCGACAGCGCCGCCCGCCGAAAGGCCCTTCAGGCGCGGCTGCGCCTGCCGGAGCACCTGAGTGCCAACGCGCTGCTGGAGGCGCTGAACCTGCTGTTCACCCGCAGGGAATTTTTCGCGTATTACGAAGGAGAAACCGATGATTGATATATCCGTGAAGGATCTGGTCAAGTCGTACGACGTGGATGAAAACCTGCTGGACGGCCTGACCTTCGACGTCAACGAGGGGGAGCGGGTGGCGATCCTCGGCCGCAACGGCGCCGGAAAGACGACGCTGTTCAGGATCCTCACCGGGGAGATCGGCTACGACAGCGGCGAGATCCGCATCGCCGCCGGCCGGCGGATGGGGCTGATCTCCCAGATCCCCAACTACCCGGAAGCGTACACCGTGGAGGACGTGCTGCGCACGGCCTTCCGGGAGCTGGAGGCCCTGCGGCGGAAGCTGCAGGCCCTGGAGGCGCAGATGACCGGCGACGATTCGCCGGCCCTGCTGCGGCAGTACGACGAGCTGTCGGCCCGCTTCGCCGCCGGCGGCGGATATGAGACCGACGTGGAGACGGACAAGACGTGCAACGGCCTGGGCATTCCGGCCGACATGCGGGCCCGCCGGTTCTCCGAGCTGTCCGGCGGCGAAAAGACCCGGGTCAACCTGGCCCGGCTGCTGCTGGAAAAGACGGACATCCTGCTGCTGGACGAGCCCACCAACCACCTGGACCTGAAGAGCGTCGAGTGGCTGGAGGCGTACCTGCTGCGGTTCAAGGGGACGGTGCTGACCATCTCCCACGACCGGTACTTCCTGGACCGGGTGGTCCAGCGGGTCATTGAGCTGCGGGGCGGGAAGGCCGAGTTCTACAGCGGGAACTACTCGTTCTACGTCCAGGAGAAGGAGGCCCGCTACCAGCTTCAGCTGCGCCAGTACGAGCAGGAGCAGGCGAAGCTGAAGCAGCTGGGGTACACCCTGGAGCGCATGAAGGGCTGGGGCATCAACAACCGCACCCTCTACCGCCGGGCCATGTCCATCCAGCACCGGATGGAGCGCATCGAAAAGACGGAGCGGCCGACGAAGGAACGCACCCTCTCGGTGCGCTTCGCCGAGAAGGAATTCCACGGGGACGAGGTGCTGTCCATCCGCGGCCTCTCCAAGAAGTTCGGCGACCGGACGCTGTTCTCCGACGTGGAGCTGCTGGTGGAGGGCGGCCAGCGCATCGCCTTCCTGGGGGACAACGGCACCGGCAAGTCCACGTTCCTGAAAATCCTCCTGGGGGAGGAGGCGCCCACCGCCGGCCGGCTGCGGTTCGGCCCGTCGGTGCGGACGGCGTACCTGCCCCAGATCATCCGCTTCGCCCACCCGGAGCGCAGCCTGCTGGACACGATGCTCTACGAGAAGAACTGCTCCACCCAGGAGGCCCGGGACCGGCTGGGCGCGTTCCTGTTCCAGGGGGAGGACGTGTTCAAGCCCGTGGCCAGCCTGTCCGGCGGTGAGCAGTCCCGGCTGCGGCTGTGCATGCTCATGGACGAGAAGATCAACTTCCTGATCCTCGACGAGCCCACGAACCATCTGGACATCGCCTCCCGGGAGTGGATCGAGGCGGCCCTGGACGATTACGAGGGCACGCTGCTCTTCGTCTCCCACGACCGGTACTTCGTCGACCGGTTTGCCACCCGCGTCTGGGAGCTGCGGGAGGAGAAGATCTTCGACTACCCCTTCGGCTACGAGAAGTACCGGGCCATCCGGGAGCGGGAGCTGCAGCAGGCCCCGCCGCCCGCCGCCCCGGTGAAGGAGAAGAAGCCGCCCCGGGTCAGGACGCCCGGCGGCACCAAGGAGCTGGAGAAGCAGGTGGCCCGCCTGGAGCGGGAGATTGAGAAGCAGGAGGCCGCCGTGGCCGCCTGCGACGAGGCCATCGCCGCCTCCGCCAGCGACTATCAGGCCCTGGCCGCGGCCATGGCCGAGAAGGAGCAGGCCGAGGCCGTCCTGGCCGACCTGTACGGCCGGTGGGAGGCCGCGTCGGAGGAACTGGAGGCCCGGTCGTGAGGGGGCGGCTGTGGGCCGGCGCGGCGCTGCTGGCCGTGGGCCTGGCCGTCAGCCTTCTGCCGTGGGACACGCTGTTCTCCGGCCTGACACTGATGGGCTTCGGCGTCCTCTGCCTGGCGGACCGGTTTTTCGAGAAGCACGGATGGAAACGGGGGTGGCGGAGGTTGACGTGGGGCATCGGCATCGCCGTGTTCGTGCTCCTGGCGGGCGGCATGACGCTGGTGGGCCTGGGCGGCCGCAGCCAGTGGGACGCGGCGCGCCAGTCGGAGTACGCCGTCGTCCTGGGCGCCCAGATCCGCGGCGACGACCCGTCGCCCACCCTGGCCCGCCGCCTGGAGGTGGGGCTGCAGTACCTGCAGGAGAACGCCGGCGGCATCCTGATCGTCTCCGGCGGCCAGGGGCCCGACGAGGACCGGACCGAGGCGTCGGTCATGTACGACTATCTGGAAGCCCGGGGCGCCGACATGACCCGGGTGTACCGGGAGGAGGACTCCCACAACACCCGCCAGAACCTGGAGAACTCCGCGGCCCTGGCCGCCTCCCTGGGGATTGACCCGTCGTCGCCGACGATCATCTCCAGCGAGTACCACCTCTGCCGCGCCAAATACATCGCGTCCACCCTGGGGCTGACGCCGTCGGCTCTGGGCAGCGAGACGACGCCGTGGCTTCTGAAGGCCAACTATCTGCTGCGGGAGGTCTTTGCCTTCGTCAAGGCCTGGGCCGTGGCCGGCCGGCTGTGAGCGGCGGCGCTACACGTCCAGGTCGGACGGATACCGGTCGTCGATGAGCGTGTAGGGGAGGCCGTGCCTGCGGCACATGTCCAGGAAGTGCGCGTTGTCCGCCAGCACGGCCTCCAGCGTGCACGCCGTGTCGTCCAGGCGCCGTTCGATGACGTTGGCGTACCGCCGGATGTCGGAGAAGTGCTCCAGAACGTAGCGCCGGCTCATGACGAGGCAGCGGTAGCGGATCTCCCGGCGCTCCGCCTCCGAGAAGTCCTGCTGCCAGGAGAACGGGATGTAGCAGCCCTCCACCACCAGGTGCTGCCGGTTCTCCAGGGCCGTCCGGACGATCTCCCGCGCGATCGGCCAGAGGTACGCCTCCAGCGCCCGGTCGTCCTCGGGCGTCAGCGCGGTGTTCCCGCTCCGGATCAGCCCCATTTTCAACAGGTCCAGGGACAGGTACGGGTAGCCGTACCGCTCCAGAAGCCGCTGCGCCAGCAGCGTTTTGCCGGTGTGCGACGCGCCCGTCAGCAGGATAATCAAAGGGATCCCATCCTTTCCGTTTTCTGCTGCCATGATACCACGGGCCGCGGCGGAACGCCAGCCCCGGCCGGCGTATCTTGACTTTCCGCCCCGGGCAGACTACAATAGTTACAATGACTATTCTGCGCCACCGGCGCAAAAGGAGCGCAAGCATCATGAGTGAATCGTGCAACGGCAACTGCTCGTCCTGCGGCAGCGCCGACTGCGGCAGCCGCACCCAGGAGAGCCTGCTGGCCGCGGCCAACCCCAAGTCCAGCGTCCGGAAGGTCGTGGCCGTCGTCTCCGGCAAGGGCGGCGTGGGCAAGTCCACGGTGACGTCCCTGCTGGCCACGGCCCTGAGCCGCCGCGGCCGCCGCGCCGCCATCCTGGACGCCGACATCACCGGCCCGTCCATCCCCAAGGCCTTCGGCGTCACCGAGTGCCGCGAGGCCACCGAAGACGGCATCGTCCCGGCCATCAGCGACGGCGGCGTCCAGATCATGTCCATCAACCTGCTGCTGGACGACGAGACGTCCCCGGTCCTCTGGCGCGGCCCCATCCTGGCCGGCGCCGTCAAGCAGTTCTGGACGGACGTCATCTGGGAGGACGTGGACTGCCTGTTCGTCGACATGCCCCCCGGAACGGGCGACGTGCCGCTGACCGTGTTCCAGTCCCTGCCCATCGACGGCGTCATCGTCGTGGCCACGCCCCAGGATCTCGTCTCCATGATCGTGGCCAAGGCCGTGAACATGGCGAAGATGATGAACGTCCCGGTGCTGGGCTTCGTGGAGAACTACAGCTACTACGAGTGCCCCGACTGCGGGAAGCGGGTGGAGCTGTTCGGCAGGAGCCATCTGGATGAGCTGGCCATGGAGACGGGCATTCCGATCCTGGCCCGGCTGCCCATCGACCCGGCCGTGGCGGCCCTGGTGGACCAGGGGCGGATCGAGGAGGCCGACGTGCCCGCCCTGACTCCGGCGGTGGACCGGGTGGAGAAGCTGTAATACCGGATCCCCGACGGCGTTCCGCTGCCGGGGATCGTTTTCTCTGGCGGTCCGGTGGAATTTTACGGAAATTTTACAGAGAAATCCGTAGTATCCTGCCGAAATCTGTAGTATGATATCATAAGAGGATTCTGCCACCGCATCGGGCGGTGCGAGAAAGAGGGAAGTGCGTACTTTGTGAAATGCGCAGTCATTGACATCGGCTCCAACTCCATGCGCCTGTCGGCCTACGACGCGGACGCGGATTCGTTCCGCGTCCTGTTCAGGGAGAAGGTTATGGCCGGCCTGGCCGGCTACGTGGACAACGGCCGGCTCAACTATGAGGGCATCGCCTGCGCCTGCGCCGGGCTGCAGAAGTTCCGCTGCCTGCTGGACCTGCTGCAGATCGACCGGGTCTCCGTGTTCGCCACGGCGTCGCTGCGGAACGTGGCCAACACCGAGCAGGCCGTCCGGGAGATCGAGGCGGCCACGGGCTTCGCCGTGGAGGTGATCTCCGGCGAGGAGGAGGCCCTGCTGGGCTACCGCGGCGCCATGCGGGAGCTCTCCATGACCGAGGGCGTGTTCGTGGACATCGGCGGCGCCAGCACCGAGGTAGCCGCCTTCCGGGACGGGCAGCTGCTCCGCGCCCGGAGCTACCCGGTGGGCTCGCTGAAGCTCTACCGCGAGTGTGTCCGGAAGATCCTGCCCGGCCGCGGCGGCCTGGAGCGGATCGCCCGGCGGCTGCGGGAGGAGCTGCCGGCCGACGTGCCGGCCCCGGCCCCCGGCGGCCGCCTGGCCTGCGTCGGCGGGACGGCCCGGGCGGCGCTGCGGTTCGCCCGGAAGGTCTACG
This sequence comes from uncultured Oscillospiraceae bacterium, assembly GCA_904395865.1. GTDB lineage: Bacteria > Bacillota > Clostridia > Oscillospirales > Oscillospiraceae > Avoscillospira_A. Next base: position 47,835 of record CAJFNY010000065.1, read on the forward strand.
GCCTGCCCGAGAGCTGCCATGCCTTTTCCGCCCTGCAGCTGGAGACGCTGTGCGACGCCCTGTGCAGGTGCGACCGGGCCGCCATCGACCTGCTGCTCAAGACGGAGCCGGAGCGGATCCACACGGCGATCCCCGGCATGCTGATCCTGCGCTGCCTGGTCCGCCGCTTCGACGCGGCGGAGCTGGTGGTCAGTCAATACGGAGTGAGGGAGGGATACCTGTGTCAGCGGATTCTGACAAGTCTGTCGTGAGGGACTACAGCTATACCCAGAACCGTGAGCTCAGCTGGCTGCGGTTCAACCGCCGTGTCCTGGAGGAGGCGGCGGATCAGACGGTGCCGCTGCTGGAGCGGATGAAGTTCATCTCCATCTTCACCAGCAATCTCGACGAATTCTTCATGGTGCGGGTGGGCAGCCTCTTCGACCTGTCCACCATGTCCCCCGATGAGATCGACAACAAGTGCAACATGACCCCCAGCCAGCAGCTGGAGCGGATCTACGAGACGATCCCCGAGCTGGTGGCCCTGAAGGACCAGCTGTTCGCCACGGTCAGCTCCCAGCTGGAGGACCTGGACATCTGCGACCTGGGCCGGCGGGAGCCGCTGCCGGACGAGAAGAAGTTCATCGGCCAGTATTTCAAGGCCAAGATTCTGCCCATCCTCTCGCCGCAGATCGTCGACAGCCACCACCCGTTCCCGCACCTGGCCAACAAGGCCCTCTACATCGCCGCCCTGCTCCAGGACAAGAAGGGCGGCCACTCCCTGGGCCTGATCCCCGTGCCGGACGCGCTGCCGCCGTTCATCACCATGCCGGACCACCCGACCCACTTCATCCGCATGGAGGACATCGTCCTGACGTACGCGCCGACGCTGTTCGGCAGCTACAAGCCGGTGAGCACCTGCGTCATCTGCGTCACCCGCAACGCCGATATCAGCTACGACGAGGAGAAGTTCGACGACGCCGACACCGACTTCCGCAACCGCATGAGCAAGCTGCTGAAGAAGCGCTCCCACCTGGCCATCGTCCGGCTGGAGATCGGCGGCGAGGCCGACGGCGACTTCCTGAAGCTGCTCAAGCGCCGCATCAACGTCCAGGACCACCAGATCTACACCGACCGCGCGCCTCTGGACATGAAGTACGTCTACGCCCTGGAGCGGGCGCTGCCGGCCGACAAGGTCACGCCCCTGGTGTTCACGCCGTACACGGCCCGCTGGCCCGAGGATCTCGACCAGAGCCGCGGCATGATCGAGCAGATCCGGCAGAAGGACCGGATGCTGTTCTTCCCCTTCGACAAGGTCGACCCGTTCCTGCGGCTTCTCAGCGAGGCCGCCGAGCGGGAGGACGTGGTCTCCATCAAGATCACCATCTACCGCCTGGCCTCCTCGTCGAAGATCGCCCACGTCCTCTGCCGCGCCGCCGAGAACGGCAAGGAGGTCACGGTGCTCATGGAGCTCCGCGCCCGGTTCGACGAGGCCAACAACATCTCCTGGTCCCGCCTGCTGGAGGACGCCGGCTGCCGCGTGATCTACGGCGTGGAGGACTTCAAGTGCCACAGCAAGATCTGCCTGATCACCCTCCGCCAGGGCGACCAGCTCCACTATATCACCCAGATCGGCACCGGCAACTACAACGAAAAGACGAACACCATGTACACCGACCTGAGCCTCATGACGGCCGCCGAGGACATCGGCGCCGACGGCACGGTGTTCTTCCAGAACATGCTGGTGGGCAACCTGGAGGGCGAGTACGACCAGCTGCTGGTGGCTCCGGTGGGCATCAAGAAGAACCTGCTGCGGCGCATCGACCGGGAGATCGCCAAGGGGCACGACGGCTATATCTGCATCAAGGCCAACTCCATGACGGAGCGCGAGGTCATCGACAAGCTGGAGGAGGCGTCCTGCGCCGGCGTGCAGATCCAGCTGATCCTCCGCGGCATCTGCTGCCTGCGGCCGGGCATCCCCGGCAAGACGGAGAACATCCACGTGACGAGCATCGTCGGCCGCTTCCTGGAGCACGCGCGGATCTACTGCTTCGGCCGCGGGGACGACGCCGAGCTGTTCATCGCCTCGGCCGACCTGATGACCCGGAACCTGAACCGGCGGGTGGAGATCGCCTGCCCCGTCCGGGACCGGGATCTGAAGCAGATGCTCCTGACGATCCTCCACACCGAGCTGGCCGACAACGTCAAGGCCAGCAGCCTGCAGCCCGACGGCAGCTACTTCCGGAAGCACAGCGCCACGTCCCACGTGGACAGCCAGATCTACTTCATGGAGCACACGCTCCACACGGCGCCGCCCCCGGCGCCGGAGACGCCGGCCCCGCCGCCGAAGCGCGGCCTGCTCCACGCCCTGCGCCGCCTGCTGGGCGAAAAGGAAGGCTGAACGATCCCCATACCCGGCCGGCATCTGCCGGCCGGGCTTTTCGGTTTCCGCGGGCGGCAGAAGGGCGTTGTATTTTCCGGGGAGTTCGTGTAAAATGAGGGGGAAACTCCGTCCGGGCCGCACAGCGGCGGCCGGCGCCTCATAGGATGGGAATGGAATCCAAAGACGTCCTGTGAGAGGAGGTGCCCCGGATGGTGTGGCAGGTGGTGGCCTGCGTCCTGGCGACGGCAGGCCTGGTTCTCTTTGCCTGGTGCCTGATCGGCTCGTTTCTGCTGCCGGTGGCCGGGCGGAATCTGACGGTGGTGTATCGTGCCCGCGGCGACGCGCCGGACCTGGAGCAGGCGGTCCGGAGTCTGGCCTGGCTGCGGGGCACCGGCATGGTTGACGTGCCGCTGCAGATCGTCGACTGCGGCATGGAGCAGGCGGCCCGGCAGCGGGCCGAGCGGCTGGCCCGGGCCCACCCGTTCATCCAGGTGGTGCCCGCGCCGGCGGCACAGGGGGAGGAAGCGTGTGGAAGATCAGGAGATCCTCCGCGGCAGCGTGGAGACGGTGATCTATCAGAACGATGAGAACGGCTACGCCGTCCTGCGGTTCCGCACCGAGGCCGGCGAGACCGTCACGGTCGTGGGCACCATTCCCATGACGGCCGTGGGCGAGCGGCTGGCCGTGGCCGGCCGCTGGCGCAGCCATCCGGCGTACGGCCGCCAGTTTGAGGCCGAGTTCCTGGAGCGGCTCATGCCCGAGAGCGCGGCGGACATCCTGGCGTATCTGTCGTCCCGGGCCCTGAAGGGCATCGGCGCCGTCACCGCCCGGCGGATCGTGGACGCCTTCGGCGACCGTTCGCTGGAGGTCCTGGAGAACGAGCCGGAGCGGCTGGCGGAGCTGCCGGGCATCTCCCCGCGGAAGGCCCGGGAGATCGGCGCGAGCTTCCGCCGCCAGGTGGGCGTCCGGCGGCTCATCGAGTTCCTGTCGGCCCATCACCTGCCGCCGGAGCTGGCGCTGCGGCTCTACCGGGCCTACGGCGATCTGGCCGTGGAGGCCGTTCAGGACGATCCGTACCTGCTGACGGAGGGATATTTCGGCGCGTCCTTCTCGGCGGTGGACGCCTTCGCCCTGGAGCTGGGCGTGGACGGCGACGACGAGCGCCGCGTGGAAGCCGGCCTCTGCTTTGAGCTGCGCCACAATCTGACGAACGGCCACACGTTCCTGCCGGTGCCGAAGCTGGCCGACGCCGCGGCGCAGCTGCTGAGCCTGGAGCGCCCGGTGATCGAGGCCGGCCTCGGCCGCCTGCGGGAGCAGGGGCGCATCGTGCTGGACCATCTGGCCGGCCTGGACGTCTGCTACCTGCCGGAGCTGTATGAGGCGGAGACGTACGTGGCGGAGCGGGTGCTGGCCATGGCGGCCGACCCGCCGGACGTGCCCCGGGATCTGCCGCGGGTGGTGGCCGAGGTGGAGGCGGACAAGCACCTGACGTACGCCGGGCAGCAGCGGGAGGCCATCGCCGTCGCCACTGCCAGCCGGATCTGCCTGCTGACCGGCGGCCCCGGCACCGGCAAGACGACGACGCTGGACGGCATCCTCGACATGTTCGACCGCATGGGCCTGGAGGCCCGGCTGGCCGCCCCCACGGGCCGGGCCGCCAAGCGCCTGACGGAGCTGACCGGCCGCGAGGCGGCCACGATCCACCGGCTGCTGGAGGCCCAGTTCGACCCGGAGAGCGGCGCCATGGTCTTCGTCCACGATGAGGACGACCCCCTGGACGCCGACGCCCTGGTGGTGGACGAGGGCTCCATGGTGGACCTGTCGCTGATGCAGTCCCTGCTGCGGGCGCTGCCGGAGGGCTGCCGCCTGGTGCTGGTGGGGGACCCGGACCAGCTGCCGTCGGTGGGGCCCGGGAACGTGTTCTCCGACCTGATCCGCAGCGGCACGGTGCCCACGGTGCGCCTGACGGAGATCTTCCGCCAGGCCCGGGAGAGCCTGATCGTCATGAATGCCCACGCCGTCAACCAGGGGCAGATGCCCGACCTGCGGCAGAAGGACCGGGATTTCTTCTTCCTGCGCCGCCGCACGGCCCGGGACGTGGCCGACACCGTCTGCGACCTGTGCGCCCGGCGGCTGCCGGTGAACCTGGGCATCCCGCCGGCGGAGATCCAGGTGCTCTCGCCCACCCGCCGGCAGGAGGCCGGCACCGGCAACCTGAACCGGCGGCTCCAGGCCGTCCTGAATCCGCCGGCGCCGGACAAGCGGGAGAAGCCCCACGGCGATTTTTTGTTCCGCGAGGGCGATCGGGTGATGCAAATCCGGAACAACTATGATATACTATGGAAGAAGTCCGGCCAGGCCGGCGCCGGCGTGTTCAACGGAGACCTGGGCGTCATCCAGGCCATCGACCACGCCGAGGAGACGCTGACCGTCGCCTTCGACGACGACAAGGTCGCCCAGTACGGCTTCGACATGCTGTCGGAGCTGGAGCTGGCGTACGCCATGACGGTCCACAAGAGCCAGGGCAGCGAGTACCGCGCCGTGATTCTCGCGGTGTGGCAGGGCTCGCCGTACCTGCTGACCCGCAGCATCCTCTACACGGCCATCACCCGCGCCCGGCAGCTGCTGATTCTCGTGGGCAGCGAGGACGTGATCGCCGCCATGACCGCCAACGACCGCCAGCAGCGGCGGTACAGCGGCCTGAAGCTGCGGCTGCAGAAGGGAAGCCGGCCGTGAAGGGGCCGGCCGTCTGGCTGCTGGATCTGCTGTACCCGTCCAAGTGCGTGATGTGCCGGCGGCTCCTCCGGCGCGACGAGCGGGACGTGTGCACGGCCTGCCTGCGGGCGCTGCCGCTGTACGGCGGCAATCCGGCGCCGGGGCCCTGGTGCCGCGGCGCCGTGGCGGCCCTGCGGTATGAGGGCGACGTCCGCTCGTCGCTGCTGCGCTTCAAGTTCGGCGGGATGGAGCAGTACGCCGGCTGCTACGGCCGGCTTTTGGCGGCGGCCTGTGAGCGGCTGCCCCTGGAGGAGATCGACGCCGTCACCTGGGTGCCCGTCAGCCGCCGCCGGCGGCGGAAGCGGGGATACGATCAGGCGCGCCTGCTGGCCGCGGCCCTGGCCCGGGAGCTGGGGAAGCCCCTGGTGCCGGCGCTGCGCAAATGCCGCGACAATCCGCCCCAGTCCTCACTGGAGGAGGCGGCCCGCCGCCGGGCCAATGTGCTGGGGGCCTACCGGGTCCTGCCGGCCTGCGCCGGGAAGCGGCTGCTGCTGGTGGACGACATCCGCACCACCGGCGCCACCCTCGACGAGGCGGCCCGGGTGCTGCTGACCGGCGGCGCCGGGGCGGTCTGGCAGGCCGTCCTGGCGGCCCGGCCGGATGGCGCGCCGCGGCAGAAGGGCGGCCCGAATACTGACGAAGCGATGGGTGTGACAGAATGCTGAAATTTTCACGGGATCTGGGAATCGATCTGGGCACGGCCAACGTGCTGGTCTACGAGGAGGGCCGCGGCATCGTCCTGCGGGAGCCCTCCGTGGTGGCGGTGGACAAGAACACCGGCAAGGTGCTGCAGGTGGGCGCCGCCGCCAACAACATGCTCGGCCGCACCCCCGGCAACGTGGTGGCCCTGCGGCCGCTGCGGGAGGGCGTCATCTCCGACTACGAGATGACGGAGAAGATGCTGGCCCAGTTTATGAAGAAGGTCCAGCGCCTGGCGGTCGTCAAGCCGCGGGTGGTGGTCAGCGTGCCCAGCGGCATCACCGAGGTGGAGGAGCGGGCCGTGATCCAGGCCACCATGGAGGCCGGCGCCCGGCGGGTGTACCTGATCGAGGAGCCCTTCGCCGCGGCCCTGGGGGCGGAGATGGACCTGGAGCGCCCCGGCGGCCACATGGTCGTGGACGTGGGCGGCGGCACCACGGACATCGCGGTGCTGACCATGAACGACGTGGCCGTCTCCTCGTCGCTGAAGGTGGCCGGCCAGGCGTTCGACGAGGCGGTCGTCCGCTACGTCCGCCGGCGGCACAATGTGCTCATCGGGCCCAACGCCGCCGAGGAGGCGAAGATCACCATCGGCTGCGTCTACGAGCGGGGGCAGGAGGTCTCCATGCTCGTCAAGGGCCGGGACCTCAAGACCGGCCTGCCCAAAGAGGTGCAGATCAGCTCGGCGGAGCTGCTGGAGGTGTTCAAACGGCCGGCCCGGCAGATCGTGGACGAGGTGCTGGCGGTGCTGGAGCAGACGTCGCCGGAGCTCGTCTCGGACATCTCCCAGAACGGGATCGTCCTCACCGGCGGCGGCAGCCAGCTCTGGGGCTTCCCGCAGCTGCTGGCCGAGCGGACGGGCATCGCCTGCAGCCTGGCCGACGACGCCGACTCCTGCGTGGCCCTGGGCTGCGGCAAGAGCCTGCGATGGATCAATCAGATGCAGGAGGGCACCATAAACCTGGCCCGCCGGAAGCTGATGAAGGAGTAATAAAATGCAGCGCGCGGGGCGCGGCCCCGCGCGTTTTTGTACGTCCGCGGATTGGTACGGTAAGGAGGATGGTATGGAACTCAACCGAAAATTCGGACTCGTGACGGCCGTCTGCATGGTGGTGGGGACGGTCATCGGCTCGGGCGTCTTTTTCAAGGCCCAGACCATCCTCGTGCTCACCGGCGGCGACCTGCCCCTGGGCATTCTGGCCTGGGCGCTGGGCGGCAGCATCATGCTCATCTGCTCGCTGGCCTTCGCCGTCCTGGCCACCCGGTACGAGAAGGTCAACGGCCTGGTGGACTACGCCGAGGCCACCGTCGGCAAGGGCTACGCCTACTTCATCGGCTGGTTCTCGGCGGTCATCTACACGCCGACGCTGACGTCGGTGCTGGCGTGGCTGTCGGCCCGGTACACGCTGGTCTTTCTGACGTCCCTGAATCCCGCCCTGGCGGCCGACCCGGTGGCCGGGCCGGAGTGCATGGTGCTGACGCTGTTTTACCTCTGCCTGGCGTACGCCGTCAACACCCTGGGGCCGAGGCTGGCCGGCAAGCTCCAGGTTTCGACGACGGTGGTGAAGCTGATCCCCCTGTGCCTTATGGCCGTGGTGGGGACGATCTACGGCCTGACCCACGGGATTACTCAGACCAACTTCGCGGCAGCTCCGGTGCCGACGGCCTCCGGGAACCCGCTGTTCGCGGCCCTGGTCTCCACGGCCTTTGCCTACGAGGGGTGGATCATCACCACGTCCATCAACGCCGAGCTGCGGGATGCCCGGCGCAATCTGCCCCGGGCGCTGATCCTCGGCGCGCTGATCGTCGTGGGCGTGTACGTGGCCTACTACGTGGGCGTGGCCGGCGGCGTCCCCACGCAGATGCTCATGGAGCAGGGCGCGTCGGTGGCCTTCACGACGGTGTTCGGCAGTGTGTTCGGGAGCATTCTCAACCTGTTCGTGGCCGTCTCCTGCCTGGGCACCACCAACGGGCTGATGCTCGGCTGCATCCGCGGCTTTTACGCCCTGGCGGTCCGCGGCCAGGGGCCGCGGCCGAAGACCTTTGCGTCGGTGGACCGGGTCACGAATCTGCCGGCCAACTCTGCCGCGGCCGGCCTGGCGGTGACGGCCGCCTGGTTCGTGTTCTTCTATCTGGCCCAGCTCTCGTCCAGCCCGGACGCCTGGCTGGGGCCGCTGGCGTACGACAGCTCCGAGCTGCCGATCATCACGCTGTACGCCCTCTACCTGCCGATCCTCGTGATGTTCATGGTCCGGGCCCGGCAGCTGGATCCGGTCCGGCGCTTCGTCATCCCGGTGCTGGCCTGCGGCGGCAGCTGCTTCATGATCGTCGCCTGCATCTACGCCCACGGCGTCAGCAATCTCTGGTACCTGCTGATGTTCGCCGTCATCATGGCCGTCGGCATGCTCTTCTACCGCCGGCAGAAGGACTGACGAACGAAACGAAGCCCCTCCGGCCTTCGGCCGGAGGGGCTCATTTTGCTGTTATTGTTCGGCCTTCGCCGGCCGCCGGAGGAAGCCGGCGTAGACCAGCATGGCCGCGATGGACCAGAAGTACGCCATCATATACGGCTCCTCGAAGATGTTCTCAAAGTAACAGTGCACCAGCACGCCGCACAGCCCGGCGAACATGCCCGCGCACAGCGGGAAGAGGCTCCGCGTCCGGCTCTGCTCCTTCCGCTTCCAGCCGCGGCCCGTGCGGTACAGCACCCGCAGCCCGGTGAACAGCAGCGCCAGCAGCAGCAGAATGAAGCAGGTGAAGCCCACCCAGCCCATCTCCACGAGGATCTTCAGGTAGTAGTTGTCCACGTAGAAGTAGGAGATCCACTTGTAGATCTGGTGCTGCATGGCCACGGCGCCGCCGAACATGCCCAGGCCGAAGCCGAACACCGGGCTCATGTTCAGGTAGCTCATGGCGATGGTCCACCGGCTGCCGCGGCCGCCGTTGTTGGTGGAGGCGGCGAACTCCGGCGTCAGCAGATAGCCGATGCGGCTGGCTACGAACGGCAGGAACAGCGCGCACACCAGCGCCACGCACATGAGCGCCAGCAGCCGCCGGTCCACCAGCAGCGCGAAGATCAGAATCACTACGGCCATGGCCATCCACGCGCCGCGGGACATGGTGAACAGGCACGCAAAGCACATGCAGAACGTCACGAGCCAGAAGAACAGCTTCGCCTTCCAGTTCCGGACGTAGTAGGCGAGGCCCGCGGCCATGGGCGCAAAGAGCACCATGAAGTCGCCCATGATGTTGGGGCTGCCGAAGATCGAGTAGACGCGGGTGCGCACGTCGGCCTCGGCCTGGTCGGTCCAGTTGGAGGGGATCGGCACGGCCACGATATACTGGTAGATGCCGTGGAGCGAGATCAGGAACGCCGCCAGCACCAGCACCAGATACAGCCGGATCAGATCCCGGTCGTCCCGGATCAGGCGGGAGATCAGATAGAACCACACCATGTACTGCACCGTGGCCCGATAGCCGCTGACGGCAATGGAGAAGAACGGGCTGACCACGAACATCAGCGCCAGACCGACGCCCACGAACAGGAACACCGGCGTGTCCATGGGATTGACCCGGGGCGTCAGGGGCTGCGGCGCGCGCATCCGGTCGTAGAGCACCCACAGCACGGCCAGCAGCATCAGGCACTCGTCCCACACCGACGGCAGCACCGGCAGCGTCAGCACGTCCCGGAGCGCGTAGTCGATCAGGCAGTAGAGCCCCACGGCCGTCAGCACGAAGGCCGTCAGCCCCCCGCGGAACAGCCAGCCCAGGATCCGGCTGCTGCGGCCGCAGCGGAAGACGGCGCCGTAGATCCGGTACACCAGGCTGCTGCGCACCGCCGGCATGAGCACCTGGCCGAAGCGCCACAGCACCCGGTTCCACCAGGCCAGCAGCCGCGTCACGGCGGCGGAGCGGCTCGTCCCGTCGGAGCAGCCCAGGATCCGGGCGCCGATGCGGTGCGTCCGGGACGCCCGGAAGGATGCGCCGATCCGCAGCCCAAGCCGCCGCAGGCCGCTCCCGCGCCAGCACACGGCGATGGCCATGCACAGCCGCCACAGGAGGCTGCCATGCAGCACGTCAGCCATTCTCATCGACGATCTCCACCGAGGTGACGGTGCCGGTGAACTCAATGTCCACGGTCTTGACGATGTGGGACTTGCCCACGCGGACCTCCTGGGAGCCGACCGCGTAGGCGTTGGCGGCCCGGGAGACCTTCGTCTCGATGGTGAAGCGCAGGTCGCGGGCGCTGGGGTCCTCCACCTGCAGGGCGTTGCCGTCGGCGTCCACGACGGTCTCCATGTGCGGCTCAATGACGCAGTCGGTCACGTAGCCGTCCAGCAGGTCGCCGTTGCTCATCAGCTGGCCGCCGATGTCGGCCACGGCGCCCTCGGCGGCGTCGGGGTTGACGTTGGCGCAGACCACTTCATACCGCAGCGTGGCGGCGTTGCTGTTGATGGCTTCGGTGACGGCGCTGCCGCCCAGCTTCCAGGCCACGGCGGCCACGCCGGCGACGATCACCAGCACCACGATCAGGTCGATCAGATTGACCTTGCCGAACAGCTTGCCTTTTTCGTCCAGGATTTTCACGTGATTTCCTCCTAAGAATGCGCATTTTTCGGATTCAGGCTTGATTCCGGCGGGCAAGTATACTATCATGACATTGCTCCGGCGCGGGAAAAACCGCAGCGGCGGTTTCTTCGATAGATTATACCGGATTTTCCCGGTTTCCACAAGAACCTTTTCGGGGAGTGCGTCTATGAAAATCATCCATCTCATCTCCGGCGGCGACGTAGGCGGCGCCAAGACCCATGTGCTGTCCCTGCTGGAGGGCCTTGGGCGGACGGAGCAGGTGCGTCTCGTCTGCTTCATGGAGGGGCCCTTCGCCGCCGAGGCGCGGGCGCTGGGCATCGACACGGTCATCCTGTCCAGCCGCAACGTGCTGCGGGTGGTGTCCGCCCTGGCCGGGGAGATCAACGGCGGCGGCTACCAGGTGGTCCACTGCCACGGCGCCCGGGCCAATCTGATCGGCGCGCTGCTGCGGCCGCGGATCCGCGTGCCCGTCGTCACCACCGTCCACTCTGACTACCGGCTGGACTATCTGGGCCGCCCGCTCCACCGACTGACGTACGGCACCATCAACTCTGTCTGCCTGCGGCGGATCCCGTACCACATCGGCGTGTCCAACGCCATGGCGGAGCTGCTGATCTCCCGGGGCTTCGACCCGCAGACCATGTTCTCCATCTACAACGGCGTCCGCTTCGCCGATGCGCACCCGGCCATGGACCGGGCGGCGTACCTGCGGTCGGTGGGCCTGGAGGCGGGGCCGGACACGGTGGTGTTCGGCATTGCGGCGCGGCTCTCGGCGGTGAAGGACGTGGCGACGCTGATCCGCGCCTTCGCCGCCGCCGTCCGGCAGGCGCCGTCCATCCGCCTGCTGATCGCCGGCGATGGCGAGCAGGCCGCCGAGCTGCGCCGGCTGGCCGGCGAGCTCTGCCCGGAGGGGACCGTAATCTTCGCCGGCTGGGTCTCGGATATGGACAGCTTTTACGGCGCCATCGACGTCAATACGCTCACCAGCCTGTCCGAGACGTTCCCGTACGCCCTGACCGAGGGCGCCCGCTTCCGCTGCCCCACGGTGGCCTCCCGGGTGGGCGGCGTGCCCGACCTGATTGAGGACGGCGTCACCGGGCTGCTGTTCGAGCCGCGGGACGCCGAGGGCCTGGCCGCCTGCCTGCTGCGCCTGGCCGGGGACCCGGCCCTGCGGGCGCGGCTGGGCGAAAGCCTGTACGAGCGGGCCCGGCGGGACTTCTCCGCCGAGGCCACCGTGGAGCGGCAGAAGGAGATCTACCGGGTGCTGCTCCGCCGGGCCGACCGCCCGGCCCGGAAGCGGGACGGCGTCCTGATCTGCGGCGCCTACGGCAAGGGAAACGCCGGTGACGACGCCATTCTCGACGCCATCATCGGCCAGATGCGCCACATCGACCCGGACCTGCCGCTGTACGTCCTGACCAGGACGCCCCGGGAGACGAAGATCCGCTACCGGATCGGCGCGGTGTATACCTTCAATGTGCCCGGCTTTCTCCGGATCATGCGGCGCACGCGGCTGTATCTCAACGGCGGCGGCAGCCTGATCCAAGACGTGACGAGCACCCGCTCCCTCCGGTACTACCTGCTGAGCATCCGCTGCGCCAGGGCCACCGGCAACCGCGTGCTCATGTACGGCTGCGGCATCGGGCCGGTGAACCGTCCGGCCAACGTCCGCCGGGCGGCCCGGACCATCGACGCCTGCGTCGACGCCGTGACCCTGCGGGAGGACACCTCCCGGGAGGAACTGCGGCGCATGGGCGTGACGCAGCCCGAGATCCGCGTCACCGCCGACCCGGCCCTGCTGCTGGAGCCGGCGCCCACCGAGCGGGTGGACGGCTGGTTCCTGCGCCACGGCCTGGACCCGGCGGGGGCGTACGTGCTGTTCGTCCTGCGGCCGTGGGAGGGCTTCGATCAGCGGGCGGCCGCCTTCGGCCGCGCCGCCGCCGAGCTCCGGGACCGCACCGGCGCGCAGCCGCTGTTCCTGGCCCTGGAGCCGGGCCGCGACCTGCCGGCCTGCCGGCAGGCCGCCGAGGCCGCCGGCGGGGACTGCCCGGTGCTGCCGGTGCCGGACGACGGCCGGCTCATCGTCGGCGTTCTGGGGCGGATGCAGGCCGTCGTCTCCATGCGGCTCCACGCGCTGATCTTCGCGGCCGCCGCCGGCACGCCGGTGGTGGGCGCGGTGTACGACCCGAAGGTGCGCGCCTTCCTGGACTACCTGGGCAAGCGCCACTACCTGCCTCTGGATCAGGTGACGGCCGACGGCCTGGTGGCCGCCGTGGAGGAGGCCGTGGCCGACGGCGGCAACGACCAGACCGCCGTGGCGCAGCTGCGCGCCCTGGCGGCGGAGAACGAGGCCATGGCCCGGAAGTTTTTGGAGGAAGCATGAAGCAGATCGTCTGTCTCGCCACGTCTCCGTGGTATCCGATTCCCACGCGCAAGCAGCAGGTCATGCGCCGGCTGCACGACGCGGAGGTGCTGTATTTCGACCCGGCCGTCTCCCTGCTGGCGCCGCTGAAGGACCGCTCCGCGGCCGAAAAGCTCCGGGCCTGGAAGGCCCCCGGCCAGAAGGTCACGGACCACGTGACGGTCTACGGCCTGCCGCCGGTGTGGCCCTTTTACAACAAGTACCGCTGGATCAACCGCCGGAACCAGCGCCGGGCCGCCGCCTGGATCCGGCAGGTGATGGAGCGGCACGGCTTCGAAAAGCCGGTGCTCTGGGTGTACTCGCCGGTCTGCGCCGATCTGGTGGAGCACGTGCCCCACAGCGCCCTGGTCTACGACTGCGTCGACCGCCACTCGGCCTACGGCGGCCTCATGGATCCGGCCCTGGTGGACCGGATGGAGCTGGAGCTGGCGGCCAGGTGCGACATGGTGTTCGCCACCGCCGAGCCCCTCTGCCGGCGGCTCCGGGAGGCCAACCCCCGGGCGGCCTTCATCCCCAACGGCGCCGACGACGCGCTCTTCCGTCAGGCGGCCAGTCCGCGGCCGCTGCCGGCGGATCTGGCGGACGTGCCCGAGCCGCGCCTGGGCTTCGTGGGAGCGCTGCAGCGGTGCATCGAGTACGGCTGGGTGGAAAACGCGGCCCGGCGCAACCCCGGGTGGAGCTTCGTGTTCATCGGCGGGGAGAAGCCCGGCGTGGACCTGTCGGCCCTGAAGGCCCTGCCCAACGTCAGCTTCCTGGGGCTCAAGCCCCATGAGACGCTGCCGGACTACCTGGCCAATTTCCAGGTCCTGCTGAACCTGTTCGACGACAGCGACCTGAGCCGCGACGTCAGCCCCCTGAAGTTCTACGAGTACCTGGCCACGGGTAAGCCCATCGTCTCCACGCCGCAGCCGGCGCAGGTGCAGGCGTACGCGTCCATCATCCAGATCGCCCGGTCCGCCGACGAGTTTGCCGACCGCTGCGCCGAGGCCCTGGACGACACCGCGCCGGAGCGCACGGAAGCCCGCCTGGAGGCCGGCCGCCGCAGCTCCTGGGACGCCCGGGTGGGGGAGATGGAAGAGACCCTCCGCGCCATGGGCATTCTGTAAACCGAATCCGTACCGCCGCCGGGCGGCCTGCAGAGACGTGCAGGCCGCCCGGCCTTTCGTTGACCGTAACACGAACATACGTTCAAAAATAGCGAAAACAGCGGAAAACCCCGCGGAGCTGCCAAATTTTTCACGGGAAAAATTCGCCGCGGGGATTGCAATCTTTGGAAAGAGCATGTATAGTATAGCTAAGTGGAGCGCCAGGGATAAGAAATGGTGTGAAGTGGAAAGCCTGCGGAAAGGGGGGACGGCCCATGTACGGAAAGTACCGGCATTCGGTGGATCCGAAGGGCCGTCTGTTCGTTCCGGCCAAGCTCCGTGACGAGCTGGGCGAGTCGTTCTACGTGACGCTGGGGCTGGACCACTGCCTGTCCGTCTACACCGAGGCCGGCTGGCAGAGCATCCTGGAGCGGTACAACGCGCTGCCCATGTCCCAGGCGCGGAAGATGCGCTTCCTCTTTGCCAACGCGGCCCGGTGCGAGCCGGACCGGCAGGGGCGCTTCCTGATCCCGGCGGAGCTCCGGCAGTACGCCGGCCTGGGCCAGGACGTGACGTTCATCGGCCAGGGCAACCACGCCGAGATCTGGGACACGGCGGCCTATGAGGCGCTGGAGCAGGAGACGCTGACGCCGGAGAACCTGGCGGCGGCCATGGAGGAGCTGGGCTTCTGATGGAATTCAACCACGTGTCCGTCCTGCTGGACGAGTGCCTGGAGGCGCTGGCCGTCCGGCCGGACGGCATCTATCTGGACGGCACCCTGGGCGGCGCCGGCCATTCGGCGGAGATTGCCCGCCGCCTGACGACGGGCCGCCTCATCGGCGTCGACCGGGATCCGACGGCGTTGGCCGCCGCCGCAGAGCGCCTGGCCCCGTGGAAGGATCGGATCACCCTGGTGCACGACAATTTCCGCAACCTGGGCGCCATCCTGGACCGGCTGGAGCTTCCGGCCGTGGACGGGATGCTGCTGGACCTGGGCGTCTCGTCACCCCAGCTGGACGACGGGGCCCGGGGCTTTTCCTACCTGGCCGACGCGCCGCTGGACATGCGGATGGACCGCGGCGCATCGCTGACGGCGTGGGAGATCGTCAATCACTGGCCCCGGGAGGAGCTGCGGCGCATCCTCTGGGAGTACGGCGAGGAGCGGTACGCGCCGCAGATCGCCGCGGCCATTGACCGGCGCCGCGCCGCGTCACCCATCGACACGACGCTGCAGCTGGTGGACGTGATCCGCAGCGCCATGCCGCCCCAGGCCCTGCGGGAGAAGCAGCACCCGGCCAAGCGCACGTTCCAGGCCATCCGCATCGCCGTCAACGATGAGCTGGCCGCCGTGGGGGATGCGATGGCGGCGGCGGTGCCCCGGCTGCGGCCGGGCGGCCGGCTGGCGGTGATCACGTTCCACTCCCTGGAGGATCGGATCGTCAAGAACGCCCTGCAGGCTGCGGCCCGGGGCTGTGTCTGCCCGCCGGATTTCCCGGTCTGCGTCTGCGGCAGGAAGCCGCAGGTCCGCATGCTGACCAGGAAGCCCATCGTCTCCGGCTCTGCGGAGCTGGAGCGCAACCCACGCGCCCGGAGCGCCAAGCTCCGTGTGGCGGAGAAGCTTTGAGTGCAGCGACATTCGGAAAGGAAGCTGGCCACGATGGCAGAGTATCAGAACGCGCGGGTTCCCCGCTATGAGACGAACGGCTCGGCCGCATACGACCTGCGGCGGTACGGCAGCGCTGCGCCCCAGCGGGCGCCGGGACGGGGGCTGCCGGAGGAGCGGCGCCGTCCGGCGCCGGTCCGGCGTGTCCGGGCCAAGCTGGCCGTTGCGCCGTTCGCGGTGCTCGGCATGGTGGCCGTGATGGGGATGCTGATCCTGGTGGTGTTCAGCTACGTCCGGCTCTACGAGGCCAAGTCCCAGGTGGGGCAGCTGACCGAGGAGCTGACGACGCTCCAGCAGGAGCAGGACGCGCTGACCTCGGAGTATGAGAGCAAGATCGACCTGGTGGCCATTGAGGAGCGGGCACGGGCCATGGGCATGGTTCAGCCCACGTCCGTTCAGACCGTCTACCTGGACCTTTCCGGAACCGACCGGGCGGAGGTGCTGCAGGAGGAGGAGGCCTCCGGACCGCTGGCGTCGCTGCTGGAGGCGTTCCGCTCCAGCGTGGAGAGTCTGGTGTCATACCTGTCCTGATGGGACACATATAGTATTTTGCAGGAAAGTATGGTACAATAGCTCCGATACCGGCCTTTGGGCCGCGGGGCCGGCAGTACCGCGGTGCGGAAGCGAGCATGGGCGGCAGGTTGACCTTCCGCCCATGTTTCCGATTCCGCCCCCGGACATCCACAGGAGGGAATATGGCAAAGCAAACCCCATTCCGCCGGCAGAAGCGTCCTTCCGGCGACGTCCGCGAGGAGGCCAACCGCACCATCCTTCGCCGGACGACGGTCGTCATGGTCATTGCGGTGCTGCTGTTCGTGCCGCTGGCGGCGACGCTGTTCCAGCTGATGATCGTGGACCACGACCAGTATACGCAGATGGCCATCAGCAACCAGACCCGCAGCACGTCCGTCAGCGCCGACCGCGGCGTCATCTACGACCGGAACATGAACATCCTGGCCACCTCGGTTTCGGTGGAAAACGTGTTCCTGGATCCCAATGAGATCGCCACCAAGGAGCAGGACCTGGCTCTGATCGCCTCGGGGCTTTCGGAGATCCTGGACGTGGAGGAGAGCTTCATCTACGAGCAGGCGGCCGACACCACCATGCGCTACAAGGTTATCCGCCGGAAGATCGACAGCGACCTGGCCCAGCGGGTGCGGGACTTCATCAACGACAATGAGCTCCGGGGCATCTATCTGGAGCCGGACACCCAGCGCACGTATCCCTACGGCACCCTCTGCGCCCAGCTGCTGGGCTTCACGCGGGATGACAACGTGGGCGCCGAGGGCATCGAGGCGTACTACGACTCGTACCTCCAGGGCACGGCCGGTGAGATCATCACCACCAAGGGCAACAAGGGCTCGGAGATGCTCTACACGTACGAGAAGTACTACGACGCCTCCGACGGTGACAGCCTCGTGCTGACCATCGACTCCACGGTCCAGTATTACCTGGAGAAGAATATGGAGACGGCCATTGAGAAGTACGACGTCCTCAACGGCGCCTTCGGCATCGTGGCCGACGTGAACACCGGGGAGATCCTGGCCATGGCCACCATGGGCAGCTACGACCCCAACAACTATCTGGAGATCTACGATACCTCCGTCAACGAGGAGCTTACGGCTCTCTACCAGGAGGCCCTGCTGCAGCCGGAGGGTTCGACGGCGTATGAGGAGGCCATGGAGGCGTACAACAGCGCGCTGGTGGAGGCGCGGCTGCACCAGTGGCGCAACCGTGCAGTGTCCGACGGCTATGAGCCCGGCTCCACCTTCAAGCTCATCACGCTGGCCGCCGCCCTGGAGGAGGGGGCCGTGGACCTGGATGACACGTTCTACTGCGGCGGCCAGGCCGACTTCGCCGGCCGTGAGCAGACGCTGCACTGCTGGAAGGCTGAGGGCCACGGCACCCAGACCACCGGCGAGGCGCTGGAAAACTCCTGCAACATTGCATTCGCCAACATCGGCCTTGCGCTGACCGGCGAAAACCTTTATAATTACGTCCGGGATTTCGGCCTGCTGGAAAAGACGGGCATCGACCTGCCCGGCGAAGGCGAGGGCTTCTTCTACGGTCTGGACAAGTTGAACCCCGCGGTGTCCGGCGGCATCAGCAACACCATCTCCGCCGCCTTCGGCCAGACGTTCAAGGTCACGCCGATCCAGCTGGTCCGCGCCATCTCCGCCGTCGTCAACGGCGGCTACGTGGTGGAGCCGTACGTCGTCAGCCAGATCGTCGACGACGCCGGCAACGTGGTGCAGCAGAACGAGCGCACCGTCGTCCGGCAGGTCATCAGTGAGGAGACCTCGGCCACCATGTGCCAGCTGATGGAGAACGTCGTCACCCAGGGCACGGCCGGCAACGCCCAGGTGGCCGGCTACCGCATCGGCGGCAAGACCGGCACCTCCGAGAAGATCGACGTGTTCGACGAGAACGGCGTTATGGTGGAGGACAAGATCGTCTCCTTCGTGGGCGTGGCGCCCATCAACGATCCCCAGTACATCGTCCTGGTGGCGCTGGACACCCCGTCCACCGAGACCGGCATGTACATCTCCGGCGGCATCATGGCCGCCCCCACGGTCCGGGACGTGTTCTCCGACATCCTGCCGTATCTCGGCGTGGAGCCGGACTACAGCGACGACGACATCGACAAGGTCAGCGTCACCGTCCCGAATGTGACGGGCATGACCGAGGCGGAGGCGTCCGCGGCTCTGTCCGACCGCAGCCTGACGTACCGTGTCGTGGGCGACGGCGCCACTGTGACCGGCATGATTCCCGCCGCCGGCGCGTCGGTGCCCGGCGCGTCCGAGATCATCCTCTACATGGGGTCAGAGGTGCCCACGGACCGCGTCACCGTGCCGGACTTCACCGGCATGAGCGTGTCCCAGGCGAACCAGGCCGCCTCCGACAGCGGGCTGTATATTCTGGCCAAGGGCACCAACACCACCGGCAGCAACGTCAGCGTCACGTATCAGGATGTGACCGCCGGCTCGCAGGTGGAGCGCGGCACCATGATTACCGTGGAATTCACCGACCACAGCGCGCAGGATTAGCGCGCAGCCAAGGAGGGACCTGCCTATGAAACTCGCCCAGCTGCTGGAGGGCATCCCCGTGCAGACGCTCCGGGCGGACCCGGAGCTGGAGATCACCGGCGTCAGCTACGACTCCCGCACCACCCGGCCGGGGGAGCTGTTCGTGGCCATTCCCGGCTTCGCCGCCGACGGCCACCGGTTCATCCCCATGGCCCTGGAGAAGGGCGCTGCCGCGGTGCTCTGCGAGCGGCCGCCGGAGGGGGAGACGCCGTACGTTCAGGTGCCCTCCGCCCGGGAGGCGCTGGCCGTGCTCGGCGCCAACTGGTTCGGCCATCCGGCCGACGGCCTGACCGTCGTGGGCGTCACCGGCACCAACGGCAAGACGACCGTCACTTACCTCCTCAAGACCGTCCTGGAGCGGGCTCTGGGCGCCCGGGTGGGCCTCATCGGCACGATCCAGAACATGATCGGCGACGAGGCGCTGGACACGGAGCGCACCACGCCGGAGAACTTCGAGCTTCAGGCCCTGTTCGCCCGCATGCGCGACGCCGGCTGCACCCACGTGGTCATGGAGGTCTCCTCCCACGCTCTGGCGCTGCACCGGGTGGACTGCATCCCGTTCGCCGTGGGCGTGTTCACAAATCTGACCGAGGACCACCTGGACTTCCACAAGACTATGGAGGCGTACCGCCAGGCGAAGGCCATCCTGTTCACCCGCTGCGGCACGGGCGTCATCAATCTGGACGACGATGCGGCCGATCGGATGATCGCCGACGCCCGCTGCCCCGTGACCACGTACGCCGTCCGGGCGGAGCACGCCGACCTGCGGGCCGAGGACATCGACCTGCAGGCGGACCATGTGGCCTTCACGGCAGCGGCCGGCGGCGCCCGCTGCCCGGTGCGGCTGGGGATTCCCGGCGGCTTCACGGTCTACAACGCCCTGGCGGTGCTGGGAGCGGCCATGGCCCTGGGCGTGGCCCTGCCGGACGCCGCCGCGGCCCTGGGGGCCGCCAGAGGCGTCAAGGGCCGGGTGGAGGTGGTGCCTACCCCCGGGAAGGACTACACCGTCCTCATCGACTACGCCCACACCCCCGACGGGCTGGAAAACGTCCTGCGGGCCGTCCGCGGCTTCTGCAGGGGGCGCGTCATCGCCGTGTTCGGCTGCGGCGGCGACCGGGACCCCATCAAGCGCCCCATCATGGGCCGCATCGGCGTGGAGGGCTCGGATCTGGCCGTCATCACCTCCGACAACCCCCGTACCGAGGACCCCGCCGCCATCATCCGCCAGATCGTGGCCGGCGTCGAGGGGACCGACCGGCCGTACGTCGTCATTGAAAACCGCCGGGAGGCCATCCGCTGGGCCATGGACCATGCGCAGAAGGACGACATCATCGTCCTGGCCGGCAAGGGCCACGAGACGTACCAGATCCTGGGAACCGTCAAAACGCATCTCGACGAGCGCGAAGAGGTGGCAGCCCATCTGGCCGGCCGCTGAGAGTTAGAGAGATAGGAGCGACGCAAATGAAACCGACGAAGCTGAAGCAGATCGCCCTCTGGTGCGGCGGAGAGCTGGACTCCCGGTACGACGACGTGGAGGTCCTGGGCGTCTCCACCGATTCCCGGGAGGTCAAGCCGGGGCAGCTGTTCGTGCCGCTGGCGGGCAATCGGGTGGACGGCCACACGTTCATCGGCCGCGCCGTGGACAACGGCGCCGTGGCAGTGCTCAACGCCAAGGAAAAGCGCCCCTCTGACGTCCCGTATATCCAGGTGGACGACACGCTGCGGGCCATCGGCGCCATCGCCGCCGGCTACCGGCAGACCATGTCCGCCCGGGTGCTGGCCATCACCGGCAGCGTCGGCAAGACGACGACGAAGGAGATGCTGGCCGCCATCCTGCGCCGCCAGTACCGCACGGTCTGGACCGAGGGCAACCACAACAACAACCTGGGCCTGCCGCTCTCCGTCCTGGACATCGAGGCCGACACGGAGTACGCCGTCCTGGAGCTGGGCATGAGCCACGCCGGCGAAATGGCGTACCTGACGAAGATCGCCCGGCCGGACATGGCCATCTTCACGAACATCGGCACCATGCACATTGAGAACCTGGGCTCCCGGGAGAACATCCTCAAGGCGAAGCTGGAGATCCTCGAGGGCATGGGCCCCGACGGCGTCGTCCTCCTCAACGGTGACGAGCCGCTCCTGTGGAAGCTGCGGGATACGCTGCCCTTCAAGCACTACTACTTCGGCATCGACAACATCGCCTGCGACGTCCGGGCCGCCCAGGTCCGCGGCGACGACAGCGGCGTCACCTTCCGGATCCTGGCCTTTGGCCGGGAGTACGAGGCCTTCGTGCCGCACAACGGCCAGCACACGGTCTATAACGCCCTGGCCGCCGCCGGCGCAGCCATGCTCTCCGGCGCCGCGCCGGAGCAGGTGGCCGCCGGCCTCCGCTCCTTCGAAAACACCGGCATGCGCCAGCAGATCTACGAGAAGAACGGCTTTACGATCATCGAGGACTGCTACAACGCCGGCCCCGAGTCCATGGCCGCCGCCCTGAACGTCCTGGGGGAGCGGAGCAGCCAGGGGCGGAAGATCGCCGTCCTGGGCGACATGCTGGAGCTGGGCTCCCTGGCCATGGCCGAGCACTACCGGATCGGCCGCCTGGCCGTGGGCCGGTGCGACATTCTGCTGGCCTACGGCGTCAACGCCACCCGTGTCGTCACCGGCGCCGTCACCGGCGGCATGTCCCCCAAGCGGGCCATGTTCTTCGACGACCAGGACCAGCTGCTCCACGAGCTCCGGGCCGTGGCCCGGCCGGGGGACCTGCTGCTGTTCAAGGGCAGCCGCGGCATGAAGATGGAGCGGGTGCTCCGTCTGTTCCTCGAGAGCGAGGAGTGATCCGGATTTCGAATCGGCTGCCTGACCGGAAGGCCTGCGCGCGCTGTGCGCACGCCGCCCCGGCCCACGATCGCCTGACGCGCCCGGCGCAGCGGAAACGCCCGGCTGTGCGCCGAAGGGCTTCCCGTGAGGGCGGAAAACTGTACTTCGGAGGAAACCGCAATGGGCAACGCGCAATTTGAGACCGTCGGCCTGCCGCTTCTGACGGCCGCGGCCGCCTTCCTGGCGGCGCTGGTGCTGGGGAAGGCGTGCATCCCGATGCTGCGGCGGCTGAAGGCCGGCCAGGCCATCCGGGAGGTCGGCCCCAGCTGGCACAACACCAAGGCCGGCACACCCACCATGGGCGGCATCATCTTCATCGCGGCCGCCACGGCCGCGGCCGTGGTGCTGGGCTGGCCGCAGATGCGCCGGGGGCACTACGAGCACCTGTTCGTCCTGGGCTTCGCCCTGGTCTACGGCATCATCGGCTTCCTGGACGACTACGTCAAGGTGAAAAAGAAGCGCAACCTGGGCCTGACGGCGCTCCAGAAGTTTGCCCTGCAGCTGGCCGCAGCGGCCTGCTACCTGGCGCTCCTCCGCTGGAGCGGCCACATGACGAACGATCTCTACATCCCCTTCACCAACGTCACCGTCCGCATTCCCTGGGTGGTCTACATGGTCTTTGCCATGTTCGTCGTCGTCGGGTGCGTCAACGCCGTCAACCTGACCGACGGCATCGACGGCCTGGCGGCCGGCGTGACCATGCCGGTCATGGCCTTCTTCGCCGTGACGGCCGCCGTCTGGGGCGTGTTTGAGCGGAGCACGCTGGCCCTGGTGCCGGCGGCGCTGTTCGGCGGGCTGGGCGGCTTCCTCGTCTACAACTTCCACCCGGCCAAGGTGTTCATGGGCGACACCGGCTCCCTCTATCTGGGGGCGGCCGTGTGCGGCCTGGCCTTCGCGCTGGATATGCCGCTGATCCTCGTGCTGGTGGGCCTGGTCTACATCCTGGAGACGGTTTCGGTCATCCTCCAGGTGGGCTACTTCAAGCTGACCCACGGGAAGCGGATCTTCAGGATGACGCCGATCCACCACCACTTCGAGATGTGCGGGTGGAGCGAGGTCAAGATTTTCACCGTCTTTACCCTGATTACCCTGGTCTGCTGCACGGCGGCGTTTTTCGGCGTGCTGGGGCGGTACTGACCGGGGACGTGCCAAAGGAGGGGCCATGGAAGCTGCCAAGCTGCAGACAAAGGAGCGAATCGTCGAGGACGAACGGGGCCTGCTGGACCTGCCGTTCCTGATTCTGACGGTCCTGCTGGTGGCCATCGGCGTGGTGATGATGTTCTCCGCCAGCTACGCCCGCGCCTATATGGAGGAGGAAGGCAACTCCACGTACTACTTCTTCCGCCAGGCCATGTTCGCCGGAGCCGGCATCGTCATCATGTGGATCGTCAGCCGCGTCAACTATCAGCTCTGGCGGCCGCTGGCGCCGGTGATCCTGCTGGGCTCCGTGGGCCTGCTACTGCTGGTGCCCTTCATCGGCATCGAGGAGGGCGGCGCCACCCGGTGGATCAGCCTGTTCGGCATCACCACCTTCCAGCCGTCGGAGATCGCCAAGCTGGGCGTGGTGCTGATGTTCGCGGCCATGATCTCGTCGTTCCGGGAGCGGATGCAGACCTTCCGGTACGGCGTGCTGCCCTTTGCGGGCATCCTGCTCGTCATCGCCGGCCTGCTGGCCCTGGAGCCACACCTGTCGGCCACGCTGATCATCCTGGCCACCGGCGCGGCGATGATGTTCCTGGGCGGGACGCGGCTGCGCTGGTTCGGCCTGGGAATCCTGGTGGTCGGGGCGGCCGTGTTCCTCTATCTGCAGGTGTTCGGCTACGCCAGCGACCGGATCACCGCCTGGCTGGACCCGTTCTCCGACCCGTCCGACGACGGCTATCAGATCGTCCAGTCCCTCTACGCCATCGGCTCCGGCGGCCTCATGGGCCTGGGCTTCGGCCGCAGCCGGCAGAAGTACCTGTACCTGCCGGAGGAGCACAACGACTACGTCTTTGCCATCATCTGCGAGGAGCTGGGCTTCCTGGGCGCGATGCTCATCATTCTGCTGTTCGTGCTGCTCATCGTCCGCGGCTACTGGATTGCCATGCACGCCCGGGACCGGTTCGGTTCCCTGGTGGCCGCCGGCATCACGACGCTGCTGGCCCTGCAGGTGTTCCTGAACATCGGCGTCGTCAGCAACTTCCTGCCCGCCACGGGCATTTCGCTGCCGTTCTTCTCCTACGGCGGCACGGCGCTGCTGCTGCAGCTCTTCGAGATGGGCATCGTGCTGAACATCTCCCGCAGCAACCGCCGCAGCTTCCTGTGAGCGGGGAGGGACGGCCATGAACGTGATCTTCACCTGCGGCGGCACCGGCGGGCACATCAATCCGGCCATCGCCGTCGCCAAGCTCCTGCGGGAGCGGCGGCCCGGCTGGGGCATCCTCTTCGTCGGCGCCGAGGACGGCATGGAGCGCGACCTGGTCCCGCGGGAGGGCTTCCGGCTGGAGACGCTGACCATCTCCAACTTCCAGCGGAAGCTGACGCCGGCGGGCCTGTGGCACAATGTGAAAACGCTCCGCAACCTCCACAGTGCCTTCCGCAAGGCGGACCGGATCCTCGACGCCTTTCAGCCGGATGTCATCCTCGGCACCGGCGGCTACGCCAGCTATCCCACGCTCCGCCAGGGCGCCCGGCGCGGCATCCCCACGGCGGTGCACGAGGCCAACGCCGTCCCCGGGCTGACCACGAAGCTGGTGGCCAAACGGGCCGAACGGATCCTCGTGAACTTTGAGGAGAGCCGCCAGCAGTACGACAATCCGGAGCGCGTCGTCGTCACCGGCATGCCGGTGCGCCAGGAGTTCCTCTATACCTCCCGCGCCGGGGCGCGCCGGCAGCTGGGCCTGGACGGCCGGCCGCTGGTGGTCACGTACTGGGGCAGCCTGGGCGCCCGGGAAATGAACAAGAAAATCACCGCGCTGATGGCCCGGGAGATCGCCGACGGCGAGCCCTGGCAGCACGTCCACGCCACCGGCAGCTTCGGCTGGCGGTGGATGCCGGAATACGTGGCGGAGCACGGCGTCGACCTGAAGGTCCACCGGTCCATCGACATGCGTGAATACATCTACGACATGCCGCTGCTCATGGCCGCGGCCGACCTGGTCATCTGCCGCAGCGGCGCGTCCACCATCAGCGAGGTGGCGGCCTCGGGGACGCCGTGCATCCTCGTCCCGTCGCCCAACGCCACGGGCAACCACCAGGAGAAGAACGCCCGGATCCTGGAGGGCCGCGGCGCGGCCCTGGTGCTCCGGGAGAGCGACTGTGACGGAGACGTCCTCTACGAGGCCGCCCGGGACCTGCTGGCCGACCCGGCGCGCTGCGCGGCCATGCGCTCCGCCCTCCGGGCACTGGCCGTGGTGGACTCGGCCGAGCAGATCTACGGCGTCCTGCTGGAGCTGGCAAAGACACGCTGAGGCCGGCCTCTGCATACGATGGGGTATCGAACGCGATGCCTGACGGATGCGGAGGGAACCATGGAAGCATATGAGATCAGAGGCGGCCGCCCCCTGTCCGGTGCGGTGACGATCCACGGCGCCAAGAACAGCGCCCTGCCGATTCTGGCGGCCTGTGCCTGCATCAGCGGCACGTGCCGCATCGACAACTGTCCCGACATTGCCGACGTGGATACGGCCATCGCCATCCTCAGCCATCTGGGCTGCCGGGCCTGGCGGGAGGGCCGCGCCGTCCTGGTGGACGCCGCGGGCCTCTGCCGGTGCGACGTGCCCCAGGTCCTCATGGGCGGAATGCGCTCGTCGGTGCTGTTCCTGGGGGCGCTCCTGACCCGCTGCGGCAGCGCGGAGCTGGCCGCTCCCGGCGGATGCAGCCTGGGCTGCCGGCCCATCGACCTGCACCTGTGGGCCGCCGAGGCGCTGGGAGCGTCGTGGTGGTGCGAGGGGGAGCGGCTGCTGTGCCGGGCCGGCACCATGGCTGGCTGCCGGCTGGAGCTCCGGTGCCCCAGTGTCGGGGCCACCGAGAACGCGCTGCTCATGGCCCTGGGCTGCCCGGGGACGACGGTCATTGCCAACGCCGCCCGGGAGCCGGAGATCGCCGACCTGGTGCGCTTCCTGCGGGCCATGGGCGCCCGTGTCACCGGAGAGGACACGGCGGAGCTCACCGTGGAGGGCTGCGCGCCCCTGCACGGCGGCGACTATCTGGTCATGCCCGACCGGATGGAGACGGCCACGTACCTGTGCGCCGTGGCCGGCTGCGGCGGGGAGCTGCTGCTCCGCGGCGCGCGGCCGGAGACCCTGGAGGCCGTCACCGACGCCCTGTCCCGGGCCGGCTGCCGGCTGGAGCGGGAGGCCGGCGGATTGCGCGCAGCGGCGCCGCCCCGGCTGCAGCCGCCCGGCTGCGTGATCACGCGGCCGTATCCCGGCTTTCCCACCGACGCCCAGGCGCCGCTGATGGCCGCAGTCATCCGGGCCGGCGGCACCACCGGCTTCGTGGAGACGATCTTCGAGAACCGGCTCCGCCACGCGGAGCAGCTCTGCCGCCTGGGAGCCGACATCACCCAGTATGGCGCCCGCGCCGTGGTGCGGGGTGTCCGGCAGCTGCGGAGCACGGAGCTCTGCGCCACGGATCTGCGCTGCGGGGCGGCGCTGGTCATCGGCGCGCTCCAGGCCGAGGAGGTCAGCCGCGTGACCGGCATCGGGCACATCCGCAGAGGATACGAGGATCTGGCTGCGGGGCTGCGGGGCATCGGGGCGGACATCGCCCTGACCGCCGAGGCGTGAAGGCGCCGGATCCACGAAGGAGGTTCAAGTACGTATGGCAAACGGAAGAGACGGCAGACCGCCCCGGCGGCGGCCGGAGCAGCCGGCCGACCGCGACGGCGGCGCCCGGCAGCGGCCGGAGCGGCCTGCAGAGGACCGGCGGCGGAGGACGCCGCCCCCCGGCACCCGGCGGCGCAGGCCGCAGCCGGCCGATCCCCGGCAGCGCCCTGCGGCCCGGCCGGAGCGCACGGCCGATGCGGCCCGCCGGCGGGAACGGCCGCGGCGGCGGCGCGGCGGCAGCGTCCTGCTGCATCTGGTGGCGACGCTGCTGGTGGTGGCCGTGTTCCTCGTCTGCGTGGCCATTTTCTTCCGCGTCCGGGAGATTCAGGTCCGCGGCAACGCCATTTATACGGCCGATCAGGTGATCGAAGCCTCCGGCCTGCAGACCGGGGACAATCTGGTGACGATCCGCCGGGGGCCTACGGCCGCGCGGATCATGGCGGCGCTGCCGTACGTGGAGTCGGCCCAGGTGGAGCGCGTCCTGCCGGATACGGTCGTCCTGACGGTCACTGAGAGTGATGCGGTCTATCTCGTCACGGCGGAGGATGGGACAGGCTGGCTCATGAACAGCGCCGGACGCATGCTGGAGCAGGCCGACGTCACGGCGGCCTCGTACCCGCGCCTGACCGGCGTCACCGCCCAGGCGCCGGAAGCCGGCGCCCAGATCGTCACGGAGGAGACGAGCAGCCTTGCCGCGGCACAGGCCGTGATGGAGCTGCTGGAGAGCACCGACTTCCTGGCGGAAATCGTGGAGATCGACGTGACGCGGTCGTACGACATCGTCCTCTGGTACGGTACCCGGTTCGAGATTCATCTGGGCACCACCGACCAGCTGGACTACAAGCTGCGCTACCTGACGGCCATCCTGGAGAGCGGCCAGCTGGAGAGCAGTCAGGTGTCCGAGGGCGGCGTCATCGATCTGACGCTGGAGGAGAACAACGTGGCCGGCTTCCGCCCGTGGAGCAGCACCCAGAATTTCACAGGGGAGAATTCGGAGGATTCCGGCACAAGTTCATGAAATTGTATTGACCTTGCGGTATTTTCGCGTTAAAATAACTGCGTATCACGTAAAATGTGAATCTATACACTCCCGGTGTTGTGAGATAAATACATAGGAGGAAAGCCCCATGGATGAAGTTTACAAGGATCGCGTCGTATCCATCAAAGTCATCGGCGTCGGCGGCGCCGGCAACAACGTGGTCAACCGGATGATTGCCAGCGGGATGTCGGGTGTGGAGTTCGTCGCTGTCAACACGGATAAGCAGGATCTCAACAAGTCCAAGTGCCCCAACAAGATCCAGATCGGCGAGAAGCTGACCGGCGGCATGGGCGCCGGCTCCAAGCCGGACATCGGCAAGAAGTCGGCGGAGGAGAGCCGCGCGCTGATCGCCAAGGCCCTGGAGGGCACGGACATGGTGTTCATCACCGCCGGCATGGGCGGCGGTACCGGCACCGGCGCGGCCCCGATCATCGCCGACCTGGCCCACGAGTCGGGCATCCTGACCGTCGGCGTCGTCACGAAGCCGTTCCGCTTCGAGGGCGCCAACCGGATGCGCCAGGCTGAGGCCGGCATCGCCGAGCTGTCGGAGAAGGTCGATGCGCTGATCATCATCCCCAACGACCGCCTCAAGTACGTCACCGACCAGAAGATCACCTTTGCCAACGCCTTCGGCATCGCCGACGACGTGCTCAAGCAGGCCGTCAACTCGATTTCCGAGCTGGTGGGCTACTCGGAGCGGGTCATCATCAACCTGGACTTCGCCGACGTGTCGGCCATCATGAAGGACGCCGGCCGCGCCCACATGGGCGTGGGCACCGCCTCCGGCCGCGACAAGGCCGAGCAGGCAGCCATGGCTGCCGTGGCCAGCCCCCTGCTGGAGACGTCCATCAACGGCGCCATGGGCGTCCTCATCAACGTCACCGGCTCGTCGGACCTGGGCCTGGACGACGTGGAGACGGCCGCCAACATCGTCATGGAGGCCGCCAACCCCGAGGCGAACATCATCTTCGGCGCCGCCTTCGACGACAGTCTGGACGACGAGATGCGCGTCACGGTCATCGCCACCGGCTTCGACGAGGCCGCCGGCAAGAATCCCGTGAAGGGCACCGGCATGTTCTCCGTGGCCGGCGAGAAGGCCAAGACGGCCGCGCCCGCGCCCGCCAAGCTGGAGGACGACGACATCGACGCGCTGCTGAAGATCTTCGATAAGTGAGCAAACCGGCGCGCAGCCGCTGTGGCCGGAACCCGTCAGGGTTCCGGCCGCGTTTTTCCCACCTTTACTTTTACCGTTTAGAATGCTAAAATATCAGCGGAGCCTGCCGGAGGGGCGGGCACTGACGATGGAGGTGTGACCGTGAACAACCGCAACAAGCGTTCTGATCCCGACAATGACCTGTACCGTGCTATCCTGCTGCTGCGGACGCCGCAGGAGTGCTACAATTTTTTTGTGGATCTGTGCACCGTCTCAGAGCTCAAGGCCATGGAGCAGCGCTTTGAGGTGGCGAAGCTCCTCAACGAGGGCATGATCTACAACGAGATCCTCGAAAAGACCGGCGCCAGCAGCGCCACCATCAGCCGCGTCAACCGCTGCCTGAACTACGGCACCGACTCCTACCGGGAGATCCTGGCCCGCCTGCGCGGCGGCGCGGCAGGGGAGACGGCGGAATGAGCGCCTATGAGGCGCTGGCCTCGTCGTACGACTGCCTGACGGAGGACGTGGACTACGAGGGCATGCTGGCCTTCCTGGAGACCCTGCTGGCACATCTGGGCCGCCGGCCGGAGACGGTGGTGGATCTGGCCTGCGGCACCGGCTCCCTGTCGCTGCTGCTGGTCGGCCGCGGCTACACCGTCACCAGCGTGGACGCCTCGCCGGAGATGCTCACCGAGGCGTACGGCAAGGCCGTGGAGCTGGAGGGGAACCGGCCGCTGTTCATCTGCCAGCGGATGGAGCGGCTGGAGCTGCCGGAGGCCGTGGACTGCGTCGTCTGCTGCCTGGACAGCCTGAATTACGTCACCGACCCGGCTGACTGCCGCGAGACGTTCCGGCGGGTGTACGAAAGCCTCCGTCCGGGCGGCGCATTCCTGTTCGACATCAACTCGGCTGAAAAGCTCCGCGGCCTCGACGGCCAGGTGTTCCTGGACGAGACCGACGACGTCTACTGTGTCTGGCGGGCGGAGTTCGACGAGGGGGAGCGCCGGTGCTACTACGGGATGGACCTGTTCCAGCGGGACGGCGACGTGTGGCGCCGGAGCTTTGAGGAGCACGTGGAATACGCCTACGAGGCCGGGGAGCTCCGCGCCTGGCTGGAGGCGGCCGGCTTCTCCCGGGTGGAGACGTTCGGAGACCGCCGGCTGGCGCCGCCGGAGCCCGGCGAGCAGCGCATCTATTTCGCAGCGATCAAGGAGTGACGAGGATGGATTATCTGGTCCGGGCCATGTCCCGGGACGGCTGCGTCAAGGCTTCGGCCATCACCAGCCGCGCCATCGTGGAGCGGGCACGGCAGATTCACAAAACGCTGCCCACGGCCACGGCGGCGCTGGGCCGCCTGCTGACGGCGGCCTCCATGATGGGCAATCTGCAGAAGGTGGACGACGGCTCCCTGACGCTGCAGATCAAGGGGGACGGCCCGCTGGGGACGCTCCTGGCCGTGTCCGACGCCGTGGGCAACGTCCGCGGCTACGTGACGAATCCGCAGGTGGACGTGCTGGAGAAGCACCCCGGGAAGCTGGACGTGGGCGCCGCCGTGGGCCGCGGCATGCTGACGGTCATCCGCGACCTGCGGCTGAAGGAGCCGTACGTGGGCAGCGTGGAGCTGGTCTCCGGTGAGATCGCCGAGGACATCACCGACTATTTCGTGGAGAGCGAGCAGGTGCCCACGGCCTGCGCCCTGGGCGTTCTGGTGGGAGTGGACCAGAGCGTGCAGGCCGCCGGCGGCTACCTGCTGCAGCTGCTGCCCGGCGCGCCGGATTCGGTCATCGACCGGATCGAGGACGGCATCGCCGCCGCCGGCGCCGTCACGGCCCAGCTGGATGCCGGGCTGACGCCGGAGGATCTGCTGCGGCAGGTGCTGCCGGACTTCGAGCTGGAGTTCCTGGAGACGACGCCAGTGGAGTACCGCTGCTACTGCAGCCGGGAGCGCGTCACGTCGACGCTCATCAGCCTGGGCCGGAAGGAGCTGCAGGAGATCGCCGACGGCGGCGAGGACGTCCACGTGGGCTGCCAGTTCTGCGACACGGACTACGTGTTCACGCCCGACCAGGTCCGGACGCTGCTGGCGTCGCTGTGAGCGCGCGGAAGCTGAAAAAAACGCTTGACATTCCGGCGGTGCTCTGGTACAATAAATCCCGTCGCTGATGCGTAAGCGTCAGACTTCGCGGGAAAGTCCTGAGTTTCCCGCCGAAATGGCCCGGTGGTGCAGTCGGTTAGCACGCCAGCCTGTCACGCTGGAGGTCGACGGTTCGAGTCCGTTCCGGGTCGCCATGAAAAGCTGAGCGCATGCTCAGCTTTTCATCTGCCTCTGTAGCTCAGTTGGTAGAGCAGGGGACTGAAAATCCCCGTGTCGTTGGTTCGATTCCGACCGGAGGCACCAGCTCGTCGCAAGCGTCATATCGCTTGCGACGAGCTTTTTTATTTCATGACGAAGCGCAATCGCTCGCATCCTGCTGCTCCGCCTCGGCGCTGGGGACCGCCGTGCTCCCGCACCGTTTTGCGTCCGGGGACGGCGGCTTGACATTCGGGCTGTGATCCTCTATGATCGATGGGAAACTGGAGATGCCGGTACGGTGTGCCGCTTTCGGGGGCTGTGCCGGCGTGGGAGGAGTGAGCGGAGTGCATGGGGACTACGAGGCGCTGCGCCGGGAGGCGCGGGCCATGGAGGCGCAGCTGCGCCAGTGGCGGCGCGACTTTCACACGTATGCGGAGCCGGGCTGGTGCGAGGTGCGCACGGCCTCCCGCGTTGCCGGGGAGCTGACGCGGCTGGGGTACGAGGTCCTGACGGGCCGCGACGTCTGCCTTGCCGAAGCCAGGATGGGGCTGCCGCCGGCCGAGGTGCTGGAGGCGGCGTATGGCCGGGCGCTGGAGCAGGGGGCGGATCCGCAGTTTGCCGCGGCGGCCCGGGGCGGCTTTACCGGTGTCATCGGCGTGCTCCGCTGCGGCCCGGGGCCGGTGACGGCGCTCCGGTTCGACATGGACGCGCTGGGTGTCCGGGAGTCGGAAGCCCCGGACCATCGGCCGGCTGCCGAGGGCTTCCGCTCCGTCAATGAGGGCGTCATGCACGCCTGCGGCCACGACGGCCATACGGCCATGGGGCTGGCCGCGGCCCGCCTGCTGATGCGCCGGCGGGACCGGCTCCGGGGCACCGTGAAGCTGATCTTCCAGCCGGCGGAGGAGGGCGTCCGCGGCGCGGCCGCCATCGTTGCGGCCGGCCATCTGGACGATGCGGACTACGTCCTGGCCACCCACATGGGGGACCGGGGCACAGGAAACGGTCAGGTCGGCCTGACCACCGGCACGACGCTGGCCACCGCCAAGCTGGACATCGCGTTCACCGGCCGGGCCGTCCATGCGGCCATGGCGCCGGAGCAGGGGGCCAATGCGCTGCTGGCAGCCGCGGCGGCCGTCCTGGCCCTCCATGGGCTGCCGCGGCACAGCGGCGGCGACACCCGGGTCAACGTGGGCACCCTCCGGGCCGGCACCGGGCGGAACGTGGTCTGCGACCGCGCCGTGCTGGAGGCGGAGGTCCGCGGCGCGACCACGGCCGTCTGCGACGACCTGGAGCAGGCCGCGCGGCGGATCGTGCAGGGGGCGGCGGAGATGGAGGGCTGCACCTGCGACGTCGTTCGGGCCGGCGCGGCCGGGGCCCTGTTCAGCGATGCGCCGCTGCTGGCGCTCTGCCGGGAGACGGCGGAGGCCATGGGCCTGTGCGTCCCGCCAACCGGGACCACCGACAGTGCCAGCGAGGACTTTGCCGCCATGGCCGACCGGGTGCGGAGCCGCGGCGGACAGGCCCTGTATTTCCGGACACTGACGGCCTGCAGCGGCCCGTTCCACAGCGCAGCGTTCGACTTCGACGAATCGGCGCTGCCGGACGGCGCGGCGCTGCTGGCCGCGCTGGCGCTGCGCCTGTCCCATAGTCTGGTCGCCGAATAACCGCTCCGGCTGAAGGACGCGTGTGTGAAGGACGATTCCGCGGAGCAGCCCGGAGCACGCCTGTCCGCCATGCGTCCGGCCCCTCGGGCCGGACGCAAAGAGTTATCAGAAACTTCACAAAAATCGAGTTGATTTTTTGTGCAATCATGCTATGATGGGGGCAGAAAGGAGGGAGTGACATGCGGGAAAACACGCTGTTGGAATCGCTGCGCCGCGGTGGCTGCTCCCAGCGGGACCTGGAGCTGGCCCGAATGAGCCGCCTGGTGACTCTGGCCCTGGAGCAGGGCAGACAGAAGCAGCCCGCGCGGAAGCGCTGAGCGGGCACCGGACCTCACCAGCCAGGCGGAGCAGCTGCCGTCGGCTGGGTTTCTTTTTGCATACCTTCGCCGTGCGCGGGGCAACCTAGCGCCGAAGGCCGCCTTTGGCCGGAGGGGAGGGAGAGCCATGGAGGAGCGCCGCCGGCCGCCGGAGCGCCCGCTGGGTGATATGGCCAGCCGCCGTACCGACCCCCAGGGCAGCTATACCGGTGTGCCCGTCGATCCCCGGGAGAAGCCCGTCCAGGACGCCGACGATTTATAAAGCAAGGACAGGAGATGTGCCGCAGAGTTTCTCTGCGGCACATCTCCTGTGTGAACGTGGACCTTACATCATGGTGTCGACGGCGTGGCACACGCTGCGCTTGACCCGGCGGGCGGCATTGTTGGCCGTCCGGTAGACGGCGGACCGCTTCGGAATCATCAACATGACGGCCGCGCCGGCCACCATGCCGGCGCCCAGGGTCACGGCAAAGCTCTTGACCTCCATCTGGCATCCTCCTCCCTTTCCCGAGGGTAGTATGTCCAGACGGCGGCGGGGCAGCCGAAGAAAATCTTTCCCGTGCCGCCGGCCTTTCCAACGGCGGCAGTTTATGCTACAATGGAAAAAACGGAGGGGGCGATGGACGTGTCTGTGGACGCACTGCAGAAGAAAATCCGCAAAACGAAAAATCCGGCGATCCTCTGCCTGGACCTGGCGGCGGAGCGGCTGCCGGAGCAGCTGGCGCCGCCGGAGGAGGGGCCGGCCGGCCGGGTCTGTGCCGCCGGCTCGCTGCTGCTGGGGGCGCTGGCCGGCGTGATGCCGGCGGTGAAGCTGAATACGGCGTACTTCGAGGCCCTGGGCCCCGCGGGGGCGGAGGCGCTGGCGCGGCTGTGCCGGCGGGCCCGGGCGCTGGACTACTACGTGATCCTGGAGCTGAACCGCTGCGACCCGGAGCCGGCGGCGGAGCTGCTGGCCCAGGCGTATTTCGGCAGCGCCGACCCGGCGGGCCCACCGCCGACGTGCGAGGCCGACGCCGTGGTGCTCTCCGCCTTCACCGGCAGCGACGGCGTCCGCCCGTACCTGGCCCGCTGCCGCACCCGCGGCAGGAGCGTCTTTCTCCTGGCGCGGACGGCCAACAAGTCGGCCCGGGAGCTGCAGGACCTGATCGCGGGAGACCGGGTGGTACACACGGTGGTGGCCGACCTGGCCATGCGCTGGAGCACGGACCTGTTCGGCCCCAACGGCTACTCCCAGGTGGGGCTGGTGGCCGGCCCGCCGTATGGCGACGCGCTGCAGCGGCTGCGCCGCCAGTACGACCGGCTGTTCCTGATCGTCCCGGGCTGCGGCGGGCCGGGCCTGCCGGTGCGGGACGCGCGGATGGCGTTCGACAAGTTCGGCCGCGGCGCGGCCGTGGAGGCGGTAAGTGTCACGGAGGCCTGGCAGCAGGCTGCCGCCGCGGGCGGCGACCTGGCGGAGGCGGCCCGGGCCGCCGCGGAGAAGCTGCGGGACCAGCTGGCCCAGTGGGTGCAGGTGATGTGAGATGACGAGGATCTACATCATTCGCCACGCCGAGGCGGAGGGCAATCTTTTCCGCCGCATCCACGGCCAGTACGACACGACGATCACCCCCCGCGGCCACCGGCAGATTGCCGCGCTGCGGGAACGCTTCGCGGAGGAGCCGGTGGACGCCTGCTACAGCAGCGACCTGGTGCGCACGCGCACCACGGCGCAGGCCATCTGGCTGCCCAAGGGGCTGCCGCTGCAGCTGGACGCGCGCTTCCGCGAGGTGCGCCTCGGCCGGTGGGAGGACCTGCCGTTCGGCCAGCTGGAGCGGGAGGATCCCGAGGAGCTGACCCGCTTCAGCAGAGACCCGCTGCACTGGCGGGTGGAGGGCGCGGAGACACTGGAGGAGTACGCCGGCCGCTTCCTGGCGGGGCTGCGGGACGTGGCCGAGCGGAATGACGGTCGGACGGCAGCCATTTTTTCCCACGGCTCGGTGATCCGCGCTATGCAGATGTACCTGTTTTACGGCCCGGACCGCATTCCGGAGATCGGCCACTGTGACAACACCGGCGTCAGCCTTCTGGAATACGAAAACGGAGCCTTCCGCGCCGTCTATCTCAATGACAGCGGCCACCTGACGCCGGAGCTGTCCATCTTCACCCGGCAGAACTGGTGGCGGAAGGACGGAGCGCGGCGGGATGAGGACCTGTGGTTCCGCCCGCTGCGGGACGCAGCGGACTGGTATGCCGCCTGCCGCCGGGAGGCCTGGCAGACCATCTACGGCGAGGAGGCGCCCTTCGACGGCTACGCCTACTGGCGCAGTGCCGCAGATGCCGCCGGCAGCGAGCCGTGGTCCCTCTGCCAGGCCATGCTGGGGGACGAGCCGGCGGGGATCCTGCAGCTGAACCCGGAGCAGCTGCCGGCCGGGAACGCCGGGTGGATCTCGTTCCTCTATCTGCTGCCGGCCTTCCGGGGCCGCGGCCTCGGCGTGCAGCTGGTGGGGCAGGCGGTGAGCTACTATCGGGCGAGGGGCCGCAGCTATCTGCAGCTGAGCGTCTCGCCGGAGAACGAAAAGGCCCTGGCCCTGTACCGGCGCTGCGGCTTCTGCGACGCCGGCTGGGTGCCGGGCCTCCGCGGCGACCTGCTGCTGATGGACTGGAACGGCGAGCTGACGCGGGACCTGCAGCCGGAGCTGCAGCCCGTGTAGGACGGCGCCGGGGAGGCTGAAACTGCGGGCAGTCTGCCGAAAAGTCCCGAAACGGCTTTTCGGCAGACTGCCCTGTGCAGCGGTTACGCCTGCATGCCGGCGCCCATGGCGTCGGTCAGCGGCTTGCGCGTGCGGCGCGTGGCGCGGCGGCTGTCGGTGGACCGGCGGCCGTCGTCGGACCGGCGGGTGGTGCCGTCGTCATCGTCCGTGAGGGTGCGGTTCGTGCCGTTGATCCGGCCGTCGTCGGTGGTGGACACGTTGCCGCGCCACTCCTCGGTCTGGCCGAAGGGCCGCGTGTCCTCCACCGCGTCGGTCACGTCCGCAACGGTGTTGGCGCAGGCCGTCAAGAGGGCGGCCAGAACCATCGCCGCCGCCATGGAAATTACACGTTTCATCGGGACTCCTCCTGTCTTGCTCAATCTTGGGTTTCGGCTGCGCTTAGTATGGGGAAAATCCCGGCGATTACTCGGGATTTCTCCGGCTTTTCCCAAGGAAATTCCGGGAAATGAAAAAACGTGGTTGATTCTTCGTACGGCAGACGGTATAATGATGGTTGTCTGAAAAACTGCGAATAAAGGGGAATTTTACATATGAAGCGACTGAGTGTCAAAAAGGGCGGCGTCTGCATGGCATGTCTGGAGTGCGTTCAGGCCTGCTCCAATGCGTTCTACAAGGAGTTCCATCCGGACAAGTCCTGCATCCAGATTGTGGAGAAGAACGGCGCCGCCAAGCCCAACACGTGCGTCCAGTGCGGCAAGTGCGCCAAGG
Source organism: uncultured Oscillospiraceae bacterium (assembly GCA_904395865.1). Classification (GTDB taxonomy): domain Bacteria; phylum Bacillota; class Clostridia; order Oscillospirales; family Oscillospiraceae; genus Avoscillospira_A. The sequence goes on from CAJFNY010000065.1 coordinate 84,132, forward strand.
TCTGCGAGGCCGGCGCCATCACCCAGAACGCCAAGGGCGTTTACACCATCAACAAGAAGCTGTGCACCCAGTGCGGTAAGTGCGCCGAGGTATGTCCGTTCCACGTGCTCGTGAAGGTGGAGGGGCAGCCGGCCTCCAAGTGCATCGCCTGCGGCATCTGCGTCAAGGCATGTCCCATGGAGATTCTGGAGATCGTCGAGAAGTAACCTGCTGAACTGCAAGCAAGTAAAGTCAGGAGCCGCCGCGGGAATCCGCGGCGGCTTTTGACGCGTTGCCATTGCATGTGTGGCCAAATGCTGGTATAATAGCCGCAGAAAAAGCGCTTTGCGCGCCGGCCCCGGCGGCCGGATCCCTGTGAAGCCCCGCCGGGCCGGCACGGCCGCCGGCGGACGGGACGCTCTGCACAGAAAGGAAACTCAACGCAAAAGGATGGAAAAAGCATGGCAGAAGACCAAGTGACGTTTCGGGACCTGGGCCTCTCCGAGGAGATTCTCCGGGCGCTGGAGGAGAAGGGCTACGGCTACCCCACCCGGGTGCAGGCGGAGGCCATTCCGCCGCTGATGGCGTGGAAGGACGTCATCGCCAAGGCGCCCACCGGCACCGGAAAGACCTTCGCCTTCGGCATCCCGATGATCGAGCACACCGATGCCGAGTCCGAGGAGCTCCAGAGCCTGGTGCTGGCGCCGACCCGTGAGCTGGCCATTCAGATCTGCGACGAGCTGCGCAGCCTGCTCACGTACCGGAAGGGCATCCGCGTGGCGGTGGTCTACGGCGGCCAGCGGATCGAGACGCAGCTCAAGGCCCTGCAGAAGAAGCCGCAGATCGTCGTCGCCACGCCCGGGCGGCTCATGGACCACTACCGGCACAAAAATCTCCGGCTGGACAGGATTCAGACCGTCGTCCTGGACGAGGCCGACCGAATGCTGGACATGGGCTTTTTCAAGGATGTCACCGGCATCCTTGACAAGATCAAAAACAAGCGCAACATGGGCCTGTTCTCGGCCACCATCTCCCAGGAGGTCATGACCGTCAGCTGGATGTACCAGCGGGACGAGGTGGAGATCACCGTCCGCCCCGAGGCGGAGGATAAGCCGGACATCGACCAGTTCTCCATCACCTGCTCGCCCCTGGCCAAGACGGAGATGACCCTCCGGCTGCTGCGGACCCTGGGGTGTGAGCGGACCATCGTGTTCTGCAACACGAAGCACATGTGCCAGCGGCTCAGCGACGACCTGAAGCGCGCCGGCGTCAGTGTCGAGTGCATCCACGGCGACATCCGCCAGCAGCAGCGGGAGAAGAACATGCAGGCCTTCCGGGACGGCAAGGTCGCCGTCCTGATCGCCACCGACGTGGCCTCCCGCGGCATCGACGTGGATGACGTGGACGTGGTGCTCAACTTCGACGTGCCCGAGGAGAACGAATACTATATCCACCGCATCGGCCGCACCGGCCGCGCCAAGAAGAAGGGCGCCGCCTGGTCCATCATCGGCACGTTCCCGGAGCAGGCCAAGCTGGATGAGATCGCCAAGTACTCCCACTTCACCATCCAGCCCATGAAGTTCAGCGACGAGGGCGAGCTGGTGGCCTGCGAGGTGCGCAAGCCCGTGGTGCGGAGGAAGTACCGTTGAATGCCGCCCGGCGCCGCCTGCTGCTGCTCTGCTGCAGCCTGGGGGAGCCGGGGGCCCGGCCGCTGTCCGCGGCGGAGTACCACCGCCTGCGGCGGCAGCTGCTGGCGGTGCCGCCGGCCTGGCGGCCGGCGGATCCCCTGTCACCGGCGGGCCTGGCGGCGCTGGGCTGCGGCGGGGAGCTGGCGCTGCGGATTGCGGGGCTGCTCCGCCGGGAGGCTGTGCTGGACCGGTATCTGGCGGCCGGCGAACGGCTGGGGATCTACCCGGTCACGCTGCAGGACCGCGACTATCCGCCTGCGCTGCGCCGCCTGGAGGGGCCGCCGTGCTTCTTTGCCCGGGGGGAACGCAGGCTGCTGGCCGGGCCCTTCGTGGCCGTGGCCGGCGCCCGGAACGCCGGAGCGGCGGCGCTGCGCTTCGCGGCGCAGGTGGGGGAGCTGGCGGCCCGGGAGGGACTGGTGCTCGTCACCGGCGGCGCCCGGGGCGCTGACAAGGCCGCGCTGCTGGCCTGCCTGCGGGCCGGCGGCCGCTGCCTGACCTTCGTGCCGGATGCGCTGCGGGACCGCGGGGACCTGGAGCCCGGCGCGGACAGCCTGGCGCTGAGCGCTGAGGGGTATGACGCGCCGTTCACGGCGGCCAGGGCCCTGCAGCGGAATGTGTTCATCCACGCCATGGGGGAAAAGACGTTCATCGCCCAGACGGGCTTCGGCCGGGGCGGCACGTGGCGCGGCTCCATGGAGAACCTGCGCCGCGGCCTTTCGCGGCTGTATGTGTTGGACGACGGCTCCGCCGGCGCCGCGGCGCTCCTGCAGCGGGGCGCCCTGCCGGTGCGTCCGGCGGAGCTGGATACCCTGGCCGGCGACGGCCGGGGGACAAAATGACGAGACGGAGGAAACTTGTATGTGTGGAATCGTTGGCTACGCCGGCCATGAACAGGCCGCACCCATTCTGCTGGACGGATTGGAAAAGCTGGAATACCGCGGCTACGACTCTGCCGGCGTCTGCATCGGCGACGGCGGCGCCCTCCGGGTTGCCAAGGCCAAGGGCCGCCTGGCCCACCTGTCGGAGCTCATCGACGGCGGCCGCTCCCTGCAGGGAACCATCGGCATCGGCCATACCCGCTGGGCGACCCACGGCGCCCCCTCGGACGAGAACAGCCACCCCCACATTGCCGACTCGGGCAAGATCGCCGTGGTGCACAACGGCATTATTGAGAACTATCTGAAGCTCAAGGAGTGGCTGGTGGGGCTGGGCAAGCGCTTCCACTCGGAGACGGACACCGAGGTGGTGGCCAACCTGATTGAGCACTTCTACGACGAGGGCTTCGACTTCCGGATGTCGGTGCGCAAGGCCGTGGAGCGCATCGAGGGCAGCTACGCCCTGGGCATCATGTGCCGCGACTATCCCGACACGCTGATCGCCGTCAAGAAGGACAGCCCGCTGATCTTCGGCTTCGGCGACGGCTGCAACTACATCGCCTCCGACGTCCCGGCGATCCTCAAGTATACCCGGGAGGTCTGCTACCTGGATGACGGGGACATGGTCATGTTCACCGCCTCCGACGCCCACTTCTTCAACGGCGCCGGCGACCCGGTGGAAAAGCGGCCCGAGCACATCACCTGGGACACCTCCGCCGCCGAGAAGGGGGGCTACGCCCACTTCATGCTCAAGGAGATCCACGAGCAGCCCAAGGCCATCCGCGACACCCTCTCCCCCCGGATGAAGGACGGCCGCGTGGTGCTGGACGACATCCGCCTGACGCCGGAGTACCTGAAGTCCCTGAGCCGCGTCTACGTGGTGGCCTGCGGCTCGGCGTACTACGTGGGCGTCCAGAGCAAGTATATCATTGAGAAGCTCTGCCAGCTGCCGGTGGAGCCGGTGCTGGCCTCGGAGTTCCGGTACGCCGACCCGGTGCTGGGCGCCGACACGCTGGTGCTGATCATCAGCCAGTCCGGCGAGACGGCCGACACGCTGGCAGCCCTGCGGGAGGCCAAGGCCCGCGGCGCACGGACGCTGGCCATCGTCAACGTGGTGGGCAGCTCCATCGCCAAGCTGGCAGACGATGTGATCTACACCTGGGCCGGCCCGGAGATCGCCGTGGCCACCACCAAGGCGTATTCCACCCAGCTGGCAGTGGTGGACCTGCTGGCGCTGTACTTCGCCCAGTGCCTGGGCACGCTGCCGCAGGCGCGGTACGACCAGCTGTACGGCGAGCTGCAGCAGCTGCCGGCCAAGGTGGAGCGCCTGCTGACGGAGGAGGTCATCTCCCGGATCCAGTACGACGCCTCCCGGTTCTTCAACAACCGCGACGTCTTTTACATCGGCCGCAACCTGGACAGCGCCACCTGCCTGGAGGGCAGCCTGAAGCTCAAGGAGATCGCGTACATCCACTCGGAGGCGTACGCCGCCGGCGAGCTGAAGCACGGCCCCATTTCCCTGATCGAGGACGGCACATTGGTGGTGGCCATCGCTACCAACCCGGCCCTGTTCGACAAGACCATGTCCAACGTCAAGGAGGTCAAGGCCCGCGGCGCCGAGGTGCTGGGCCTGACCACGGAGCGCTTCGCCGACGAGATCGCCAAGAGCGTCGACAGCGCCATCCTCACGCCGGAGACCGACCCGTTGTTCCAGCCGAACCTGTCCATCGTGCCGCTGCAGTGCTTCGCGTACTACGTGGCGCTGATGCGCGGCTGCGACGTGGATAAGCCGCGGAATCTGGCCAAGTCCGTGACCGTCGAATAGCGCGCAGAAAAACTTCCCATCGCCGCATCCGCGGCGGATGCGGCAGCGGCTCAGGCTGTCGAACAACCGTTCCGGCCGAAGGATTCGGAGGGAGGGGATGTGTGCAGGGCTGCTCCGCAGAGCGTGCCGGAGCGCAACCGCCCGCTATGCGGGCGGCGCTTGGCGCGGAGGCGAAACCGTCAGGGTTCCCCTGCGCGTTCCATCAAACCCCAATTTGCAACTTTTTGAAGTTGCAAATTCGTGCTCAGCTTGTCAAAAAATCTCGTAAGAGATTTTTTGACAAGCTGAGCCGCCGCGAATGCGGCGGCGGCTTGCGCATATCGCTACATTTCGGAGGAAAGATATGTTCAAAGGTTTTTGCCCCGAAACCATCGACTTTCTCTGGGGCATCCGCCTCAACAACCGCAAGGACTGGTTCGAGGCCCACAAGCAGGAATATCTGGAAACGCTTTACGAGCCCATGAAGGAGCTGGGTGCCCAGGTGTACGCGCCGCTGCAGGCGGCCGATCCGGGGCTGCAGCTCCACGTCTCCCGGATCTATCGCGACGCCCGCTACGCCCACGGTCTGCCGTACAAGGACAGCCTCTGGTTCAGCATCCGCCACGACCGCGGCTACTGGGGCGAGCATCCGTGCCTCTACTTTGAGGTGCTTCCGGAGTCGTACGGCTTCGGTTTCGGCCTGCCGTGGCCCCGGGCCGACGCCATGCAGGGCTTCCGGGAGGCCATTGCGGCCCGGCCGGAGCCGTTTCTGGAGCTGCTGGCGCAGACGGAGCGGGATACGGGCCTGGTGCTGTCCGGCGAGACGTACAAGCGGCCGCGGCCGTGCCCAGACCCGCGGCTGGTGCCGTATTTTCAGCTGAAGAATCTCCTGTGCTGCCGGGACATTCCGGTGGACGAGGGGCTGTTCTCCCCGGCGCTGGCCGACGAGGTGGCCGGCACGCTGCGCGGGCTGCTGCCGCTGTACCAGGAGCTTCAGAGATTTTTTTAGAAAAAGCTGCCGCCGGCGGAAGGCTCCGCCGGGTGCTCCCCGAGGAAAGCCGCGTACGCCGCGGCTTTCCGGCTTTTGGCAAGGAAGCGGCGCTGAGATTTGCCAGGCGGGCCGCGGCGTGAACGGCGCCCGCGCCGGCCATATTAGAAGGGGCGAATCTGCAACGCAAAGAAAGGGATGGGGAGCGAATATGAAACGATGGGATGTGAGAAGGCTGCTGCTGCTGCCGGCGGCAGCGCTGCTGCTGACAGGCTGGTGCGCCGCCGCCATGCCGGAGACGCTGGTGCCGGTGGGCTCCGCCGTGGGCATCCGCCTGGAGGCCGACGGGCTGCTGGTGGTGGGCTTCGACGAAGAGGGTACGTCCCCTGCCCGGGCCGACGGCCTGCGCAAGGGCGACATCATTGAGACGGTGGACGGGCAGCCGGCCGAGAGCAGCCAGACGCTCCAGGCCCAGGTGGCGGCCAGCGGCGGCGCGCCGCTGGATGTGACGGTGGAGCGGGACGGCGAGACGCGGCATCTGACGCTGCATCCGGCCCGGACGGCCGGCACGTACCGCCTGGGCGTCAGCGTCCGGGACTCCATGGCGGGCATCGGCACCGTCACGTATTACAATCCGGCCGACGGCAGCTACGGGGCGCTGGGCCACGGCGTCAACGATCTGGAGACGCTCCGCCTGCTGCCGCTGGAGGATGGCGAAATTTTGCCAGCCAGCGTGGTGGAGGTGCGCCGCGGCCAGCGCGGCGCGCCGGGACTGCTGAAGGGCGCCTTCAACACCTCGGAGACGCTGGGGACGGTGGAGGCCAACACGACGCATGGCATCTTCGGCACGAGCCGGACGGCGCTGGGCTGCGGCGCGGCCGTCCCGGTGGCCGACCGGGGACAGGTCCACACGGGTACGGCTTCGATCCTGTCCAACGTCCGCAACACGGACGTGGAGTCGTACACCGTGGAGATTCTGCGGCTCTACCCGACGGAGGATGCCAGCGGCCGGAATCTGCTGCTGAAAATCACCGATGAACGCCTGCTGCAGGCCACCGGCGGCATCGTCCAGGGCATGTCCGGCAGCCCGATTCTCCAGGACGGGAAGCTGATCGGCGCCGTGACCCACGTGCTGGTCAACGACCCCACCTGCGGCTACGGCATTTTCATTGACAACATGCTCGAGACCGGAGAGGCCGCTCCTGCGGCCTGACGGCCGGCGGCCCGGCACACGATGGTGCCGG
>CAJFNY010000066.1 GCA_904395865.1 uncultured Oscillospiraceae bacterium
CCGGAAACCCACTGGCGCACACGCAGGCAGCCATTGCGGCCCTTGTTGGCACCAAGTCCGACGCTTCGGGAACCGAATTCCCGCGGCCGCATGATGCGTGGCCTGCACCTGAATTCCGTACAAACCTGCCGAGGCGGTAACGGCATCTACACCGGCAGCTTCCCCACGACGTACGGCCGCCTCTCCTGGGGGATCCGGGGGGCCGCAGCCCCGGGGCGAGCTTTGGTGACTTTCCCTCGGTGGAAAGTCACCCGCCGGAGGCATGACAAGCCGTAGGGCTCCACCGGCTTTTCCGGCAGAAGCACCAGCCCGCACCCCCGGCAGGGGGTCAGACGGGGACCGGCTCCCGGGTTTCCGGCTGCTGCAGCTTCTCCCGGCCGATGGACAGCATCAGCTTGATGCGGTTCTCCTGGTTGACGCGGGTGGCGCCCGGGTCGTAGTCGATGGCCACGATGTTCGCCTCGGGGCACTTCTCCTTGACCGTCCGCGCCATGCCCTTTGCCACGATGTGGTTCGGCAGGCAGCCGAAGGGCTGGACCGTGATGATGTTCGGGTACCCCAGCTCGGCCAGCTCCATCATCTCGCCCGACAGCAGCCACCCCTCGCCCATCTTGCAGCCGCGGCCGATGACGCTGCCGGCCAGCTCCAGCAGGTGCGAGAACTCCGACGGGGCCGTGAAGCCGTGGTTCATGGCCGCGGCGCGCATTTCGTTGCGGATGCCGTTGAGGAACTTCACAATCTGCGTGTGCAGGAAGTGCCGGAGCTTCGTGGAGCCGTAGAGGGCGTCGTCCTCCAGCGCGTTCTGCATGGTATACATGATGAAGTCGTACAGCCCCGGGATCATCGTCTCGCAGCCCTGCTCGTAGAGGAACTGCTCCAGGTTGTTGTTGCCCAGGGCGGCGTACTTGACGTAGATCTCGCCCACGACGCCCACCTTCACCTTCGGCACCCGGTTCACCGGCACGGCGGCGAACGACGCGGCGATGGCGTCCAGGTTCCGCCGCAGCTTCTTCCGGGAGATCAGCTGCGTGGAGCGGAAGTCCTGCAGCAGCTTCTCGGTCCACTCGTCGGTGAGCCGGTCGGCGTCGCCGCGGTGGAGCTCGTACGGGCGCACCTGGTTGCGCAGGAGCATCAGCGTGTCCCCGTAGATGACGGCCATCATGGCCTTGATGACCATGGGGATCGTGAAGGGGACGGCATTCTCGTCGAGCCCCGCGAAGTTCAGGCTCAGCACCGGCACGAAGTCGTACCCGGCCTTGTCCAGGGCCTTGCGCAGCAGGCAGATGTAGTTGGAGGCCCGGCAGCCGCCGCCCGTCTGGGTCAGCAGCAGGGCCGTCTTGTGGACGTCGTACTTGCCGGAGCGCAGGGCGTCCATCATCTGGCCGATGCACAGCAGCGCCGGGTAGCACGTGTCGTTGTGGACGTACTTGAGCCCCTCGTCCACCACGGCGGGGCCCTGGTTGTAGAGGATGTCCACGTGGTAGCCGTAGCCCCGGAAGATCCGGGCCAGGAACTTGAAGTGGATGGTCGTCATGTCGGGAATGAGGATCGTGTAGTCCTTCTTCATGACGTCGGTGAATTTCGGTCCGCTCATGGGTTGCCTCCCTCCTGGTCCTGCAGGGCGGAGAACAGGCTCCGCAGCCGGATGCGCACGGCGCCCAGGTTCGTGATCTCATCGATTTTGATCTGCGTGTAGATCTTCCCCTTCTCCTCCAGGATGGAGCGCACCTCGTCGGTGGTGATGGCGTCGACGCCGCAGCCGAAGGAGACGAGCTGCACCAGGTTCAGCTTCGGGTCGCCGCTCTCGGCCACGTATTTGGCCGCGGCGTACAGGCGGGTGTGGTACGTCCACTGGTTGAGGACGTTGACGGGGAACTTCTCCTCGTGCCACGCCACGGCGTCCTCGGACAGGACGGCCGCCCCCAGCTCGTTGATGAGCTGGTCGATGCCGTGGTTGACCTCCGGGTCCAGGTGGTACGGCCGCCCGGCCAGGACGACGACCGGCAGCCCCTGCTCCCGGGCCAGGCGCAGGTATTCGTCGCCCTTCCGGTGGATCTGCTCCAGGAAGCGGCGGTGCTCGGCGTAGGCGGCGGCCGCGGCGGCCTTGATCTCCCGCTTCGTGATGTCGGGGAAGTGGGGCTGCAGGCAGGCGGCCATGCGGCGGACGAACTGCTTCTCGTCGTGGATGCACAGGTAGTCGCTGAGGAAGGTGATCCGCCGCACGTCGGGCATGTTGACGCGGATGACCTCCGGGTAGTACGCCACCACGGGGCAGTTGTAGTGGTTCGTGCCCTTGTGCTCGTCCATGTTGTACGTCAGGCAGGGGTAGAAGATCGTCTCCACGCCGCTGTCGATCAGGGCCTGGACGTGGCCGTGCATCAGCTTGGCCGGGTAGCAGACCGTGTCGGAGGAGATGGTGCTCTGGCCCAGCAGGTACGTCTCCCGGCTGGACGGCGGCGACTGGACCACCTCGAAGCCCAGCTTCGTGAAGAACGCGTGGAAGAACGGCAGCAGCTCGAACAGGTTCAGGCCCATGGGGATGCCCAGCTTCCCCCGGGGGCCGGGCACCGGCGCGTACGACGCCAGCAGCTGCCGCTTGTAGTCGTACATGCTGATGCGGACGGTGCGGCCGTGCCTGGCCGTGGGCTTCTCGCAGCGGTTGCCGCCGATGAAGCGGCGGCCGCCGTCGAAGGTGTTGATGGTCAGGGAGCAGTGATTGGCGCAGCCCTGGCACGTGGTGTTGCGCACGTCGTGGCGGAAGGACCGCAGCTGCTCGGCCGTCAGGACGGTGCTCTTCTCCCCGGCGCGGCGCTTGGCGTGGAGGGCCGCGCCGTAGGCGCCCATGAGGCCGGCGATGTTGGGGCGCACCACGTCCCGGCCGATCTCCTGCTCGAAGGCCCGGAGCACCGCGTCGTTGAGGAACGTGCCGCCCTGGACGACGATGTGCTGCCCCAGGGCGTCGGCGTTGGCGGCGCGGATGACCTTGTAGAGCGCGTTCTTCACCACCGAGACGGACAGACCGGCCGAGATGTTCTCGATGGACGCGCCGTCCTTCTGGGCCTGCTTCACCGACGAGTTCATGAACACCGTGCAGCGGGAGCCCAGGTCGGCCGGGTTGTCGGCGAAGATGCCCTTCCGGGCGAAGTCGGCGATGTCGTACCCCAGGGCGCCGGCGAACGTCTGCAGGAACGAGCCGCAGCCGGAAGAGCACGCCTCGTTGAGGAAGATGTTGTCGATGGCGCCGCCGCGGATCTTGAAGCACTTGATGTCCTGGCCGCCGATGTCGATGATGAAGTCCACGTCCGGCTCGAACTTCTTCGCCGCGGCGAAGTGGGCCATGGTCTCCACCAGGGACGTGTCGAAGCAGAAGGCGTTCCGGATCATCTCCTCGCCGTACCCGGTGGAGGCGGCGCCGGCCAGGGTCAGCTTCGGGAACTTCCCGTAGATTGTCTCCAGGAACTGCTTCACCAGGGGCACCGGATTGCCGCCGTTGGGCAGGTACTCGGTGTAGAGCATCTGCTCGTCCTCCCGGATCAGCACGCACTTGACGGTGGTGGAGCCGGCGTCCACGCCCAGGTAGGCGCGGCCGGCGTATTCCGGGTCGTCCACGGTCTCCACCCGGTGGGCGGCGTGGCGGGCGCGGAAGGCGTCGTACGCCTCCCGGCTGCGGAACAGGGGGCGGCCGGCCTTGTACCCGTGGCTGGGCCCGGCCTTCTCCAGCGTGGCGATGAGCTCCGGCAGGGAGACGGTGGTGTCGGCCAGCTCCGCCGCGCCGCGGGCCACGAAGTACAGCGAGTGGTCGGGGCAGATGCCCTCCAGGCCCAGGATCCGGTCGAAGCTCCGGCGCAGCTCCGGCAGGAACGTCAGCGGCCCGCCCAGGTAGACGACCTTCCCGGCGATCTTCCGCCCCTGGGCCAGGCCGGCGATGGTCTGGTTGACGACGGCGGCGAAGATGCTGGCGGAGATGTCCTCCTTTTTGGCGCCCTGGTTCAGCAGCGGCTGGATGTCCGACTTGGCGAACACGCCGCAGCGGGAGGCCACCGAGTAGATCTTGCCGTAGCGGGCGGCCAGGTCGTTCATCTCGTTGGGCGTGATGTTCAGCAGCGTGGCCATCTGGTCGATGAACGCGCCGGTGCCGCCGGCGCAGCTGCCGTTCATGCGGACCTCCAGGTCCCGCCGGCCGCCGTTGGAGAGGAAGAGGATCTTCGCGTCCTCGCCGCCCAGCTCGATGACCGTGTCCACCGGCCCCAGGGCGCTCTCCACCGCGTGGCGCGTGGCGTACACCTCCTGCTGGAAGGCCAGGCCCAGCCGGTCGGCCAGGCCCATGCCGGCCGAGCCGGAGATGGCGAAGTACACCGTGTCGGCCCCGGTGGCCGACGCGATGTCCCGGAGCATGGCCGCGGCCTTCTCGTGGATCATCGAATAGTGTCGCTCGTATTGTTCATATAATAAGCTGCCGCTGCCGTCCAGGACGACCGCCTTCAGTGTCGTCGAGCCGATGTCCAGGCCGACGCGAATTTGAGTTTCCAAAGAATTCACCTCGCAAACCTGCGAAAAAGCAGGACAAAGATAGAATAAACCGGTCCCTTCCCCATGTCAAGGCATTTCCGCCGCCGACGGAATTCTGCACAAACCCTCCCGGCTGCACGGCGCGCGCTTTTGTGAAAACTGCCGCCCGTCCGCCGCTTGACAAACCTCCAGTGATCTGATAGGATAATGGCAAAGAACACTACACCCCAGGGGGGTATTTAACCGCCCCGCACGAAGGAGGCACACCCATGCAGGCAGACGCCAAAAAGGTCCTGCGGCTGCTGAAGACGGCCCGCGGCCAGATCGACGGCATCGTCAAGATGGTGGAGGAGGACCGGTACTGCATCGAGATCTCCCAGCAGCTCATGGCCACCGAGGCCCTGCTCAACACCGTCAACCGCGAGGTGCTGACGGCCCATCTCAAGCGCTGCGTCCAGAACGCCGAAACCCCCGAGGAGCGCGACCGGAAGATTGAGGAGCTGGTCGCCATGCTCCAGAAGATCCTCAAATAGCCCCGGAAAGGAGAATCCCCCGTGAAACAGAAGTTTTACGTGACCGGCATGACGTGCTCGGCCTGCTCGGCCCACGTGGACAAGGCCGTCCGGAAGCTGGAGGGCGTCAAAGACGTGAACGTCAACCTCCTGGGCGGCACCATGACCGTGGACTGGCAGGGCAGCCTGACGGCCGACGACATCGTCGCCGCCGTCGTCAAATCCGGCTACGGCGCGTCCGTCCCCCAGGCGGCCGCCGGCGCGCCGGCCCCGTCGGCCCGCCCCGCCGCCAGGGCCATGGAGGAGGACATGCAGAACATGAAGCACCGGCTCATCGCCTCGCTGGTGTTCATGGTGCCGCTGTTCTACATCTCCATGGGCCACATGATGGGCTGGCCCCTGCCGTCCGTCTTCCACGGCACGGAGAACGCCATGGTCTACGCCCTGACGCTCTTCCTGCTGACGATCCCGACGCTCGTCATCAACCAGAAGTACTTCCGCGTCGGCTTCAAGACCCTGTGGCACCGGGCGCCGAACATGGACTCGCTGATCGCCGTGGGCGCGTCGGCGGCCGTGATCTACGGCGTCATCGCCCTCTACTTCATCGGCTACGGCCTGGGCCACGGCCGCACGGACCTGGTGGAGCACTACTCCATGGACCTGTACTTCGAGTCGGCGGCCATGATCGTCACGCTCATCACCGTGGGCAAGTACCTGGAGACCCGCTCCAAGGGCAAGACCGGCCAGGCCATCGCCCGGCTCATGGACCTGTCGCCCAAGACGGCCACGGTCCTGCGGGACGGCGTGGAGGAGGAGATCCCCGTGGAGCAGGTCCGCTCCGGCGACCTGGTGCTGGTGCGGCCCGGCGGCTCGGTGCCGGTGGACGGCGTCGTGGTGGACGGGGCCTCGTCGGTGGACGAGTCGGCCCTGACCGGCGAGTCCATCCCCGTGGACAAGGGCCCCGGCGACACGGTCATCTCCGCGTCCATCAACCGCTCCGGCGCCCTGACCCTCCGGGCCACCCGCGTGGGCGAGGACACGACCCTGGCCCAGATGATCCGCCTGGTGGACGAGGCGGCCTCCTCCAAGGCCCCCATCGCCAAGCTGGCCGACCGGGTGGCCGGCGTGTTCGTGCCGGTGGTCATGGCCATCGCCGTCGTCACCGCCGCCGTCTGGCTCCTGACGGGCCACAGCGCCGAGCAGGCGCTGACGTCCGGCGTGGCCGTCCTCGTCATCTCCTGCCCCTGCGCCCTGGGCCTGGCCACCCCCGTGGCCATCATGGTGGGCACCGGCAAGGGCGCCGAGCACGGCATCCTCGTCAAGTCCGCCGAGGGCCTGGAGAACCTCCGCGCCGTCACCACCGTCGTGCTGGACAAGACGGGCACCGTCACCGAGGGCAGGCCCCGGGTCACGGACGTGCTGCCCCTGGGCGGCACGCCGGAGGCCGACCTGCTGCGGCTGGCGGCCAGCCTGGAGAAGCCGTCGGAGCACCCCCTGGGCGCGGCCATCGTGGAGGAGGCGGCCGCCCGCGGCCTGGCCCTCTCGCCGGTGCGGGACTTCGAGGCCGTCCACGGCAAGGGCGTCCGCGGCACGCTGGACGGCGCGGCCTGGCTGGCCGGCAACGCGGCCATGGCGGCCGACGCCGGCATCGACCTGGGCGCCGTCCGGGCCGACGCCGACCGGCTGGCCCGGGAGGGCAAGACGCCGCTGTTCTTCGTCCGGGACGGCGAGCCCGCCGGCATCATCGCCGTGGCCGACACGGTGAAGCCCACCAGCCGCGCCGCCATCGACGGCTTCCGGAAGCTGGGCCTCCAGGTGGTCATGCTCACCGGCGACAACGAGCGCACCGCCCAGGCCATCGGCCGCCAGCTCCACCTGGACCGGGTCATCGCCGAGGTCCTGCCGGCCGACAAGGAGCGCCACGTGGCGGCCCTGCAGCAGCAGGGCGAGCGGGTGGCCATGGTGGGCGACGGCATCAACGACGCCCCGGCCCTGGCCCGGGCCGACGTGGGCATCGCCATCGGCGCCGGCACCGACGTGGCCATCGAGTCGGCCGACATCGTCCTGATGAAGTCCGACCTGGTGGACGCCGTCACGGCCGTGGAGCTGTCCCGGGCCACCATCCGGAACATCAAGCAGAACCTGTTCTGGGCCTTCTTCTACAACGTCATCTGCATCCCGCTGGCGGCCGGCGTGTTCTACCCGCTGTTCCACATCCAGCTCTCCCCCATGTTCGCCGCCGCGGCCATGAGCCTCAGCTCCGTCTGCGTCGTGACGAACGCGCTGCGCCTGCGGTTCTTCAGGCCCAGCATCGCCGCTCAGCCCGCGGCCGCCTGCCCCGCGGGGGCCTGCCCCGTGGCCGCCGCCGCGTCTGACCATACCGAAACCACCGAACCCAACAGGAGGAATGCAACCATGGAAACCGTCACCCTGAACGTCAACGGCATGATGTGCGCCCACTGCCAGGCCCGGGTCGAGAAGGCCCTGACCGACGCCGGCGCCCGGGACGTCCGTGTGGACCTGGACGCCAAAACGGCCACCTGCACCTACGCCGCGCCCCTGACCGTGGACGCCCTGAAGCAGGCCGTCACCGACGCCGGCTACGAAGTCGCCTGACCCCGCCGGAAGAAACGGCCGCCCCCGGCGAGGCGGCCGTTTCTCAGCTTGTCAAAAAAGTCTCTCGCGAGAATTTTTTGACAAGCTGCCCACGAATTTGCAACTTCAAAAAGTTGCAAATTCGAGTATGATTGAACGCGAAAGGGGACCCTGACGGTCCCCTTTCACACTTTCCCTCCCTCCGAATCCTCCGGCCAGAGCTGTTTTTTCGACAGCCTGAGAAACGGCCGCCCCGGCGGGCGGATTGACAGCGCCCCGCCCGGCTGTTACAGTAGAAGTGCGAGTATGGAGCGCCCCCGCCGGCGGCGGGGGCGGACGGGAGAGAGGTTTTTTGCCATGAAACTGCTTCAGAGAACGGTGTGCGTCCTGCTGGCGGCGGTGCTGCTGGCCACCGGGGTGTGCTCGGCCGGCGCCGTGCGGCAGCAGGTCGGGCTGAACGGCGCCAGCGGAAGCTGGTCGGAGTTCGATGCGTCGGTCTACGACCTGGTGACGAATTACGACGAGGTGACGCAGCCGGACTTCGTCTGGCCCGACGGCGGGACGGTGCTGCTGCTGGAGGCCGCCAGCAGCGTCTCGTACCTGATCAACCGGTATCGGGGCGTCACGATCCCCGCGGGCCTGGTGGTGGATCTCTACCGGTACAGCACCCTGTACGACACGTACGCCATGCAGGCCCACTACGACACCACCGACGGCCGGCCGTACACCATCACCTACTTCACCACGAACCTCGGCGCGCCGGACGAGCACGACGGGAGCCGGGGCACCGCCTGGCGCACCTTCACGCCCAACGTCCCGGCGGAGAACGCCGCCAGCCGCTTCCGCGACGTGGACCCCTCGGCCTGGTACTACGACGCCGTCATGACGGTGACGGAGGGCGGCCTGTTCCACGGCTACGGCAACGGGGAGTTCGGGCCGGACGACCCCATGACCCGGGCGCAGGTCCAGATCCTCGTGAGCCGGCTCCACGGCTCGGACTACGAGGCGTACACCGACGGGGGCACGGCCACCCGCGGCTTTGCCGCCGTGGTCCTGGGGAACGCGATGAGCTACGGCGAGCACGTCGTGCCGACGCTCTATGAGACGCGGATGCTCCTGCGGGAGACGGACTACGTGCCCGGCCTGATCCTGGAGCTGTACACCTTCGACCAGGAGCGGGGGGACTACGTGCGGGGCATGGTGCCCGGCAGCAATCCGGACCTGGCGATGATCTGGATGCAGCGGTGCATCTACGACAACTGGCTGGCCTCCGCCGCCAAGGAGATCCCCTACCGCTACACCATCGAGGACTTTCCCGACGGCGCCGCCATCCGCCAGTGGAGCAGCGCCAGCGTCCCGCTGATGCGGCAGACGCTCCACCAGAGCAGCAGCATCCGGGATTCCGAGATCCCCGCATTCAGCGAAACGATGATCCTGCGGGCCTGGAACCTGGGCCTGTTCTCCGGCGTGGACGACGCGGGCACCTTCGACCCGGACGCCCCGCTGACCCGCGCCCAGTTCTGCCAGGTGCTTTACAACATGGGCTGGCTCTACCGCGGCTGCCTGGACTACAACGCCATCACCACGTCCGGCTGGGCCCGGCGGCACTGAGCCGGGCGGACACCCGCGGCGCGCACCTGCAACACCATCCATGCGGCAGGCCTCTTTCCCTCGGCGGAAAGAGGCCTGCCGGCGTGTCGGCAAAAAAATCGCCAGACTGTCACCGGATTGTCACCTTTCTCTGGTATGCTGGTCCCATCCCGAAGGAGGCGATCCCATGACACGTGCAGAAGCCGCCGTGCGGCGGCGGGCGCGCAGGCGGTCCCGGCTGTGGGTGCCGGCGCTGCTGGCGGCCGTGCTGGCCGCGGCCTGGCTGTGGCCCGATGCCCCGCAGCAGCCGCCCGCCGGCCACATCCCGCAGCAGCTGCTGGACCTGGCGGAGCGGAACCCCGAGGCCCGGACGTTCGTATACGACTACCCGGAGCAGCATGACGCCTGCCACGCCATTGACCTGACGGCCGAGGCTTCGTCGGAGACGGTGCCGCTGCTGCTCCAGTGGGACGAGCGGTGGGGCTACGGCCGGTACGCCGGCGACTTCTTCGCCCTGACGGGCTGCGGGCCCACGTGCCTGTCCATGGCCGCCCTGTACCTGACCGGTGACGACCGCTGGTCCCCGGCGGCCGTGGGGCAGTACGCCGCCGGCGGCGGCTACGCCGTGGACGGCAGCGGCACGGCCTGGGCGCTGTTCTCCGAGGGCGTGGCCCCGCTGGGGCTCTCGTCCCGGGAGCTGCCCCTGGACGGCGGCACCGTCCGCGACGCCCTGGACGGCGGCGAGCTGGTGGCCTGCGTCGTGGGCCCCGGCGACTTCACGACCACGGGCCACTTCCTGCTGCTGACCGGCTGGACCGACGGCGGCGTGGCCCTCAACGACCCCAACAGCCGCGGCAACACGGAGGCGCTCTGGCCCTGGGAGACCCTCAGCGGCCAGATCCGCGGCCTCTGGGCCCTGGGCGCCCGGACGACGGAAGGAGACTGATCCATGGAACTTCTGAAAGTGGAACATCTGAGCAAGATCTACGGCAGCGGCGACGGCGAGGTCCGCGCCCTGGACGACGTGAGCTTCACCGTGGAGCGGGGGCAGTTCGTGGCCATCATCGGCCCGTCGGGCTCCGGCAAGTCGACGCTGCTGCACATCCTCGGCGGCGTCGACCGGCCCACGTCCGGCACCGTCTGGATGGACGGGCAGGACGTCTACGCGCAGAATTCCGACCATCTGGCCATCTTCCGCCGGCGGCAGGTGGGGCTCATCTACCAGTTCTACAACCTGATCCCCGTGCTGGACGTGCGGGAGAACATCACGCTGCCGGTGCTCATGGACGGCCGGGCCGTCAACGAGGACCGGCTGCAGGAGCTGCTGACGGTGCTGAACCTCCGGGGCCGGGAGCACCACCTGCCCAACCAGCTCTCCGGCGGCCAGCAGCAGCGGGTCAGCATCGGCCGGGCGCTGATGAACGCGCCGGCCGTCGTCCTGGCCGACGAGCCCACCGGCAACCTGGACTCCAGGAACAGCCAGGAGATCGTGGAGCTGCTGAAGCTGTCCAACCGCCGGTACCGCCAGACGCTGATCGTCATCACCCACGACGAGCACATCGCCCTCCAGGCCGACCGGATCCTGGCCCTGGAGGACGGGCGCATCACCCGGGACGAGGTGGTGCGGCCATGAACGTCTTTACCCGTGTGACGCTGCGGACGCTGCGGGAGAACCGCGTCCGCACCCTGGTGACGATCATCGGCATCGTGCTGTCCACGGCCATGTTCACGGCCGTGACGACGATGGTCGTCAGCTTTCAGGACTACCTGTACCGCTCCACCCTGGCCATCACCGGCGACTGGCACGGGGCCTTCCTGGACCTGCCGGCCGGCGAGGCCGACGGTCTGGCCGGCGACGGGCTGGTGGAGTCGGCCTTCTTCTGCCAGAACCTGGGCTACGCCGAGCGGGGCGTGGACCCGGCGTCCAACGACAAGCCGTACTGGTACGTCCAGGCCATGGACGCGTCGTACCGGGAGCACATGGTGCTCCGTCTGGTGGCCGGCCGCCTGCCGGAGACGCCCGACGAGCTGGTCGTCAACGCCAACCTCACCGACGGCGACGGCGAGACGTACCGCCTGGGCCAGACCGTGACCGTGGCGCTGGGCGACCGGGTCTGGAACGGCGAGACCCTGGGCCAGTACAACCCGTACTTCTTCGACGACGAAAACGGCCCCGCCGAGGCGCTGGAGGTCCGCGAGACGCGGACGTACACCGTGGTGGGCCTCATGGAGCAGCCGTACACCGAGGACTACAGCGCCCCCGGCTCCACGGCCCTGACGGTCTGGGACGCCGACCGGCCCGCCGGCCGCGTGGACGCCTACTTCCGCCTGACCGACCCGTCGGCCGCCTTCGCCTTCCAGCTGGGCCAGCCCGTCGACGGCGTGCAGCACTGGTTTTACAGCGACGACCGCACCGCCACCGCCGTCAACTCCCAGCTGCTGATGACCATGGGCTTCTCCCGGTACGACACGTACCGGCAGTACCTGGTCAGCCTGGCGGCGATTCTGACGGCGCTGATCGTCTTCGGCTCCGTGGCCCTGATCTACAACGCGTTCTCCATCTCCGTGGCCGAGCGGACGCGGCAGTTCGGCCTGCTCAGCTCCGTGGGGGCCACGCGGCCGCAGATCCGCCGCATGGTCATGACCGAGGCGCTGCTCGTCTCCGCCGCGGGCATCCCCCTGGGGCTGCTGGCGGGGCTGGCCGGCATGGGCGTCACGCTCCACTTCCTGGGCGGCCGGTTCTACGTGCTCCTGGGCGTGGAGGACGTGGCCCTGCGGCTGTGCGTCTCGTGGCAGTCCCTGGCCGCGGCGGCGGCCCTGGCCCTGGGGACGGTGCTGCTGTCGGCCTGGGTGCCGTCCCGCCGGGCCATGCGCGTGCCGGCCATGGAGGCCATCCGCCAGACGGGCGATGTGGCCGCCACCGGCCGCCCCGTCCGCGCCGGTCGGCTGACGTACCGCCTCTTCGGCCTGCCGGGCCTCCTGGCCCGGAAGCAGTACCGCCGCAGCCGCCGGCGGTACCGGGCCACGGTCGTCTCGCTGTTCATGAGCGTCGTGCTCTTCCTGTCGGCCAGCAGCTTCACGGCGTACCTGAACGACTCGGTGCAGACGACCCTGGGCAGCGTCGACTACGACGTATCGTACACGTACTACGACCGGGAGACCGACGCCTACGGCCGGCCGGTGACGGAGGAGCGGCTGCTGGCGCTGTTCCGCTCTGCGGAGCACGTGACCCGGGCCTCCGCCGTCTGCTCGGCGGAGATCGGCTGGGTGGAGCTGACGCCGGACATGATGAGCGGCGAGGCCCGGGCGTACCTGCTCCCCGACGGCGCCGGCGGCCGGGCGGAGCCGGCCTCCTCGGCGGGCAGCGGCGAGTACGTGGGCTTCTCCGCCGTGCTCCTGGGGGCCGACGAGGCCACGTACCGGGCGTACCTGGAGGCGCAGGGGCTGGACCCGGCGGTGTTTCTCGACACGGCGTCGCCGAAGGCCGTCGTCCTGGCCCGGGAGCAGGGCTTTCAGGAGGGGCGCACCGACTCGGTGCAGCTGCTGCGGCGGGACGCCGACCGGCTGACCTTCACGTACACCGACTCGGAGCGGTACGCCGAGTACTTCGAGGACCGCGACGCGGACACCATGACCGAGGCCGAGTGGCAGGCCGGCGAGGCGTACTACAACCGCCAGGTGACGATCCCGGTGGGGGCCGTGGTGGACGAGCTGCCCTTCGGCATGAACCGCGGCGAGTACCACGGCTTCTGCATCCTGCTGCCGCCGGCGTACGTCCGCGCCAACTACCCCACGTACACCTCCGCCAGCGTCTGCGCCGCCGTCGACGACCCCGAGGCCGCCGGCGCGGAGCTGGCGGCGCTGCTCCGGGCCGAGGGCATCCGCGCCGACTGGCTGGACGAGACGTGGCGGGACGGCGAGACGGAGCGGAACATGATCGTGATCGCGCGGGTGCTGTCGTACGGCTTCATCGCGCTGATCTCGCTGATCTCCGTGGCCAACGTGTTCAACACGATCACCACGAACCTGCTGCTGCGCCGGCGGGAGCTGGCCATGCTCCGGTCGGTGGGCATGACGGACGGCGGCTTCCGGCGGATGCTGACGTACGAGTGCCTGCTGTACGGCGCCCGGGCGCTGCTGTGGGGCCTGCCGGCGGCCACGGCGGTGACGTACTGGATCTACCGCAGCACCGGCATCGTGTACGATACGGCGTTCTACGTCCCCTGGGGCGCGGTGGCCGCGGCGGTGGGCGGCGTGTTCGCGGTGGTGTTCGCGTCGACGCTGTACGGCTGGCGCCGCATCCGCCGGGACAACCCCATCGAAGCCCTCCGCCGGGAGGCCATCTGACGCCCCGGCGGGAGGAATGTAGATTGCCGGGAGGCCCGGCGGAAACCTGGATCCACTCCCCGTTTTCCCGACTGCGAGCTCTCGCAGTCGGAGCGACGGAGGAAGGAAGCGGGCGCAGTTTTCGCCGGAAGGCAACGCCTGCAG
>CAJFNY010000067.1 GCA_904395865.1 uncultured Oscillospiraceae bacterium
ATTCGGAGGGAGGGGATGTGTGCAGGGGAACCGTCAGGGTTCCCCTGCGCGTTCAATCAAACCCGAATTTGCAACTTTTTGAAGTTGCAAATTCGCAGGCAGCTTGTCAAAAAATTCTCGTGAGAGACTTTTTTGACAAGCTGAGCTGCCGCACCCGATGGGTGCGGCAGCGGAAAGGGGATGCGGTCAGAGGCGGATGTCCTCGCCGGCCAGGGGGCCGACGGCGCGGGCGCGGGCCAGGCAGGCCGCGGCGAACTGCTCCGTCTGCTCGGCGCTGCGGCCGATGTACCGCCGCGGCTCCAGCACCTGGCGGAGCTCCTCCAGCGTCAGGCCGAAGGCCTCGTCGCCGGCCAGGCGCTCCAGCAGGTCGCAGGGGCGGCCCTCCTTCATCTCGGCCGTGGCCGCCATGGAGTGCTGCCGCAGGCGCTCGTGGAGCTGCTGGCGGTCCCCGCCGCGCTTCACCGCCTCCATCATCACGTTCTCCGTGGCGATGAACGGCAGATACTCATTTACGAATTTTTCGACGATCTTTTCGTTGACGTGGAGCCCCCTCGTGACGTTCTGCAGCAGGCGGATCACCGCGTCGGCGCAGAGGAACGCCTCGGGCAGGCTGATGCGGCGGTTGGCCGAATCGTCCAGCGTCCGCTCCAGCCACTGGGTCGAGGCCGTCATGGGGCCGTTGAGGGCGTCGGCCATCAGGTAGCGGCTCAGGGAGCAGATCCGCTCGCACCGCATGGGGTTCCGCTTGTACGGCATGGCCGACGAGCCCACCTGGGCCTCCTCGAACGGCTCCTCCACCTGCCGGTCGTGCTGCAGCAGCCGCAGGTCGCCGGCGAAGCGGTACGCGCTCTGGCCGATGGACGACAGGGCGTTGAGGATCCGGCTGTCCAGCTTCCGCGGGTACGTCTGGCCGCAGACGCCGTAGCACTCGGTGAAGCCGAACTCGGCGGCGATCATCCGGTTCATTTCGTCGATTTTCGCCGTGTCCCCGTCGAACAGGTCCACGAAGCTGGCTTCGGTGCCCGTGGTGCCGCGGCAGCCCAGGAAGCGGATGGCCCGGAGCACGTCCTCCAGCTCCTCCAGGTCCAGCAGGAAGTCCTGGAGCCACAGCGTCGCCCGCTTGCCCACCGTCACCAGCTGGGCCGGCTGGTAGTGGGTGTACCCCAGGGCCGGCAGGTCCCGGTACCGCAGGGCGAACTCCGACAGCTGCACCAGCACCGTGGCCAGCTGGCCCCGCAGGTACCGCAGGGCGTCCCGGTAGAGGATCAGGTCGGCGTTGTCGGTGACGTAGCAGCTGGTGGCCCCCAGGTGGATGATGCCCCTGGCCCTGGGGCACTGGAGGCCGTAGGCGTAGATGTGGGCCATGACGTCGTGGCGGATCTCCTTCTCCTTCTCGGCGGCCGCCGCGAAGTCGATGGGGTGGACGTGGGCCGCCAGCTCCGCCACCTGCTCGGCCGTCACCGGCAGGCCCAGCCTGTGCTCGGCCCGGGCCAGGGCCACCCACAGCTGCCGCCACGTCTCGATGCGCTTCTCGGCGGAGAACTGGCGCAGCATGAACTGCGAGGCGTACCGCGACGCCAGGGGGCTCTCGTACTGCTCGGTCATGGGGCTCACCGGAGGATGATGGCGTCCCGCTCGGCGCCCACGGAGACGTAGCCCACGTGGCAGCCCACGGCCTTCTCAATATACAGCACGTAGTCCTGGGCGGCCCTGGGCAGGTCCTCCCAGCGGCGGACGCCGGAGATGTCGCAGTGCCAGCCGTCCACGTACTCGATGACGGGCTGGGCCGCGTCCAGGGCCGCGGGGAACGGGAACTCGTCCGTCTCCTGCCCGTCGACGACGTAGCGGACGCAGACGGGGATCTTCTCCATATACGAGAGGATGTCCAGCTTCGTCAGGGCGATGGTCGTGGCGCCCTGGACCTCCACGCCGTACCGGGTGGCCACCAGGTCGATGGGCCCCACGCGGCGGGGCCGGCCGGTGGAGACGCCGTACTCGCCGCCGGCCTCCCGGAGCTTGTCGGCCTCCTCGCCGAACCACTCGGCCGTGAACGGGCCTTCGCCCACGGCCGTGGAGTACGCCTTGACGACGCCCACCACCTCGTCGAGCTTCACGCCCGGGCAGCCGGCGCCCACGGGGCCGTACGCCGCCACGGCGTTGGAGGACGTGGTGTACGGCACGATGCCGAAGTCCAGGTCCTTCAGCGCGCCCAGCTGGGCCTCGAACAGGAAGCGCTTGCCGGCCCGCTGGGCGTCCCGCAGGTACTGGACGGTGTTGCAGATGAACGGCTTGAGCTTGCCGCCGAACTCCTCCAGCCAGGCCAGCATGTCCTCCAGGGCGTACGGCTTGCCGCCGTAGACCTTCGTGACGATGAGGTTCTTGTATTCGAGGATGTCGGCCAGGTGGGCCCTGAGCCGCTCGGGGTAGAACAGCTCGCCGGCCAGCAGGACCTTCTTCTGGTACTTGTCGCCGTAGAACGGCGCGATGCCGCGCTTGGTGGAGCCGTACTGCTTGTCGGCCAGGCGGGCCTCCTCCATGGAGTCCAGATCCCGGTGGTACGGCAGCAGCAGCGGCACCCGCTCGGAGATCTTCAGGTTCTCCGGCGTGATGGGGACGCCGCCGGCCGTCACATTCTCGATTTCCTGCCAGAGGGCCTCGCAGTCCAGGGCCACGCCGTTGCCCAGGACGTTGACGACGCCCTTGCGGAAGATGCCCGAGGGCAGCAGGTGCAGGCCGAACTTGCCGTATTCGTTGACGACGGTGTGGCCAGCGTTGCTGCCGCCCTGGTAGCGGATGACCACGTCGTAGTCCTGGGTCAGCAGGTCGACCATGCGGCCCTTGCCCTCGTCGCCCCAGTTGATACCCACGATTGCACAGTTGGACATGGATGTTCCTCCGTTCGTAATTCCAAAATTCAAAGTCATTCGTTCCGAAATCCTGCGCCGCGCTCCGGCGCATCACCAGTATACCCCCGGCAGAGGCATAAGTAAAGCAGCAAAAACAAATAATGGATATTCAAATTCCTTATATCCGATCCGGCGCGCCGTGTGGTACAATGGAGAGGAAACCACACGGAAGGCGGGGAGCGAACATGCGCGTCAAGAGCATTGCGGAGCTGGTGGGCGGGACGCCGCTGCTGGAGCTGCGGAACTACGCCCGGCGGCACGGCCTGGAGGGGCCGCTGCTGGCGAAGCTGGAGTACCTGAACCCGGCCGGCAGCGTCAAGGACCGGGCGGCCCTGTGGATGATCCGGGACGCCGAGGAGCGGGGCATCCTGCAGCCCGGCGGGACGATCATCGAGCCCACGTCGGGCAACACGGGCATCGGCCTGGCGGCCATTGCGGCGGCCAGGGGGTACCGGGTGATCCTGACGATGCCGGAGACCATGAGCCTGGAGCGGCGGCAGCTGCTGAAGGCGTACGGCGCCGAGCTGGTGCTGACGCCCGGGGACGCCGGCATGCAGGGGGCCGTGGACGAGGCGGAGCGGCTCCGGGCGGCCACGCCGGGCAGCATCGTGGCCGGCCAGTTCGAGAACCCGGCCAACGCCCGGGCCCACTACGAGACGACGGGCCCGGAGATCTGGCGGGACACCGACGGCCAGGTGGACGCCTTCGTGGCCGGCATCGGCACCGGCGGGACGATCTCCGGCGCGGGCCGGTATCTGAAGGACCGGAATCCGGCCGTGCACGTGCTCGGCGTGGAGCCGGCGGCGTCGCCGCTGCTGTCGGGCGGCCGGACGGGGGCCCACGGCCTTCAGGGCATCGGCGCCAACTTCGTGCCGGCGGTGCTGGACCAGACGGTGTACGACGAGCTGTTCACCGTCCTGGAGGCGGACGCCTACGCGGCGGCCCGGGAGCTGGCGGCCTGCGAGGGCATCCTGGTGGGCATTACGGCCGGCGCGGCCGTCCAGGCGGCGAAGCAGCTGGCGGAGCGGTGGGACTTCCGGGGCAAGACCATCGTCGTCCTGCTGCCCGACACGGGCGACCGGTATCTGTCGACGCCGCTCTTCTCGGAGGCCGCGCGCTGAGTGAGGGACCCGCCCCCTCCGCGGGGAGCGGGTCCTTCGGCAGTTTCCGGGGCGCCGGCCGGGGCCGCACCGGCGGAACGTCCCGGCCCGGGCGGGGCAGGGCTGCCGCCCCGCGGGAACCGGGGGCGCCGCGTGCTGTGAATTCTGCACAAGGCGCGGGAGCATGGGCCCGGGATTTTTGATGATAGCGAAGCAGCGATTTAGTTGACTAATGCGAGAAAATATGGTATGCTGGGAGCAACCCAAGACGGATGAGGAGCGTGCTGCCATGGAAGCGCTGGACACGGTGCTGCGGCCGGAGGAGCGGGCGGCGTACCGCCTGCAGGCCCTGTACCGCCGGTACGGCTACCGGACGTACCGGATCAACAAATTCGAGGAGTACGACGTGTACGCCCGGAACAAGTCGTTCCTGGTCAGCGACTCGGTGCTGACCTTCACCGACACCGACGGCCGCCTGATGGCCCTGAAGCCCGACGTGACGCTGTCCATCGTCAAGCACGCCCAGGACGGCGCGGCGGGGCTCCAGAAGCTCTGCTACCAGGAGAACGTCTACCGCCCCGGCCGCGGCGGCGGCTTCCGGGAGATCCCCCAGGCGGGGCTGGAGTGCATGGGCGCGCTGGACGCCTACGCCGAGGGCGAGGTGGTGCTGCTGGCGGCCCGGAGCCTGCGGAGCATCTCGGAGCGGTCGGTGCTGACCCTGAGCCACCTGGGGCTGCTGGGGGCCGTGCTGGACGGCCTGCCCGGCGGGCCGGAGACCCGGGAGGCCGCCGTGGCCTGCCTGGGGCAGAAGAACCTCCACGAGCTGGACGGCGTGCTGGCCGCGGCCGGGGCCGACGGGGCCGCCCGGCGGCGCATGGCCGACCTGGCGGCGCTCCGCGGGACGCTGGACGAGACGCTGCCGGCCCTGGAGGCCCTGGCCGGGCAGGCGGCGGCGCCGTACGTCCGCGAGCTGCGGCAGCTGCAGGCCCTGGCCGAGGCCGACGGGACGGCCGCCATGCTGCGGCTGGACTTCTCGGCCGTGGGCGACTGGAACTACTACAACGGCCTGCTGCTGCGGGGGTACGTGGAGGGCGTGCCGGAGGCGATCCTCTCCGGCGGCCGGTACGACCGCCTGGTGCGCCGGCTGGGCAAGCGCTTCCAGGCCATCGGCTTCGCCGTGTACCTGGACCTGCTGGAGCGCATCCAGCCGCCGCCGGCCTACGACGTGGACACCCTGCTGCTCTACGGCCCGGACGAGACGCCGGCGCAGGTGCTGCGGGCCATGCGGCAGCTGGACGGCTCGGTCCGCGCCGAGCGGGAGAAGCCCGCCGGCATCACGTGGCGCCGCCTGGCGCGGCTGGAGGAAGGGAGGCTGGAGATCCTTGAGCAAGACCGTTGACGTGGCCCTGCCGAAGGGCCGCCTGGGGGAGAAGGCCCTGGCCGTCCTGGAGGGCGCCGGCTATCCCTGCCCGGAGATTCACAGCGAGAGCCGCCGGCTGATCTTCGCCAACGAGGCCGCCGGCGTCCGGTACTTCTGGGTGAAGCCCTCGGACGTGGCCATCTACGTGGAGCGCGGCGCCGCCGACGTGGGCGTCGTGGGCAAGGACATCCTGCTGGAGTACGGCCCCGACGTCTACGAGCTGGCCGACCTGCGCATGGGCCGGTGCCGCATGTGCGTGGCCGGGCCGGCGGGTTTCCGGGACAATCCGGACCGGATCCTCCGGGTGGCCACCAAGTTCCCCCACATGGCCCGGGACTACTACGCCGGCCGCAGCCGGGAGATCGACATCATCAAGCTCAACGGCTCCATCGAGCTGGCCCCGCTGCTGGGCCTGTCGGACGTGATCGTCGACATCGTGGAGACCGGCACCACCCTCCGGGAGAACCACCTGGAGCCGCTGGAGGAGGTGGCCCCCATCAGCGCCCGGCTGATCGCCAACAAGGCCGCCTACCAGTTCAAGACCGATGCAATCCGCGCCATGACCGAGGCGGTGGCCGCCGCGGTGCGGGGGAAGGAGTGAGCGCCATGCTGCGCATTGAGAAGTATACCGAGGCCGCGGAGGCCGGCCTCTTCGTCCGCACGGCCGGCGGCGCGGACGTCAGCGGCCCCGTGGCCGAGATCGTGGCCGACGTCCGCGCCCGGGGCGACGCGGCCCTGCGGGACTACTCCCGGCGGTTCGACGGGGCCGACTGGGAGACCGTGGAGATCCCCCGGGACGAGTGGGACGCCGCGGCCGACGCCGTGGCTCCGGAGACGATGGCCATGATGGCCCGGGCCCGGGACAATCTGGAGGCGTTCCACCGCTGCCAGGTGCGCAGCGGCTTCACGGTGGCGCCGCGGGACGGCGTCGTCCTGGGCCAGCTGGTGCTGCCGCTGGAGCGGGTGGGGCTGTACATCCCCGGCGGCACGGCGGCGTACCCGTCGTCGGTGCTGATGAACGCGGTGCCGGCGAAGCTGGCCGGCGTGGCGGAGCTGATCATGTGCACGCCGGCCACCGGCGGGCGGGTGAATCCGGCCGTGCTGGCCGCGGCGCGGCTGGCCGGGGTGGACCGGGTGTTCCGCGTGGGCGGCGCCCAGGCCGTGGCCGCGATGGCGTACGGCACCGAGTCGGTGCCGGCGGTGGACAAGATCGTCGGCCCCGGCAACGCCTACGTGGCCGAGGCCAAGCGGCAGGTGTTCGGCCGGGTGGCCATCGACATGATCGCCGGCCCCAGCGAGATCCTCGTGGTGGCCGACGGCGGCAGCGACGCCCGGGTGGTGGCCGCCGACCTGCTGAGCCAGGCGGAGCACGACGCCCTGGCCACGGCCGTGCTCGTCACCGACAGCCGCGTCCTGGCCCACGCCGTGGCCGCCGAGGTGGAGCGGCAGCTGGCGCTGCTGCCCCGGGAGGCCATCGCCCGCCGGTCCGTGGAGGACCGCGGCCGCATCCTGGTGGCCGACTCGCTGGAGCAGGCCGTGGAGATCGCCAACCGCCTGGCCCCGGAGCACCTGGAGCTGATGGTGGAGCGGCCTTTCGACCTGCTGCCGAAGGTGCGCAACGCCGGCTCCGTCTTCCTGGGCCGCAGCTGCCCGGAGGCCCTGGGCGACTACTACGCCGGGCCCAACCACACGCTGCCCACCCTGGGCACGGCCCGCTTCTCCAGCCCCCTGGGGGTGGACGACTTCGTCAAGCGCTCGTCCTTCACGTACTACACGCCGGCGGCCCTGGCGGCCGCGGCCGGCGACGTGGCGGCCTTCGCCCGGCTGGAGGGGCTGGAGGCCCACGCCCGGTCGGCCCTGGCGCGGTTCGAAGGGGGGCGGGAGGCATGAGCCGGTTCCTGGCAAAGCGGTACGAGGCCCTGGAGCCGTACACCCCCGGCGAGCAGCCCCGGGACCAGCAGTACATCAAGCTGAACACCAACGAGTCGCCGTACCCGCCGTCGGACGGCGTTCTGGCGGCCGTCCGCGGGGCGGAGGCGGAGCTGCTCAACCGCTACCCCGACCCGGACGCCCGGGCCCTGACGGCCGCCCTGGCCGACCGGTACGGCCTGGCGCCGGAGAACGTGTTCGTCTCCAACGGGTCCGACGACATCCTCAACTTCTGCTTCATGGCCCTCTGCCCCGACGGCGTGCGCTTCCCGGAGGTCAGCTACGGCTTCTACCCCGTCTACGCCAACCTCCACCGGGTGGCGTGGGACACGGCCCCGGTGAACGAGGGGCTGGCCTTCGCCCCGGGGGCCTTCTGCCGGATCGGCAAGACGGCCGTCCTGGCCAACCCCAACGCCCAGACGGGCATCGCCCTGGCCCGGGCGGAGATCGCGGCCATCGCCGCGTCCAACCCCGACCATCCGGTGATCGTGGACGAGGCGTACGTGGACTTCGGCGCCGAGAGCGCCGTGCCGCTGGTGCGGGAGTACGGGAACGTGCTGGTGGTGCAGACGTTCTCCAAGTCCCGCTGCCTGGCCGGGGCGCGGCTGGGCTTCGCCCTGGGCAGCGCGGACCTGATCGCCGACCTGCGCCGCCTCCAGTACGCCACGAACCCGTACAACCTCAACCGCCTGACCCAGGCCGCCGGCGTCGCCGCCCTGGCCGACCAGGCGTACTACGACGACCGGGCCCGGGAGATTCAGGCCACCCGGGAGGAGACCCGCCGCGGCCTGGAGGCCCTGGGCTTCACGTGCACGCCGTCCCTGGCCAACTTCCTGCTGGCCCGGACGCCGGACATGGCCGGCGGCGAGCTGTACCGCCGGCTGAAGGCGCGGGGCATCCTGGTGCGCCACTTCTCCGACGAGAAGCTGGAGGACTGGGTGCGCATCACCATCGGCACGCCGCTGCAGATGGAGGCGCTGCTGCGGGAGACGGCGGCCCTGCTGGGCCGGGAAGGAGCGATTCCATGCGAGTGAGCGAGATCCGCCGCACGACCGGCGAGACGGACGTGGCCGTGACCATCGACCTGGACGGCAGCGGCCGGGGGAAGATCGACACCGGCGTCGGCTTCCTGAACCACATGCTGACCCTGTTCGCCGCCCACGGGCGGTTCGACCTGACGGTCCGCTGCCAGGGGGACACCGACGTGGACGACCACCACTCGGCGGAGGACGTCGGCATCGCCCTGGGCCAGGCCCTGAAGGCCGCCCTGGGGGACCGCCGCGGCATCGTCCGGTACGGCCAGATGGTGCTGCCGATGGACGAGGCGCTGGTGCTGGTGGCCGCCGACCTTTCCGGCCGCGGCCTGCTGTGCGCCGACCTGCGCTTCCCCAGCCAGAAGATCGGGACGTTCGACACGGAGCTGGTGGCCGAGTTCCTCCAGGCCCTGGCCCGGGAGGGGGCGCTGACGCTCCACGTCCGGCAGCTGGCCGGGGAGAACAGCCACCACATCGCCGAGGCGGCCTTCAAGGGCCTGGGCCGCTGCCTGCGGCAGGCCGTGGCCGTGGACCCGGCGGCGGCCGGCGAGATCCCGTCCACAAAAGGGGTGCTGTGAGATGGTCGCCATCGTGGACTACGGCGTGGGGAACCTGTTCTCCCTGCGGGCCTCCCTGGAGTACCTGGGGGCCGACGTGACCGTCACCGGCGACGCGGCCGTCCTCCGCCGGGCGGGGCACATCATCCTCCCCGGCGTGGGCGCCTTCGGCGACGCCGCCGCCCGCCTCCGGGAGACGGGGCTGGACGCGGCCGTCACCGAGGCCGCCCGGGGCGGCACGCCGCTGCTGGGCATCTGCCTGGGCATGCAGCTGCTGCTGGAGCGGAGCTTCGAGTTCGGCGAGCACCGGGGGCTGGGCCTGCTGCGGGGGGACGTGACGCCCATCGCGCCGCTGCTGCCGGCCGGGTACAAGGTGCCGCAGATCGGCTGGAACGCCCTGCACTTCCCGGCGGACCGGCCCCGGTCGCCGATCTTCAAGTATCTGCAGGAGGGGGACTTCGTCTACTTCGTCCACTCCTACCACGCCGGCGGCAGCCCCGACGTCACCGCCACCTGCGAGTACGGCGCGGAGCTGACGGCCGCCGTGGGCGGCGGCAATGTGTTCGGCTGCCAGTTCCATCCGGAGAAGAGCGGGCCCGTGGGGCTGGAGATCCTCCGGGCCTTCTGCCAAGTGTGAGGTGCGCCATGAAGCTGTTTCCTGCCATTGACCTCTACGGCGGCCAGGCCGTCCGCCTGCGCCGGGGGGATTACAACGAGATGACCGTCTACGAGAGGGTGCCCCTGGACGCGGCCCGGCGCTTCGCCGGCGCCGGCGCGTCGTACCTCCACGTGGTGGACCTGGAGGGCGCCCGGGACGGCGGCACGCCCAACCTGGCCGTGATCCGGGAGCTGGCGGCCCGGTCGGGCCTGCAGGTGGAGGTGGGCGGCGGCATCCGCTCCGAGGACGTGGTCCGCACGTACCTGGACGCCGGCGCCTTCCGGGTGATCCTGGGCACGGCCGCCGTGACGCAGCCGGGCTTCGCCGCGGAGATGGCCGCCAAATACGGCGCGGCCGTGGCCGTGGGCGTGGACCTGAAGGACGGAAGGCCGGCCATCCGCGGCTGGACCGAGACGGCCGACGTGGACGGCATGGCCTTCTGCCGCCGCCTGGCGGCCGACGGCGTCCGGACGGTCATCGTCACCGATATTTCCCGGGACGGCCTCCTGGGCGGCAGCAACGTGGCGCTGTACCGCCGCATGGCCGCGGAGCTGCCCCTGGAGCTCATCGCCTCCGGCGGCGTCACGACCCTGGAGGACGTGGCGGCCCTGCGGGACCTGGGCCTGGCCGGGGCCATCCTGGGCCGCGCCCTGTACACCGGGGACCTGGACCTGCGCCGGGCCCTGGAGCTGACGGGGGAGGTGGCCCCGTGATTACGAAGCGCATCATCCCGTGCCTGGACGTGCGGGACGGCCGCGTCGTCAAGGGCACCAACTTCCAGGGCCTGCAGGACGTGGACTCGCCGGTGGACCTGGCCCGGTGGTACTCCGACTGCGGCGCCGACGAGCTGGTGTTCTACGACATCACCGCCTCCGCCGAGGGCCGCCGGCTGTTCACCGACATCCTGACCCAGGTGGCCCGGCAGATCTTCATCCCGCTGACCGTGGGCGGCGGCATCCGCACCGTGGACGACTTCGCCCGGGTGCTCCAGTGCGGGGCCGACAAGGTCAGCGTCAACTCCGGCGCCCTGGACGACCCGTCCGTCATCGGCCGGGCCGCCCGGCGGTACGGCAGCCAGTGCGTCGTCCTGAGCGTCGACGCCCGGCGGGTGGACGGCCGGTTCCGCGTGTTCGCCCGGGGCGGCCGCCAGGACACCGGCCGGGAGCTGCTGGAGTGGGTGCGGTACGGCGTCGGCGAGGGGGCCGGGGAGCTCGTTTTGAACTCCATCGACACCGACGGCGTCAAGCGCGGCTTCGACCTGGAGATGCTGGCCGCCGTCAGCGCGGCCGTGGACGTGCCGGTGATCGCCTCCGGCGGCGCCGGCTCCGCCGAGGACTTCGTGACGCTGTTTGAGACGCTGCCCCGGGTGGACGCCGGCCTGGCGGCCTCCATCTTCCACTTCCGGCAGGTGGAGATCCCGGAGCTGAAGCGCCGGCTGGCCCGGCGGGGCATTCCCGTGAGACGGTAAGGAGAGAGACGCATGAACATCGATCAGCTGAAATTCGACGGGCAGGGCCTGATCCCCGCCGTGGTGGTGGACGCCGCCACCCGGCAGGTGCTGACCCTGGCATACATGAACCGGGAGAGCCTGGAGATCACCCTGCGGGAGGAGCGCACGTGCTTCTGGAGCCGGTCGCGCCGGTGCCTGTGGCGCAAGGGCGAGACGTCGGGCAACGTGCAGCACGTCGTCTCCGTCACGGCCGACTGCGACGGCGACGCCCTGGTGGTCGTGGTGGACAAGGACGGCCCGGCCTGCCACACCGGCGCCGAGAGCTGCTTCCACAACCGGCTCTGGCAGTCGGAGACGCGGCCGGACT
This sequence comes from uncultured Oscillospiraceae bacterium, assembly GCA_904395865.1. GTDB lineage: Bacteria > Bacillota > Clostridia > Oscillospirales > Oscillospiraceae > Avoscillospira_A. Next base: position 11,422 of record CAJFNY010000067.1, read on the forward strand.
TCACGCTGGAGGGGCTGTACGCCCTGCTCCAGGGCCGGAAGGCCGACATGCCCGAGGGGTCGTACACCACGTACCTCTTCCAGAAGGGCCTGGACAAGATCCTCAAGAAGGTGGGCGAGGAGTGCACCGAGGTCATCATCGCCGGCAAGGCCCGGGACGTGCCCGAGACGGTCTACGAGCTGGCGGACCTGGCGTACCACGCCCTGGTGCTGATGGTGGAGCTGGGCATCCCGGTGGAGGCCGTGACGAAGGAGCTGGCCTCCCGCCACGTGATCGACCACAAGGTCAAGCAGGAGAAGATGACCGGCGGCCGGTGAACGAAAAAGAGGAAGGCGCACGCCTTCCTCTTTTTGCACAGCCCGGGGCTTCTGCCGGAAAACCCGGTGGAGCCTGTCATCCGTTCCCCATTTCCCGACTGCGAGCCCAGCGCAGCGGGTCGCAGTCGGAGCGATTGCGCCCGCAGGCGCATCCCGAGGC
>CAJFNY010000068.1 GCA_904395865.1 uncultured Oscillospiraceae bacterium
CTGCAGGCGTTGCCTTCCGGCGAAAACTGCGCCCGCTTCCTTCCTCCGTCGCTCCGACTGCGAGAGCTCGCAGTCGGGAAAACGGGGGGTGGATCCAGGCTTCCGCCCGGCTTCCCGGCAAACCGTACTGCCAAAAGCCCCCTTGCGCAAAGGGAGGCGCCGCGGCGGGCGGATCGCCGCGGCACGCCGCCCCTTTTCGCCGGGACGGCGGACGATGAGAGGAGGAGCGTCATGGAGTCTGTGGAACAGCGCCTGCGGTCGTACGCGCCCCTCTGGGGGCGCTGGCAGCCCGGCCGGCGCATCTACCAGAGCAGCAGCTGCGCCGTCTTTCTCCTGGAGAGCCAGCGGCTGGACGAGCCGCAGGCGTCGGTGGTCAAGGTCATCACCGTCCCCGCCGGCGGGGACGAGCCCGGCGAGGGCCTCGACCGCGTCCTGGACGAGATCCACGCCATGGAGCAGCTCCGGGACTGCGGCAACGTCGTCACCCTTTACGACGACGCCTTCTGCCCGCTGCCCGACGGCGGCTGCGACGTGCTCATCCGCATGGAGCGGCTGACGTGCCTGTCCGACCTGCTGCGGGAGGGCGAGGTGCTTCCGCCGGAGGAGGTCCGCCGCCTGGCCTGCGACGTCGCTTCGGCCCTGGCCGCGGCCCACCGGGCCGGCATCGTCCACCGGGACGTGAAGCCGGCCAACATCTACCGCACGGCCCAGGGCGTCTATCAGCTGGGCGATTTCAGCGTCGCCCGCCAGAGTCCCCGCCCGTTCCTGGAGACGATGATCGGCACCGTGGCCTACATGGCCCCGGAGGTGGCCCGCGGCGACGGATACGACGGCCGGGCCGACGTATACTCCCTGGGCGTCGTCCTCTACCAGCTGCTCAACGACAACTGCCTGCCCCTTTCCGATGCCGACGCCTCCCAGGCCCAGCGGGAGGCCGCCGTCCGCCGCCGGTGGGACGGCTCCCGCCTCCCGCCGCCGCCCCACGGCGACCGGGCGCTCCGCCGCGCAGTCCTCCGCTGCTGCGCACCGGATCCGGCCCGCCGCTTCCCGTCGGCCGACGCGCTGCTGGACGCCCTGCATCCGCCGGGCGCCGACCGCTTCTGGGTTCCGGCGGCCGTAACCGGCTGGAGCTTCGCGGTGGTGGCGGCGCTGGCGCTGGTGCTTCTGCCCAGCTACCAGGGAGTGCTGGCCCCGGCGGACGAGCCGCCGGCCGCCGCGCTCCCGTCCGGCGACACGCTGGAGCAGTCCGACGCCACCCACCGCTACACCGTCGTCCGCGCCGCCGTGACGTGGGAGGAGGCCAACGTCTACTGCACCTCCCGCGGCGGCCATCTGGCCACGATCCTCGACCAGGAGCAGTTCGACGCCGTGGTCGCCATGCTGGAGGAGGCGGGCATCGAAAACGCCTGGCTGGGCGCCAGCGACCTGAACTCCAGCGGCGGCTACCAGTGGGTCACGGGAGAGCGCTTCGATTTCGCGGCCTGGGCCATCGGCGAGCCGAACCGCACCAACGGAGAGGAGCACTATCTGATGATGTACAACAAGGACGGCCAGGGCTGGGTCTGGAACGACTCCCGGCTCGACGGCCTGACCATGTTCGATCCCGATGCCTGCGGCTTCATCTGCCAGTGGGACGAGGCGGCCGATGAGTAGCCCCCGCAGCAGCGGGCCCACCGACGGCTGCGAGTCCGTTGCCGAGGTGCTGGAGCGGCTGCAGGGCGTCGGCGGCCCGTCGTGGCAGGCGTTCCTGTGCGACCTGCTGGACGGCGCCGGCCTCAGCTACGGCCGCTTCGCCGCCGCCTGCGGCATCAGCAAAAATACGGTCAAGCGCTGGTGCACCCAGGGCGGCGTCCCCCGCAGCCGGGACACGTTCCTGCGGGTGGGCTTCGGCGCGGCCATGACGCCGGCGGCCGTCAGCACCATGCTCTCCCGGTACGGCGGGTACTGCGGTCTGAATCCGCGGGACTCCTTCGACGCCGTGTGCATCTTCTGCCTGCGCCGCCGCAGCGACGGCGACGCGCGGTTCGACTACGGCGCCGCCGAGGCCCTGTACGACCGGCTCGTGCCGCCGGCGGCCCCGGCCGGCCCGTCCAGCAGCTCCACCACGCGCCTCATGGCCCGGATCCTGACCATCGACACCGAGGCGGAGTTCGCAGAGTTTTTCAAGGATTTCGGCCAGGAGCTCTGCGGCCGGAAGCTGAAGCTCGAGCGGTTCCTGGGCGACTTCCTGACGGTCCGCCGCCTGGAGGCCGGGCGGGACAGTGGCCGCGCCGCCAGCCTCCACAGCCTGCGCCTGCCGGCGGAGGTGGAGAAGCAGCTGTCGCTGCTCAAGCAGCACGGCGTCGTGCCCCGGCGGCGGCAGCTGATCGCCCTGGGCCTCCACCTGGACATGACGCTGGAGGAGCTGGACCTGCTGCTGACGTACGCCGGCATGGAGCCGCTGTACGCCCGGGACCGGCTGGAGGCGGTGGTGATCTACGCGCTGCAGCAGCTGGCTCTGACGCACCCGGAGCTGGCCCTGGGCAACGCCACGGCGCTGCTGGCCGTCACCCGGGACGCGGCCACGCGCCGCCGCTGCACGGAGCTGGCCCGGGAGTACTGGCAGGCCTGTTACCGCAGCGAGGACGAGGACATCCAGGGCGTGGCGGACTACGTCCGCCGCATCCTGGAGGAGCTGGACCTGGACGAAGCCGAAGACCTCCTCCCGCTGCTGCGCAGCCGTTGGTGACGGCCGCCACAGGCGGCCGGAGCCCTACGGATGCGGCGTGCCCCCTGCGGGTACTGCGCAGCCGTTGGTGACGGCCGCCGCAGGCAGCCGGAGCCTTACGGATGCGGCCTGTTGCTTCTGCCGGAAAAGCCGGTGGAGTCTGTCATCCGTTCCCCATTTCCCGACTGCGAGCCCAGCGCAGCGGGTCGCAGTCGGAGCGATTGCGCCCGCAGGCGCATCCCGAGGC
>CAJFNY010000069.1 GCA_904395865.1 uncultured Oscillospiraceae bacterium
CAAAATTTAAGGAACTGCCACATTGTTGTGGCAGTTCCTTTTGCTCTGGACGGTTCCTGTTGTTGCCCCTGTGAGGGCACCACTCACCACCACTACTGTTTTAGCCAACGAAGCCTCCTCTGGCGGCTACGTCGCCCGGTCCAACGGCGTCTACACGCTCACGCTCACCTACGAAAACCAGACCGTTACAACCCAGGTCACGGTGACGGGCATCGACCAGACCGGCCCCACGGTGGAGATCGCCGACCTCGCCAACACCAGCCACACCCAGGCCGTCACCCTGACCTTCTCCGTCACCGACGGCCAGTCGGGCGTCGATACGGTTTCGGCCACGTGGAGCAATGGGACGGCGAATGAGGAAGCCAAACTGACGCCCAACGGCGACGGCACCTACACCACCACCTCCCCCGACACGACCGGCAATTGGACGCTCACCGTCACCGCCGCGGACAACGCGGGCAACACCGGGTCGGATTCGTCCGAAGCCTACTACGTCAACGCCACCCGGCCGACCCTGATGGTGACGCAGGGGGCCAGCAGCTCGACGGGCATCGAGTACAGCTACACCGTAAATGCCAATGGCAACACCGGCATCGTCGTCACCCTGCCCGACGGCACCACCACAAGCGCGACCAGCGGCACCTTCACCATCACCGAGGAGGGTAGCTACCTCGTCACCGTCACCGACGAAGCCGGGCACTACGTGTCCGAGACGATCGACGTCGCTCTGGAAGCGGGCGAGACCCTGGACGGCGTGCTGCCCGACGTGTCGCTGAGCGTCAGCCCCGCGGACTGGACGCAGGGCCCCGTCACCATCACCGTGTCGGTCTACGACATCGGCAGCACGGGCCAGAACGTCACGGTCAACGCCTACAAGGACGAGGAGGCGACCGGCGCGATTTCGGTTCCGATGACGGAATCGACCGTGGAAGGCGAGGAAGGCACCTTCACCGGCACGTTGGAAGTCGACGAAAACGCCACCTACACCTTCACCGCCACCGACGCCGCCGGAAACGTGCGCAAGAGCATCCAGCTCTACGTCTCGGACGAGGCCGAGGAGGGCGAGGAAACGGGAACGGGAACGGTAACGATGACCGAACACCCCATTTCCGTCACCATCAATAACATCGACACCACGGCCCCCACCGTCGAAGCCTCCGCCCCCGAGGGCTGGACGGCCGAGCCCGTCACCGTCACCCTCACCGTGACGGACGGGGAGCAGTCCGGCGTGGAGACCGTGACGGTGGAGAAGGACGGAAGCAGCGTGGAAGTTACCGAAGCCGACGGCGCCTGCACCTTCACCGCTGACGAAAACGGCACTTACACCGTCACCGCCACCGACCAGGTGGAGAACGTCCGGGAAACCACCGTGACAGTCAACACCATCGACACGGCCACGCCCACCCTCGCCGTCACCGGCGGCGATCTCAGCGCCGCGGAGCTGACGCTGTCCGTCTCCGCGTCCAACCCCGGCGGTTCCGGCGTCACCGTCGCCGCGTCCAAACAGGGCCAGGAGGGCAGTACGGAGATCACGCTGGACAACGGCTCCGGCACGTACACCGTCACCGCATCCGGCACGTACACCTTCACCGCCGCCACCGGCGCGGGCAAAAACGCGACGCAGGAAATCACCGTCCACGCCGTCACCGTCGGCGACAGCGCCCAGCTGGTCGTGGACGGCGGCAAGGTCGCGGAGCCCGACGACCCGGTGAAATCCGGCTACACCTTCACCGCCTGGTACAACGGCAGCGACGTGTGGGACTTTGACGATCCCGTCCAGAACGACCTGACCCTCACCGCCGGCTGGACGCTGAATCCCCCCACCACCGTCACCATTGACGGCGCGCCGGCGGGAGCCGTCGAGTACGGCAGCACAGAGGTGACTCTGACGGCCCGCGCCGAGCCTGCCGCCGGCGACGGCATCACGTACGTCTACGAGTGGTACAAGGACGGCAAACTGCTGGACGGCGAGACGGCCGCCACCCTGACCCTCACCGACGTGGCCGACAGCGGAACATACACTGTCCGGGTCACGGCCAGCGACGGCGCCGGCACGCCGACCGGCGGCAGCACCGACAGCGGCGCCGTCATCGTCACCATCGAAACCAGGCCCCTCACCGTCACCTGGAGCGGCCTGAACCAGACGTACGGCAGCTTCGAGGCGTCGCAGGTGGTGGCCCACCTGGACGGGCTGGCGGACGGCGACGAGTGCCGCGCGGCGTACACCTTCGACCCGGCCGACCCCGCCGACGCCGGCACGTACGGCGTCACCGCCGCCCTCACCGGCGCGGACGCGGCCAACTACACCCTCTGCTCCGACAGCGCCACCCTGACCATCCGGCGGCAGACGGTGTACTTCACCGTCACCGACAACGTGGTGCAGGAGGGCACGAGGCCTGCGCCGGCCGTCACCCCGTCGGTCTCCGGCCTGACGGACTACACCATCTCCTACCGGAAGGACGGCCAGACGGTGGCCGGGACGCCCTCGGCGGCGGGGAGCTACGAGATCTGGGTGACATTCGACGACGACGGCAACTACCAGGCCGCCGACGGCCTCACCCAGCAGATCGGCACCCTGACCATCACGGAGCGTCCGCCGGTGACGTACGACGTCACCTTCGCCGCCGGCGCCGAAGGGGAGGAATTGGGAGGCACCGCGCCCGAACCGCAGACGGCCGTCTCCGGCACCTTCCTGGCCCTGCCCGGCAACCCGTTCACGTACGCGGGCCACCGCTTCACCGGCTGGAGCGACGGCACCCGCCTCTGGCAGCCCGGCGACCTTTACACCGTCACCCGGGACGTGACCTTCACGGCCCAGTGGCAGGACGTCTACGAAATCACCGGCAGCGTCTCCGAGCCGACGTCGGATCCTGATGATTCGGACGGCCTGAAGCCGGTGGCCAACGCGGTCGTCACCCTGAAGTACGGCGAGGAGACGCTGGCCGAGGCGACGACGGACAGCAGCGGCGCCTTCACCTTCGGCCAGCTCACCCCCGGCGTTTACAATCTGGTCACGACGTACGGCGACCGCACCGTCACCATCATGGTGAACATCGAGAATGCGAACGTCACGAGAGCGGTGACGCTTCCCGCCCTGCCCACCAACTCGCTCGTGGAGGTGGAGAGCAACGTCCCCGTGGTGGTGGGCGACCTGGAGAAGCTGTACGATGACACCAACCTGGCGGACACGAACGACCAGGGCTATACGAAGGACCAGGGCTATATGAAGGACGATCAGGCTACCGTCACGAATGGCGGCAAGGTGGAGATCACCCTCACCGCCACCAAGAAGGATGAGGGCGACGAAGACATCGCAGAGGATATGTCCTCCATTCAGCAGGTGGCCGGCTCCGGCGTGACCATGGGCCTGGTGATGGACTACTCCCTCGTCAAAACCGTGACGACAGCCGATGGCAATACCCTTAAACCGACGAACATCACCGAGACGACGGCCCTGCTCACCCTGCGCATCTCCCTCCCGGCGGAGCTGCAGGGGATGTACCGCTACACCGTCTACCGCTGCCACGGCGACCAGGCAGAGGCCCTGAGCGCCTCCGACGGCACCCGGGAGGGCTTCGCCCTGGAGGACGACGGCGCGATCCTCGTCATCTACGCGCAGAAGTTCTCCACCTACGCGGTGGGCTACGTCGAAAGTGCGCCCTCCTCCGGCGGCAGCAGCTACCGTCCCACGGTGGACGACACGGAGCACGGCACCGTCACCGTCAGCCCCACCCGGCCCGGCCGGGGCGACACCGTGACCATCACGGCGACGCCCGACGAGGGCTACCAGGTGGACGATGTCACCGTGACGGACCGGAACGGCAATCCGGTGGACGTCACCGACCACGGCGACGGCACGTATACCTTCGTCCAGCCGTCCGGCAGCGTGACCATCTCCGTCACCTTCCGGGAGGCCGGCGCCCTCTCCGACTGCCCGCGGGACGCGACGTGCCCCATGTACGGCTTCCCCGACCTGGACCTGCACGCCTGGTACCACAACGGCGTCCACTACTGCCTGGCCCGCGGCCTGATGGTAGGCTTCGACGACGGCACCTTCCGCCCGGCGGGCACCACCACCCGGGGTCAGATCGTCACCATCCTGTGGCGGCTGGCCGGCAGCCCGGCGGCGGACGGCGGGACGGACTTCTCGGACGTGCCGGCAAACGCCTGGTACGCCGAGGCCATCGGCTGGGCCGTCGGCGCGGGCGTCGCCGAAGGGTACGGCGACGGCAGCTTCGGGCCCGACGACCCAGTCACCCGCGAGCAGCTGGCGGCGATCCTCTGCCGCTTCACCGCCAGCCAGGGCCGCGACGTGGCGGCCGGCGCGGACCTCTCCGCATTCACCGACGCGGGTCAGGTCAGCGCCTGGGCCCGGGAGGCCATGGCGTGGGCCTGCACCGAGGGCATCATCACCGGCGTCAGCGACACGACCCTGCTCCCCCGGGGCAATGCCACCAGAGCGCAGGCAGCCGCCATGCTGTCCCGGTTCGCCAACGGCGCGGCGGGCTGACGGCTCCGGAAAGGCGCCGTACAAAACCACTCTGTTCCCTGCAATTCGCAGCTCCGCAGGCGGCCGTGCGCCCCTGCGGAGCTGCGAAAACCGTTTCAGGGGACGCTGCACGGCAGCGCGCGCTTGACAATCCGGCGCGCCTGTGGCATAATGAACAATGTTCATATTGGGGTGATTGCGTGAATACCGTCGTGACGTCAAAAGAGGAGATTCTGAAGGCCAGCCGGGAGCTGATCCGGCGGCAGGGGTGGGATGCGGTCAGCATCCGCTCGGTCGCGGCCGCCTGCGGCGTATCGGTGGGGTCCATCTACAACTACTTCGACTCCAAGGCGGCGCTGATGGCGGCCGCGGTGGAGAGCGTCTGGCACGAGATTTTTCACCGCCCGGAGGACGGGCCGGCGTTTCACGACACGCAGGCCTGCATGACCTGGCTGTATGGGCGGATGGAATACGGCGGCAGGCAGTATCCAGGCTTCTTTACCCTGCACTCCCTGGGCTTCCTGCAGGAGGACAGACCGGACGGGAGGCGGCGCATGCAGCAGACCTGGCAGCACATTCAGGAGGAGCTGCGCTCCGTCCTGGAGCGGGACGCCAGAGTCCGCCCGGATGCGTTTACCGGGCAGTTGACCGCGGAGAAATTTGCGGGCGTGCTGTTCTCCCTGATGCTGTCCGCGCTGCTGCGCCGGGACTACGATCCGGCCCCGGTGCTGGAGATCATCCGCAGGACCGTGTATTGAACGCGCCGCCGGGGCGCGGATCCGGTTCAGACGAGACGGCGAGGAGAATGCGCGATGCAGGCAATTGTAGAAACTCTGTTCGATGCGGCCTATCTGATTACGGTTCTTACCATCGGCATCCGGATGATCCGGGAAAGCCGGGGAGACCGCCAGTTCCGGCTGTTTGGCTGGATGGCCGTGGTGCTGGGGGCGGGCGACGCCTTCCACCTGGTCCCGAGAGCCCTGGCTCTCTGCACCACGGGGCTGGCAAGCTACACGGTTCCGCTGGGGCTGGGCAAATGGATTACCTCCGTCACCATGACGGTCTTTTACGTGCTGCTCTACGGCGTGTGGCGGCAGCGGTATGGGATCCGGGGACGGACGGGCCTGACCGCCGCCGTGTACGGCCTGGCCGCCGTCCGGATCGCCCTGTGCATGATGCCGCAGAATCAGTGGCTCCGTGACGACGCCCCCCTCGCCTGGGGAATCTTCCGCAACATCCCCTTTGCGCTTCTGGGGCTCCTGGTGATCGTGCTGTTCCGCGGAAGCGCAAAGCGGCACGGGGATCGGGCGTTCCGCTGGATGTGGCTGACCATTGTGCTGAGCTTCGGCTTCTACATTCCGGTGGTGCTGTGGGCAGACGCGATCCCGATGATCGGAATGCTGATGATCCCCAAGACGTGCGCCTACGTCTGGACGGTCCTGATCGGGTACTCCGCCATGAAAAAGGAATGTCACTGAGGAGGAACGGACATGAAACGATACGTGAATTTGTCCCTGCTGTATGCCGTCCTTGCAATGGCCGGCGGCGTGTTTTACCGGGAGTTCACCAGATTCCACGACTTTACCGCCAAAACGGCCCTGGGGGTCGTACATACGCACTACTTCCTGCTGGGGATGGTGCTGTTCCTGCTGCTGCTGGTGGTGGAAAAGAGCTTCGCCTTCACCGGGCCCGGGACCGGGCGGATCCTGCTGGCGTATCAGATCGGCCTGAATCTGACGGCCTTGATGCTGGCGGTGCGGGGCGTGACCCAGGTGCTGGAGGCCCCGCTCTCCTCGGGCATGAGCGCGGCAATCTCCGGCATTGCCGGGATTGGCCATATGCTGCTGGGAATCAGCCTCGTGCTTCTGCTGCTGCAGGTCCGGCGCAGCGTTTCGGCAGCACGCCGGTGACACCGCGGGGCGGCGCCACACGAAAAGCGGCCGCCCCCAAAAGGGGCGGCCGCCGCAGTTTGCCGGGAAACGGCCAGCGCGCAAGCAGGATGTATCCCCACGCGTTGAAAAAAGCCCTCGGCAGAGTTTCGCCTGCCGCAGCAGGCGAAAGCGAAGCGGGTTACAGCTCGCAGTTCCCCACGGTGCGGGGGAAGGGGATGGAGTCGCGGATGTTGCCGATGCCCGTCAGGTACATGACCATCCGCTCGAAGCCCAGGCCGAAGCCGGCGTGGCGGGCGGAGCCGTACTTCCGGAGGTCCAGGTAGAAGCCGTAGTCCTCCTTCTTCAGCCCCAGCTCGTCCATGCGCCGCTCCAGGGCGGCCAGGTCGTCCTCGCGCTGGCTGCCGCCGATGATCTCGCCGATGGCGGGCACCAGGCAGTCCATGGCCGCCACGGTCCTGCCGTCGGGATTCTGCTTCATATAGAAGGCCTTGATCTCCTTGGGATAGTCGGTGACGAACACCGGCCGGCGGAACAGCTCCTCCGTCAGGAAGCGCTCGTGCTCCGTCTGCAGGTCGCTGCCCCAGTGGACCGGGTACGCGAACCGGTCGTTGTGGGGCTCCAGCTTCTCGATGGCCTCGGTGTACGTGATGCGGCCGAAGTCGGAGTTCAGCACATGGTGCAGCCGGTCCAGCAGGCCCTTGTCCAGGAACTGGTTGCAGAAGGCCATCTCCGCCGGCGCGTGCTCCAGCACGTAGGAGATGATGAACTTGATCATGTCCTCGGCCAGGCGCATGTCGTCCTGCAGGTCGGCGAAGGCGATCTCCGGCTCGATCATCCAGAATTCGGCGGCGTGGCGCGTGGTGTTGGAGTTCTCGGCCCGGAAGGTGGGGCCGAAGGTGTAGATGTTCCGGAAGGCCATGGCGAAGGTCTCGCCGTTGAGCTGGCCGGAGACGGTCAGGTTCGTGGGCTTGCCGAAGAAGTCCTGCTGGTAGTCCACGGCGCCGTCGTCGGTGCGGGGGATATCGCCCAGGGGCAGCGTCGTCACCTGGAACATCTCGCCGGCGCCCTCGCAGTCGGAGCCGGTGATCAGCGGCGTGTGGACGTAGACGAAGTCCCGCTCCTGGAAGAACTTGTGGATGGCGTACGCCGCCAGGGAACGGATGCGGAACACCGCCTGGAACGTGTTCGTCCGCGGGCGGAGGTGGGGGATGGTCCGCAGGTATTCCAGCGTGTGGCGCTTCTTCTGCAGCGGGTAGTCGGGCGTGGAGGCGCCCTCCACGGTGACCTCCTCCGCCTGGATCTCAAAGGGCTGCTTCGCCTCGGGCGTCTCCACCAGGGTGCCGCGGACGATCAGCGCCGTGCCCACGTTGGCCTTGGACAGCTCGGCGAAGTTGGGCAGCGTGTCGTGGTAGACCACCTGGAGCGTCTCAAAGCAGGAGCCGTCGCTGAGGACGATGAAGCCGAAGGCCTTGGAGGCCCGCACGCTGCGGACCCAGCCGCCCACGGTGACGGTCTTGCCTGCGTAATCGCCGGGGGCCTGGAAGAGCGCCCGGACGGGTGTCAGTTGTTCCATGTTCAGTACCTGTTCTTTCTCATAGAGTGGGGCGTCACAGCAGGGTGATGCCGGCGGCCTGGCAGGCGTCGCGGGTGGCTGCGTCCCAGAGGCTGCACTGGACCTCGCCGATGTGGCACGTGCCGATCAGCTGCATGCACAGCCGGGACTGGCCGATGCCGCCGCCCATGGTCTGGGGCAGCTGGCCGGCCAGAAGCATCCGGTGGAACGGCAGGTCGCGCCGGTCGTCGCAGCCGGCCAGGGTCAGCTGCCGGTCCAGGGACGCGGCGTCCACGCGGATGCCCATGCTGGAGAGCTCCAGGGAGCGGCCCAGCACGTCGTTCCAGACCAGCAGGTCGCCGTTGAGCTGCCAGTCGTCGTAGTCGGGGGCGCGGCCGTCGTGAGGCTTGCCGGAGCGGAGCTTCCCGCCGATCTGCATCAGGAACGTGGTGGGGTGCTCCCGGACGAAGGCCGTCTCCCGCTCGGAGCCGGTCAGGTCGGGGTAGCGATCCTCCAGCTCCTGGGTGGTGACGAAGGTGACGTCCCGGGAGACGTGCTGGTGGAGCCCCGGGAAGGCCACGCCCAGGGCGTCGGCCGTGTCGGCGATGGCGCCGGCGATGGCGCGGACCGTGGCCTGCAGGTACGCCGCGTTCCGGTCGGACGGCTCGATGATCTTCTCCCAGTCCCACTGGTCCACGTAGATCGAGTGGAGATTGTCCACCACCTCGTCGCGGCGGATGGCGTTCATGTCGGTGTAGAGGCCCTTGCCGGGGCGGAAGCCGTACCGCAGCAGGGCCAGCCGCTTCCACTTGGCCAGGGAGTGGACCACCTGGCCGGTGGCGCCCACGTCGGGGATGTCGAAGGAGACCGGCCGCTCCACGCCGTTGAGATTGTCGTTGAGGCCGGAGGCCTCGTCCACGAACAGCGGCGCCGAGACGCGGCGCAGGTTCAGCGCGCAGGACAGCTCCTGCGGGAAGATCCGCTTGATGAACTCGATGGCCCGCTGCATCTCATAGCCGGAGAGCGGCGGCCGGTAGCCCTGCGGAATGGTGATTCTGCTCATAGTGCAACTCCCTTTGCCGCGGGCCCGCGCCCGCGAAATGTCCGTATGCTTCCGTAGCAAAGAGTATTATACGACGTTTCGCCCGGCAATACAAGGAGGAATCCCCATTTTTTGCGCAGTAAAGAAAAAGGGGGCAGACAGGGCCGGTTTTCCGGCCGCCTGCCTGCGGCACAGCCGTCCGGCGCCGGATCGTTTTTGACTTATGAAGCGAAATCAGGTATAATAACAGCAAAATACTCCGGCGGCAGGGCGTATCCGAATTTTACTGACAGAGGTAATGGAGATGATTAGAGTACTGGTGGTCGCGCCGTATCCGGGGCTGGCACAGCTGGTTACGACGATTGCACAGGACTATCTGGATCTGGAAATACGGGTCGAGATCGGAAATCTGGAGGACAGCCTGCAGTTCTCCCGGCAGGCAGAGCGCGAGGGGTATGACGTGATTCTATCCCGCGGCGGTACAATGGAATATCTGATGGAGCAGATTTCCCTGCCGGTGCTGAGCATTCCGGTTTCGGGATACGATGTGCTCCGGTCGGTGGCCCTGGTGCAGAATCTCTCCGGGAAAAAAGCGGTGGTGGGCTTCAGTGCGATTACGCGGGGCTATGAGGCGGTCAACCTTTTGATGAAAACGGAGATGGAGATTGTCACCATCCAGAATCGCCGGGAGGTGCTGCCGACGCTGGAGCGGCTGAAAGCCAGCGGCGTAACCTTCGTCATCGGTGATGTGATTACCGTCCATGGTGCCAAGACCATCGGCATGGAGGGCATGCTCGTCACTTCCGGTGAGGAGAGCGTGCGGGATGCGCTGGATCAGGTCCAGCCGTATCTGGCACAGATCAACCGATACCGTTCCCGCGCGGAGGCGTTGGAGCAGATCCTTGCGGCTGTGCCGGATACGAGGGTGTGTGTATATAACGACCGGCGGGAACTCGTATTTCCCAGCATGGACACCATGGACCGGGAACTCAACGCCTATCTGAGCCTCCGGGCCACGGAGATGCCGGAGCGAAGCCGAATTACCGGCATTTATGCGCATCCCACCGGCGTCTACTACCAGCTGTCCGGCCGGTCGCTGCTCCTGGAGGACGGTCAGCGCATGATGTTGTTTTCCCTCCGGGAAAGCGAGAACAATCTGGCTGGCAGCCGCGGCATCCAGATGATCGATCTGACGAAGAACCACACCCTGTCTTACTCCCTCTACCATACCAAGAGCGCCGGCTACCGGGAGATGACGGAGCGGATTCTACTGCTGGCCAGAGCACGCGCGCCGATCCTGCTGGAGGGGGAATACGGCACCGGCAAGCGGAACCTGGGCCTGCTGCTCTTCAAGGACATGGCCGGACCCACGGCCACGGTGATTACCCTGGACTGTGCGCAGATCGAGCCGGATGGCGTGACGAGACTGTTTGAGGACATCCGGTTCTCCGGCCGCAAGGACGGGAAGCTGCCGCTGTTCCTGTATCGGCTCCATGAGCTGAGTAAAAAGAGTCAGGAGCGGATGCTGTCGTATTCGCAGCAGTTTCCCCGATTTTTGCTGATCGCCACGGCGGAACAGAATATGGAGGCCATGGTTCAGGTGGGGGCCTTCTCCAGGGAACTGCTGGCAGCACTGGGATTCTCGCGTGTCTGGGTGCCGGCCCTGCGGCAGCGCAAGGAGGACATTGAGGATTTGACCAGCAGCACGATTATGCTGGAGAACGAGCGCGTGGGTAAACAGGTGGTGGGCCTGGAGAAGGAGGCCATGGCGCTGTTCCAGCGGTACGAGTGGCCGCGGAACCTTGCGCAGCTGCGCAGCGTCCTCCACGAGGCCGTCAAGTTGGCGGACACGCCGTATATCACGGCCAAGGTCGTTTCGGTGCTCCTGTCGTCGGATCAGGACCAACAGGCGTACAGCGGTGTGATCGATATTGGACCAGGCCGTACCCTGGAGGCCATTGAACATGATATCCTGATGGCCGTGCTCCGGGACGAAAACATGAACCAGACGCGCGCTGCGGAGCGGCTTGGGATCAGCCGTACAACGTTTTGGCGCAAAATCAAATGAGTGCTCCGAACGGCTGCCGGCAGGTGTGGCGTACGGAGCGGCAGAAAAACGTGGGGATGGCCGCTGGCCATCCCCACTCAGCTTGTCAAAAAAGTCTCTCACGAGAATTTTTTGACAAGCTGCTACGAATTTGCAACTTCTTGAAGTTGCAAATTCGGGTTTGATTGAACGCGAAAGGGGACCCTGACGGTCCCCTTTCACACTTTCCCTCCCTCCGAATCCTTCGGCCG
>CAJFNY010000070.1 GCA_904395865.1 uncultured Oscillospiraceae bacterium
GATGGCAATGGCTCTGGCATCGTCCGCCACCACGATTTCCGCTGCAATTCTCGTCCAGCCCGCAAGCCTTGCTGCGGCGACGCGGTTGTGGCCTGCCAGAATTTCGTAGCGGTCAGAGTGGGGGATGCGCCGGACGATGATTCGAACCAACAGCCCCTCTTCCTGCAGCTGCTGGGCAAATGCCTCCAGTTTTGCGGGGGAGTAGGGCCTGAATCCGATGTCCGCCGTAAAGAAATTGTCCAGCTTGTCCAGCAGAAGGTCGCAGATTTCAGATTGAGCCGGAGGCGGCGCACGCTGAAAGATCTGTTGATAGGCTTCGTCGCTGGCCTGAAGCTCCGATGCCTGCTGTGCGGCTGCCATCCTGCGTTTGAGGATGGCGTTCATATCAGCTTTCGCCAAGGCCCAGCACCTCCCGGGCAAGGCTGCGGTAGGACTCGGCGGCGGCATTCTTCGGCGCGTATTCAAAAATGCTCTGGCCAGCCGCCGGGCACTCCGCTACCTTGACGGAGTATTCAATGGGCCGCTCAAACACATGATAGCGGCCGCCGTAAACATCCACGACGCTCTCCCGGACGCTGCGGCACAGCTGGGGACGAGTCTGGTACATCGTCAGCAGGATTCCTGCAACCTCCAACCGTGGGTTGAACTTTTCCTTGACGGAGCGCACCAGATCCAGCACGTCCGGGACGCCCTCGCTGGCGAGGAAATGGGACTGGACCGGGATGATGCAGTAGTCCGACGCTGCAAGGGCATTGACGGTCAGCAGCTCATGCTTCAGTCCGCAGTCGATGATGATGTAATCATAGCGGTCCTGCAGGAATGGCATAAGGCTGTCCATAACCTTTTCGCAGGAACGCTCGGTGTCACCTACAGCGTTGTACTGGGAGAGCTGCATCACCTGAAGCCGGGCCGCCGCATCGGCCAGCCGGCGGTTGGCGGGAATCAAGTCCATCCCGCTTTCTGTATGCAGAACGGTTCGGCCGATGTGGCACTCCAGATCTTCCGGATAATCCATTGCAGCCAGCAGAAGATTGGTCAGCGTGTATTTCTGCGCTGCCGGAGTATGGTTCATAGCAGCCGTCAGATTGCCTTGCGGATCGTTGTCTATCAGGAGCACCTTTTTGCCAATGCCAGTTAATGCTGCTCCCAAATTCAAGGCAGTTGTCGTTTTGCCGACGCCGCCTTTTTGATTTGTGATAGAAATAATCTTATTCTCACACATAGCCTACCATCCTTAAAAGTTCCATATGTTTTGCGGACTTTGGATTAACTTCATGAAATTCCGGGCTGATTACAAATTCAACCAGACACTTTTTGGGAAAGTATAATGTATGGGATACTGTCAGGCTTTTTAATCCAAGTTCTTTCCGCCAAGAGCGGACAATGTTCTTAGAGTACCCGAGCAGGGCAGACACCTCCTCAAGTTGAAGAACATCTGGTACATCTGCCCATTCTTGCGTGACGAGCCGGCGTAGTTGAGCAGCTCGATTACGGGAGTATAATTTTACGAGCTTTTTGCCATAACTCTTTTGGTGCCTATACAACGCCGGAGTAAGTTCACGAGCTTTAAGATATGCAATCATGTCGCTTCGTCTAATCAGATACCGGTTGGGCTGTTTATGCGCATGGATTGCTGGCACGAGATTGTTTTGAATCAAATAGAGTGCCGTGGCCTTGCTGATATGGCATTCTTTGCAGAATTGTTCCTTGCTGAGGTATTCTTCCTCCGCTGACGTTGGACGATAGTTCATTATACCCTCACTTTCAAACGCCTGTTTGCATAGTCCTCGCTCAACAGGTAATCAATGATAGACCTCTTGGAGATCCAGTAGTGAGGTTTTACAAATATATGCTGTACTCTGTTCTCGTGGATAAGCAAACGCGCAAAGGAATCACTGATCCCGCCCATCATCTGCCGGAAAGTCAGCAAATCAACCATATCAGGGTATTCCCTAAACTTATTTTCATAATAATTTCTGATACGCAACATACACAATCTCCTCCTGTATGATATTTGCCATTGGCAGGAATCCTTGTGCAGTTCCAATATCGTTGTCGTTTGTGAGTTCTCTCCTGTACTACAAAATACGTTTCTGTTTCGTCCATTTCCGGGACCACGCTTGACTCGGCGGATTCTCTCCTATGTTCTCTCCTGTGCCCTCCCTGCGCTATTTTTGACAACAGCAAAAGATTCCCACGAATCCGTTAAAGTCTGGGAAACTCCAGTGTTTTCAGCACTTCTGAATTTGGATGACTGCGGAGAGATGTGGAGAGGATTCTGATAAATCCGACTTAAAATCCCTCGGTGGCAACACCGTACCGGTTCGATCCCGGTCAGCGGCACCACGTCGGAGCAAAGTCCGCTCGACGTCGTTTCCGCGGGGGCGCCTTCGGCGCTCCCGCGAAAACTTTGCTCGCTCCCTTGCTCCTCCTCTCCAAATCGAAACCGCCGCGCCGGACCCGCAGTCGGAGCCGCCCTGCGGGCGGCCCTGTTTTTCGCTCGGCAGCGGCGCACCCGTTTCCTTATATATTCGCAAAGCGGCTGCGGTATCCCTCAAACAACCGGCAGCCATTCCACAAAAACCCGCAAAAAATATCCCCCCAGGAGGCTTGTGCGGGTGGCGGATGTCTGGTATCCTTACGGAAGAATTCCACCGGAAGGATCGGTTGCTTATGGACTTTGCTGCGGAAAACCGCGCTTACTGGACGGCACGTGCGCCGTCGTACACCGTGGATGTGGCCACGAACATCGCCCATGGCGGGCGGGAGATGTGGCGCAGCGCCCTGGCCTCCCATCTGCCGGAGGGAGAGCAGCTGCGGATCCTGGACATCGGCACCGGGCCGGGCTTCTTCGCCATCCTGCTGACGGAGATGGGGCACCGCGTCACCGCCGCCGACTACACGCCGGCCATGCTCGACGAGGCCCGGCGCAACGCCGGCGCCCTGGCCGGGCAGATCGACTTCCGCCAGATGGATGCCCAGGCCCTGGAGCTGCCCGACGGCGCGTACGACGCCGTGGTCAGCCGCAACGTGACGTGGAACCTGCCTGACCCGGCCCGGGCGTACCGGGAGTGGCTCCGGGTACTGCGTCCCGGTGGGCGGATCCTCAACTTCGACGCCGACTGGTACGGCTACCTGTTCGACGCGCGCAAACGCGTAGCCGTCTGGCAGGACCGGGACCACGTCCGCCAGGCCGGCTGCACCGACTACAACGCCTACGAAAAGGCCGACGAGATGGAGCGGCTCTCCCTGCAGCTGCCCATGGGCCGCGTCAACCGCCCCGACTGGGACGTGCAGACGCTGCTGCGCTGCGGCTGCCGCCGCATCTACACCGACACGGAGGTCTGGAAGCTCACGTGGGACAACGAGGAGAAGGTCAACTTCGCCGCCACCCCCGGCTTCCTGATCTGCGCCGAGAAGTGAGCCCCGCCAGAAATGAAAAATTTTTCCGCCGGCTGCAACCGCAGCCGGCGGTTTCCGTGATAAGGGGCAGAGACAACTTTTTGGAGGTGTTCCCCATGAAACGAATCCTGTCCCTGCTGTTGGCCCTGCTCCTGCTGGCCGGCTGCGCGTCCCCGGCCACGGAAAGCCCCGGCAGCGCCGGCGCGTCCGCCCCCGCGCCGGAGGACGGCGGCGACGCCGCCCCGGTACCGGAGGAGGACGGCGCCGCATACGCCGAAACCCTGACGGAGCCGCCGGCTCTGACCGTGGACGCCGGCGGCGCCTCGGTCACGGCCTGGCGCGGCACGTACACCTGGAGCTACACCAACGACGACGGCACCGCCACCGGCGTCACCGCCGACAGCGTCCACCCGCTGGACGATGCGGACCAGCTGCCGCTGCTGCCGGCGAACGCGGCGGAGGCAGCCCTGACGTTCTCCTTCCACCCGACCTCTGTCTTTGTCTGCTCCTGGACGGCCGGCACCACCGCGGAGGAGGCAGCTCTGTCCGACACGGCCATGCCGGAGCTGGCCAACGGCGAGGCCCTGTCCCTGCAGCCCGGCCAGATCTATGAGATCCACGCCGTGTGGGAGAGCGACTGGTGCTGGGGCGACGCGTACTACGCCTTCCGCACTGAGGACGCCCCCACCGACGGCGTCGCCGACGGCGCGGACGAAGCCGCCGCCTGGGGCGTCACCCTGGCGGCCGAGGACGTCACCGCCACGGGTCTGACCCTCCGCTGCACCCAGTCCGGCGGCAGTGCCGACGGGGAGCTGCACACCGGGACGGAATTCGCCCTGGAGCAGTCGGTGGACGGCCAGTGGCAGCCGGTGCCGCTGCTGAACGGGGACATCTGCTGGGACAGCGTGGCCTGGATCATCCCGGCAGACGAAACCGTCGCCTGGGAGACGGACTGGACGCACGTCTATGGCGAGCTGGCCCCGGGTACGTACCGCATCTCCAAGGAAATCTTCCTCTATCGCGCCCCCGGCGACTACGACACCCGCACCGTCTGGGCGGTGTTCGCGATTGTCGATTGACAAACGCCCCCGGAACGGGTACTCTAAGAGTAGAAATCCGAAAGATTGGGGGCCATCCACATGAAAATCCGAGTCGGCATTCTCACCTCCGGCGGCGACTGCCCCGGTCTCAACGCCACCATCCGCGGCGTGGCCAAGGCGCTGTACCAGCGCATGGGCACCGACGTGGAGATCATCGGCATCTCCAACGGCTACGACGGCCTGATCCACGGCGACTGGCGGCTGATGCAGCCCCACGAGTTCTCCGGCATCCTCACCGTGGGCGGCACGATCCTCGGCACGAAGCGCACCCCCTTCAAGCTCATGCGCGTCATCGGCGACGACGACGTGGACAAGGTCGACGCCATGAAGAGAAACTACAAGGAGATGAAGCTGGACTGCCTCCTCTGTCTGGGCGGCAACGGCACCCACAAGACGGCCAACCTGCTGAGTGAGGAGGGCCTGAACATCATCGGCCTGCCCAAGACCATCGACAACGACATCTACGGCACCGACGTGACCTTCGGCTTCCACTCGGCCGTGGACATCGCCACCGAGGCCATCGACCGCATCCACACCACCGCCGGCAGCCACAGCCGCTGCATGATCGTAGAGCTCATGGGCAACAAGGCCGGCTGGCTGACGCTGTACGCCGGCATCGCCGGCGGCGCCGACATCATCCTGATCCCGGAGCTGCCGTACACCATTGAGAACGTCTGTGCCGCCATCGAGAAGCGCGCCGAGCAGGGCAAGCACTTCTCCATCCTGGCCGTGGCCGAGGGCATCTACGACGCCGAGGAGGCACGGATGAAGCGGAAGGAGCGCATGGCCCGCCGGGCCGAGCAGGGGTATACCACCGCCACCAACCGCATCGCCAAACAGATCGAGGAAATGACCGGCTTCGAGGCCCGGGTCTGCGTCCCCGGCCACATGCAGCGGGGCGGCAGCCCGTCGCCGTACGACCGGGTCCTGGCCACCCAGTTCGGCACGTACGCCGCCAAGATGGTGGAGGACCAGGTGTACGGCGTCACGGTGGCCATGCAGAACAACCACGTGGTGGCCAACCGGCTCAGCGACGTGGCCGGCAAGAGCCGCCTGGTGCCGGAGGGCCACGGAATGCTGGAAGTGGCCCGCCGCATGGGCCTGTGCATGGGCTGAGTTGCCCGGAATCCGCACGAAGCGGGGCGTGCAAAGGCACGCCCCGCTTCGTTTCAGAAAAAAGGCCGGACGGCCGTAGCATCCGACGCAAAACGGGTAGATAACGGGTGAGAGGAAAGGAGGCGGCCCCATGGAGGACGCGGAGATTCTCGCGCTGTTTCAGGCCCGCTCTGAGGAGGCCATCCGGGAGCTGGAGCGGAAGTACGGCCGGCTGCTGTTCACCCTGGCGCACCGCATCGTCGGCACCCGGCAGGACGCCGAGGAGTGCGTCAACGACGCATACCTGGGGGTGTGGAACGCCATCCCGCCGGCCCGGCCGGAGCCGCTCCTCCCGTACGTCTGCAGGGTCGTCCGGAACCT
Source organism: uncultured Oscillospiraceae bacterium (assembly GCA_904395865.1). Lineage (GTDB taxonomy): Bacteria > Bacillota > Clostridia > Oscillospirales > Oscillospiraceae > Avoscillospira_A. The sequence continues at coordinate 5,979 of CAJFNY010000070.1, forward strand.
CGCCTGCAAGGCCCTGCGGCACCGGCACGCGGCCCGGCGCAGCAGCGCCTACACCGTGGCCATGGCAGAGCTGGAGCCCTGCCTGGCGGGGCCGGACTCCGCCGAATCCGCCGTGGCCGCCGACGAGCTGGTCCGGATCCTGGAATCGTTTCTCGACGCGCTGAGCGCCGAAAACCGGGTGATCTTCCTGCGGCGCTACTGGTTCGCTGACAGCTGCCGGGAGATCGCCGCCCGGACGGAGCTTTCGGAAAAGGCCGTCACCGTCCGGCTGACGCGGCTGCGGCAGCGGCTGCGGGACCATCTGGCAGAACAGGGGGTGTTCGTGTGAAACTGGAGGAGTTCTCCGACGCGCTCGGCCGAATCGACGAGCGGTACGTGGCAGAGGCCCTCGGCGCGGAAAGCCGGAAGCGGCGGCCGTTCCGGCGGTGGGTGGCGGCCGCAGCGGCGCTGGCCGCGGCCGCGGTGCTGGCCGTCGTGCTGCTCCCCCGCGGCGCCGGCGGCACGCCGACGACGGTGGGCGGCGTGGCCCGCGTCTATCGGGACGGCGCGTCCGTCTCGTCGACGGAGGTGGCGCCTCTGTGGCCGTGGGAGGCGCAGACGCCGCTGGAGCGGTACACCACGGCCACCCTCGGCGGCGCGGAGTTCACCACCCGGGGCGCCGCCGTGGACGCCGCCCTCCTGGGGGAGACTCTGGGCCCCTGCCAGGTGGAGGGCACCGACGAAGCCACCGGGGAAGTCCACCGGCTGTCCTCTCAGGCCCGGGCCGTGTCCGGCATGGACCCGTCCCGGCTGGTCGCCGTGGAGCTGGACGGCACCTGGTGCCTGTTCCAGCCGTCGGCCTACGATCCGCCGGCCACCCTCGGGGCGCTGCTGGATGCGTACAGCCTTCCGGACACCCTGCCCCTCCCGGCGTACACCGTCCAGGAGGGCGGCGCGGACACGGAGACCCGCCGGCTGACGGACGACACCACCGTGTGGGCTCTGCTGGCCGCCTGCGGCGACGCGCCCTTCCGGGAGCAGACGCCGGGCGGCCAGGCGGGCACCGCGCTCTCCTTCACGGCCACGTCGGAGGCCCTGGGCGTCTACAAGCGGTTCCTCTCCATCTCCGCCGACGGCCTGGTGCAGACGAACGTCTTTGACTACGGCTACACCTACGACATCGGGCCGGAGGCGGCCGCAGAGATTCTGGCGTGGGCCGGAGCACACAGCACGGAGGCCGCCCCGGAGCCGTACCTCCAGACCGTGGCCGGCACCGTGACGTCCGTGGCCGACGGAGCCCTGCTGGTGGACGACGCCGTCCTCTGCGCCGATCCGGACGATGCCATGACGTTTCGGATCCCCGCCGACGATCTGCGGATCCGCCGCTGGATCGACAGCGGCCGGGTTGCCGTGGGTGACCTGGTGGCGGTGGACTTCACCGGCATCGTGGACACCGCCGCGGGCAATACGGTGACGGGCGTCCGGGACCTGCATCCGGCCGTCCTCTCCGATGGGACCGCACTGGTCCCCGAGTGAGCCGGACAGACGAATTGCCGGGGCGCAGAAGCTTCTGCGCCCCGGCGGTTCATTTTTCCCGCCGTCAGTCCGGGCGGTTCAGGTCGCCGGCCAGACGGTCGTTGACGAAGGGAGCGCAGCGCTCCCGGTGGGCCACGTGGAGCGGATGGTCCCGGAAGTGCTCCAGGGCGTTCATATCGTCGAACTCCGCGTAGAACACCAGGTCGTACGGCCCGCCGGCCAGATTCCGGCCGATCTCCGCACACCGGAGGCCCTCGATGCCCCGCAGCGTCTGCACCGAGGCGGACAACACCTCCAGGGCATGCTCCGCCTGATCGGCCGCCCTGACCTCGTCGCGCAGCTTCCAGAATAAGATGTGTCTTACCACAGAACCACCCTTTCTCCCTGCCGGTCCGCACGGGCTCCGTGCGCCATTACGGTAAGCATACTCGTTTTTGACGAAAAAAGAAAGAGCCGCGGGTCAAAAATCCGCGGCTCTCTTTCGTCAGTCCAGCGCGATGCCCAGGTACGGAGCCGGGATGTGCGGCGGCTCCGTCAGCCAGCGGGCCATGGCAAATGGCGTCCGCCCGCCGGGCCCCCGGACCCACACCCGCTCCGCGCCGGCGAAGCCGGCCGCCAGGGATGCGCCCTCCTGCAGGTTCCCGGGCCAGAGCAGCTCATACACCACCGCCCGGCCGTCTCCGTCCAGGGCCACGCAGGCACAGCCCTCCGTCTCGCCCTTCTCCAGCCGCAGCAGGCCGCCGCCGTACAGCTTCGCAGCCTCCTCCTGGAACGCCAGCACCGGCACCGGGCACGACACGTAGGAGCAGCCCTCCAGGAGCCGCTCGCGCAGCTCCAGGTACACCGGCGCCGGCACCGGCTCCACCACGCCGGAAACCGGCTCCACCGCCACCTGGGCCGTGTTCACGGCGGTGAAGTCGCAGTACCCCCGGGCGGCGTAGAACTGCCGCAGGGACGCCGAGCCCGGCACCAGCAGCAGCACCCGGATCCCCCGGCCCGCCAGGGCGCCGGCTGCAAAGGACAGCAGCTGCCCGCACAGGCCGCGGCCCCGGTACCGCTCGTCCGTGGCCACGGCGTACAGGTACGCCGCCGGCCAGCCGCGGCCGCCGCAGCAGACCGTCTCCTGCAGCCAGCAGGCCATGGCCGCCACCTGCCCTTCCTCGCGGCAGACGAGCACCTGCTCCGGCGTATACAGCCGCCGGAAAAAGGCGTCGATCAGCGCGTCGTCGTCGCCGAACGCCTGCTTCCACAGGGCCTTCAGCTGCGGCACGTCCTCCGGGCGCGAAAAGCCCGGGCTGCTCACAGGGACGCCTCCAGCTCCGCCGTGGCCTTACACAGCAGGATGTCCGGATGGTACGACTCCTTGGCCTTCCGCAGCCCCGGCAGGCCCATGTCGTCCTCCCGGTTCAGGTAGACCACGTCGGGGTGCTTCTCCCGGATGTACCGGGCGAACTCCCGGTTGATCATCGGATACGCGCCGTTGATGCCGGCGAACGCCTTCTCGAAGTTCACGTCGAAGGTGTCCGCCTGGATCCGGTTGCCCATGGTGAAGGCCGCCACGGCGCCGTCCGCCAGCAGCATCAGGCCCTCCATGCCCAGGGCCTCGTAGTCGTCGAAGGCGCGGCCCAGGGCGATCTTCTCGATGCGGAAGTCGTGCTCCTCGGAGGTCTCGCCGTCGTACTGCTCGTACCAGACCTCCGCCATGTCGCGGCAGCGCTGCAGGTTCTCCGCCGTCACCACCTCCACCGACCAGTCCGGGTGGTCCTGCTGGAAACGGTTGCAGTGGTTCCGCTTGGACTGGAGCTTCTTCCCGCCCAGGTCGGCCAGGCGGTTGATGTCGTAGAGGTAGTCGAACGAGGCCCGGTTCTCGGTGAATCGGAACTGGCCGGGATACAGCGCCTCCAGCTCCTCCTTCCGGTTGCAGGTGACGCCCAGCATGCGCATGGGGTGGCCATACGCCCGGGCGTCGGCGATCAGCGCGTCGATGACGTACCGCAGGTCGCCCTGGCCGGCCGGATAGGCGTAGTACTTGGTTTCGTTGTACTTGATGAACTGCACGAGATAGTCGCCCACCTTGGCGATCTGGCCGTACCCGCGGCCCCACAGGTAGAGGTTGACGAAGCTGCATTCGCTGCCGCGGCAGCCGGTCTTGTGGTACAGCTCGGTGATCCAACCCTTGTCCTCCAGGGTCGGATGTCGGAATTCGATGCTCACAAAAACGCTCCTTTGTATTCTGGCAGAATTTAGAATATCATATCACACCAATGGGAATTTTGCAACCGTCTTTGCGCCGCCGCCAAATTCCCGGATTTGTCCCCTTGACACCGCCGTCCGGATGTGCTATCTTTATCACATAAATGATGCAAAGTGCGAAAGAGGTGCCACCATGCTCCGGAACTGCCGCTGTGGGTATTATTACGGCAACTGCTTCTGCGGGTACCGCAGAGGCCGTTCGTCGCGCCCATAGCCGTTGTCCATGCGCAGTTTGCCGTGCGGCAGCCCCTGTGGGCTGCCGCACTTTTATTTTTCCTGTAAGGAGTGACAAATATGATCGTCGTCATGAAAAATGGGTGTACCCAGCAGCAGATGAACGCGGCCATCCGCATTATGGAGGAGGGCGGCGTCAAGGTCATGGTCTCCCGCGGCTCCGAAAACACGGTCCTGGGCGCCGAGGGCAATGCCGCCAACATCGACCGGGAGCGGCTTTCGCTGCTGCCCGGCGTGGAGCGGGTCATGCGGGTTTCCGAGCCGTACAAGCTGGCCAACCGGAAGTACCACCCCGACGACACGGTGATCGACCTGCCCGGCGGCGCGTCGGTGGGCGGCGGGCGGCTGGCCGTGTTTGCCGGGCCGTGCTCCGTGGAGAGCCGGGAGCAGATCGTCGGGGTGGCCAGGGCCGTCCAGGCGGCCGGCGCCTGCGCGCTGCGGGGCGGCGCCTTCAAGCCGCGGACGTCCCCCTACGCCTTCCAGGGCATGGGCACCGACGGCATCCGCCTGCTCTGCGAGGCCCGGGCCGAGACCGGCCTGCCGGTCGTCTCGGAGATCCTCTCCACTGAGGACCTGGACCTGTTCGAGGAGCACGTGGACATCATCCAGGTGGGCGCCCGGAACATGCAGAATTTCGACCTGCTCAAGCACCTGGGCCGCGTCTCCAAGCCGATTCTGCTCAAGCGCGGCCTGTCGTCCACCATCGAGGAGTGGCTCATGTCCGCCGAATACATTCTGGCGGCCGGCAACCCCCGGGTGATCCTCTGCGAGCGGGGCATCCGGACCTTCGAGACGTACACCCGCAACACGCTGGACCTGTCGGCGGTGCTGGCCGTCAAGCGCCAGAGCCATCTGCCGGTGCTGGTGGATCCCAGCCACGCCTGCGGCCACGCCTGGATGGTGGAGCGCATGGCCCTGGCCGCAGCGGCCGCCGGCGCCGACGGGCTGATCGTCGAGGTGCACAATGACCCGGCCAACGCCCTGTGCGACGGCCAGCAGTCCCTGACGCCGGAGCAGTTCGCCGCCCTGATGGCCAAGCTGCGCCCCCTGGCCGCCTGCGTCGGCAAAGCCGTCTGACCGCAAACGTGCCGCCCTTGCGGGCGGCACGCCGCATCGTACGCCGTCCGCGCAGGCGTCTTTTCTGCCGCAGGCATAAAAAGACGCCGGAGCAAAGCGAACTTTACTCCGGCGTGGAGCAGGGTACGGGAATCGAACCCGCCTTCTCGGCTTGGGAAGCCGATGCACTACCGATGTACTAACCCTGCGCTGTCTTGTGGAGACAGTATAGCAGATTTCGCTGCAAAATGCAACCGATTTTTGTCAGGCCGGCAGGCCGAACAGGCGGCAGCCGTTCTCCCAGGTGGCGCGGGCCACGGCCTCCGGCGTCATACCCCGCAGCTCCGCCAGTTTCTCGGCGGTGCGCGCCATCATGGTGGAGTCGCAGCGGCGGCCGCGGTACGGCTCCGGTGCCATGTAGGGGCAGTCGGTCTCCAGCAGCAGCCGGCTCAGGGGCACGTTCTCGGCCACCTCCAGGGCTTTCCGGGCGTTCTTGAACGTCAGCACGCCGGTAAAGCCCACGTACCAGCCGCGGCGCACCAGCTCCCGGGCCATTTCCAGAGAGCCGGAATAGCAGTGGAACACGCCGCGGACGGCGGGAAAGTCCTGCAGGATGTCCATGGCGTCGCCGTGGGCCTCCCGCTCGTGGACGATCACCGGCAGGTCCAGCTCCGCCGCCAGGGCCAGCTGCCGCCGGAAGGCCGCCTGCTGGATGGCGCGGGGCACGTCCTCGTAGTGGTAATCCAGACCGATCTCGCCGATGGCCACGACGCGCTCGTCGGCGGCCAGGGCGCGGTACGTCTCCACCAGGGCGTCGTCCACCCGGTCGGCGTCGTCGGGATGGGAGCCCACGGCCGCCCAGATGAAGTCATACCGGTGGGCCAGGCCGATGGCCGCGCGGCTGGACGCCTCGTCGCAGCCGGCGTTGAGGATCCGCCCGACGCCGCAGCCGGCCATGGACGCCAGCAGGCGGTCCCGGTCCTCGTCGAAGCGGCGGGAATCGTAGTGGGCGTGGGTGTCAAAGAGCATGGTTGCCTCCTTCCGCGGCGTCGGCGCCGCTATGCTGTTCCAGCCAGATGAGCAGCACCGCCACGTCGGCGGGGCTGACGCCGGAGATCCGCGCCGCCTGGCCGATGCTCCGGGGCCGGATGGCCGCCAGCTTCTGCCGGGCCTCCAGCCGCAGGCCGCCGATGGCCGCATAGTCCATGTCGTCGGGCAGCAGCCGGGCCTCCGCCTTGCGGAACTCGGCCACCTGCCGCTCCTGCCGGGCCAGATACCCGGCGTACTTCACCTGGATCTGCACCTGCTCCGTCACCGCCGGCGGCAGGGCCGGCCGGTCCGGGTCGAAGGGCGCCAGGGCCTCGTACGTCACCGCCGGCCGCCGCAGCAGGTCGGCCAGCCGGGCCGCGTTCTGCACCGGCGCCTCCCCCAGGCCCGTCAGCCAGCCGTTGAGCGCCGGCGAGGCCGGGACGCCGCAGTGCTCCAGCCGCTGCTTCTCCCGCTCCACCGCCGCGTACTTGGCCTCCACCTGCACCAGCCGCCCGTCGGAGACGAGGCCGATCCGGTGGCCGATGGCGCAGAGGCGGGCGTCGGCGTTGTCCTGCCGGTGGAGCAGGCGATACTCGCTGCGGGCCGTCATGACCCGGTACGGCTCGTTGGTGCCCTTTGTGACCAGATCGTCGATCAGCGTGCCGATGTACCCGTCGGCCCGCTGCAGCACCAGCGGCGGCCGGCCCAGGAGCTTCAGCGCCGCGTTGACGCCGGCCACGAAGCCCTGCACAGCCGCCTCCTCGTAGCCCGAGGAACCGTTGAACTGTCCGGCGCCGTAGAGGCCCGGAATTTTTTTGCACTCCAGCGTGGGCAGCAGCTCCGTGGGGTCGACGCAGTCGTACTCGATGGCGTAGGCCGGCCGCATCATCTCGGCGTGCTCCAGGCCGGCCACCGTGTGGAGCATCTCCAGCTGCACGTCCACCGGCAGGCTGGAGGAAAAGCCCTGGAGATACAGCTCGTCGGTGTCCAGGCCGCACGGCTCCACGAACAGCTGGTGCCGCGGCTTCTCCGGGAAGCGCACCACCTTGTCCTCGATGGACGGGCAGTACCGCGGCCCGATGCCGGTGATGGCGCCGGAGAACAGCGGCGAGCGGTCCAGGTTGTCCCGGATCACCTGATGCGTCCGCTCGTTGGTGTACGTCAGGTAGCAGACGGCCCGGTTCTCCGGCGGCGCCTCCGTGGTAAAGGAGAAGGGCTGCGGGTGCTCGTCGCCCCGCTGCACCTCCATTTGGGAGAAGTCCACGCTGCGGGCGTTGAGCCGCGGCGGCGTGCCGGTCTTGAACCGGCGCAGCCGCAGGCCCAGGTCCCGCAGGCAGTCGCTGAGACCCAGGGCCGCGTGCATGCCGTCCGGCCCTGAGGGGTACGCCACCGGGCCGGTGATGACCCGGCTGTCCAGATACGTGCCCGTGGCCACCACCGCGGCCCGCACCCGGTAGACCAGTCCCAGACGGGTGACGACCGCGGCCACCCGCCCGTCCTCCACGGTCACGGCTGTGACCACGTCCTGCTTCAGGTCCAGCCCCGGCTGGCGCTCCAGCAGGTGCTTCATGTGGGACTGGTACCGGCGGCGATCCGCCTGGGCCCGCAGGGAGTGGACCGCCGGACCCTTTCCGAGATTCAGCATCCGGTACTGGATGCAGCAGGCGTCGGCCGCCCGGGCCATCTCGCCGCCCAGCGCGTCCAGCTCCCGGACGAGGTGGCCCTTCCCGGTGCCGCCGATGGCCGGATTGCAGGGCATATTCCCCACGGCGTCCAGATTGATCGTGAATACGACGGTTTTCAGCCCCAGCCGCGCCGCGGCCAGGCCCGCCTCGATGCCGGCGTGGCCGGCGCCGATGACGGCAACGTCGTACGTTCCGCCCAACGTCTCCATACGTGTCCTCCTCAGTCCATGGCCCGGACGGTCGTGAAGGCGCACTGGATCAGGTCCAGCACCGCCGGCTTCAGCTCCCGCCGGCTGCGGACGATGATGCCCAGCTCCCGGAAGGCCCGCGGCTCGATGGGCAGAACCCGCACCGAGGTCTCGTTCCGCCCGGCCATGATCAGCTCCGTCATGATGCTCACGCCGAGGCCGTGGGCCACCATGGAGATCACCACCGGGTCGTCCACCGTGGTGCGGTGGATCCGCGGGTGGACGCGGTGGCGGCGGAACATGGGCATGATGTCCCGGTTGAAGCCCAGAGCCGGCATCAGGAACTCCCGCCCCTCAAACTCGCTGACCGGGAACGAGGTCCACCCGTCCCAGTGGGCGTCCTCGGGCAGAATGGCCACCAGCACGTCCTCCTTCAGCGAGAGGAAGTCGGCCTTCAGGTCGTCCTGCCGGCTGACGAAAGCCAGATCCACCTCACCGGTGCGCACCCAGCCGTACAGCTCCTCAATGCCGCCCATCTGGACGTCCACCCGGACGTTGGGCAGCGTCTGGCGGAAGCTCTGCAGAATGGCCGGCAGCCAGTGCACCGCCATGCTGGAGTACGCCCCGACGCGGATCCACTGGCTCTCCTGCCGGCGGATGGCGTCCATCTGCGCCTCCAGCTCCCGGCCGGCGGCCAGGAACTGGCGAATGGCCGGCTCCAGCTGCTGGCCGCGCTCCGTCAGCCGCGTGCCGTGGTGCCCGCGTTCCAGCAGGGGGAAGCCCACCTCCTGCTCCAGGGCGTTCATCATGTGAGTCAGGCCCGACTGGGTGCAGCCCAGCGTCTGGGCCGCCCGGGTGAACGACCCCTCCTGCACCGAGATCAGCAGTGCCTCCAGCTTCTTGGTATCCATCCGTGCCTCCTCGCACCATGAATCATTCTCATGGTTCCATTATACGGCTTTCCTCCCCGGACCGCAAGAGGGTGCCCCGGGCCTACGGTTTCGGAGTCTCCTCCTCCGGCAGCGGTTCGGCGCGGTGGTGATTCGTCTGCACGTTCAGATAGCGGGCCTTGAGCTTGGAGTAGAGAATGGTCTGGCTGGAGTACAGGCCGCTGTAGCCCGAAAACACGTAGCTCAGGCAGCAGGCCAGCGCAAAGTACCACAGCCCGCCGGCGCCGAACAGCTCCACCGCCAGGAACGTGGAGGCCAGCGGGCAGTTGACCGCCCCGCAGAACACGGCCGCCAGCCCCACCGCCGCGGCAAAGCCTGCCGGGAGTCCCAGCAGCGGCCCCACCACGCAGCCGAACGCGGCGCCCACGAAGAACGACGGCACCACCTCGCCGCCCTTGAAGCCGGCCCCCAGGGTCAGCGCCGTGAACACCAGCTTCCACCAGGCGGCCGCCGGCGCCGCCTGCCCGTTCTCCACCGCCGCAGTGATGACGTCCATGCCGGCGCCGTTGTAGTCGGTGGTGCCCAGGAACGTCGTCAGCACCGCCACGGCCAGGCCTCCGGCGGCCGCCCGCAGCCAGGCGTTGGGGATCCAGCGCTGCAGCCGGTGCTCCGCCAGGTGGATCCCGCCACAGAACACCATGGCCACCAGGCCGCACAGCACGCCCAGAACGGCGACCCGCACCATGGTCCCCGCCGCCAGGGCCGGCACGGCCGCAGAAAACCGGGTGGGCGCCACGCCCAGCAGGCGCGAAACGCCGTAGGCAATCAGCGCCGCCAGCAGGCTGGGCACCAGGTCGGCGTGGTAAAAGGCGCCGACGCTGACGACCATGCCCGCAAACACGGCCGCCGCCAGCGGCGTCCCGAACAGCGCGGAGAAGAAGGCCGCCATGCCGGTCATGGTGGCCGTCCGCAGGTCGCGGTCGTCCAGGTGCAGCAGCCGGCCGGTGTGGTAGCCGATGGTACCGCCCATCTGCAGGGCCGCGCCCTCCCGGCCGGCGGAGCCGCCGCACAGGTGGGTCAGCACCGTGCCGCAGAAGATGGCCGGCAGCAGCGGAAGCGGCAGCCCCCTGCCGTGGTGCACCTCCTCCAGCACGTCGTTGGTGCCCACGCCCTCGGTGCCGGTCAGCCGGTAGATCGCGACGATGGCCAAGCCCGCCAGGGGCAGGCACCACAGCAGCCACGGATGCGCCGCACGGAGCGACGCGGCGTACTCCACGCCCCGGTGGAAGGCCGTGCCCAGCAGGCCGCAGAGGCCGCCGGTGACGGCCGCCAGCAGCAGCCACCAGAGCATCGTCCGGCCGTACAGCCCGGCCCGGGCGCCCACGGCAGCCAGCCTGCCGCGCACCATCTTCCAGTTCAATGTATGGTCTCCTCTTTTCCGACATTTTCGCAGCATGGCACCCTGGCGGCGCGCCGCCGGGGTGCCGTGAGACTGTCCAAAAATTCTCGCGGGTACGTTTGAAAAACCGCCGGGCCGGTCACGGCAGGACCAGCTGCACGCGGCTGCCGCCGGTGCGCGCCTTGGTGACGACCACCTGCCGGTCGATCTTCTCCTGCAGCTCCGCCACGTGGGAGATGATTCCCACCAGGCGGCTGCCGTCGGCCAGGCTCTGGAGCGTGCGGACTGCCTGCTCCAGCGCGTCCTCATCCAGGGAGCCGAAGCCCTCGTCGACGAACAGCGTGTCCAGCCGGATGCCGCCGGCGGCAGACTGGACCTCGTCCGCCATCCCCAGCGCCAGGGACAGCGACGCCTGGAACGACTCGCCGCCCGACAGCGTCTTGACGCTGCGCTCGGTGCCGCTGTAGTGGTCGATGACGTCCAGCTCCAGGCCGCTCTGGGCCCGGTTGTCCCCGGCGCTCCGGCGGCGGCGCAGCTCGAACTGGCCGTTCGTCATGGGCATCAGCCGCAGGTTGGCCCGGCGCAGGATCCGGTCGAAGCACGTCGTCTGGACGAACGTCTCCAGCGACAGCTTCTCCCGGCCGGAAATGGTGCCGCCGGCCGTGCTGGCCAGGGCGGCTACCCACTGGTACCGGTGCTCCAGCTCCGCCAGGCGGCCGGCGCTGCGGTCGATTTCCTCCCGCGCGCGGCCGTTGGCCGCCAGCCGGACGCGGACGGCCGTCAGCCGCTCCTGCAGCTCGTTCCGCTCTGCGGCCCGGGCGTTCCGCTCCGCCCGGATCGCCTCCGGGTCCGCCGGAGGCGATTCCGCCAGCTGCTCCGTCAGCTGGCGGCACTGGACCTCCAGCGCGGCCAGCCGCTGCGCGCCCTCGGTGCAGGCCGCGGCCGCCGCCGCGGCGTCCGCCTCCAGCGCCTGCAGCTCTGTCGTCAGAGCGGCGCGCCGCGTCTCGGCCGCCTTCCGCTCCGGATACGGCAGGGAGGCCCGCAGGGTCGCCGCCTGGCGGCGCTGCTCGCCGGCCTGGGCCTCCAGAGCGGCTGCCTGCTCCCGGACTGCGGTCAGCTGCCGCTGGGCGGCCTCCTGCTGCTGCAGGGCGGCGGACGCTGCCGCCTCCAGCGTCGCCCGCCGCGTCTGCTCTGCGGACAGGCGCTCCCGTTCCGCCTGGGCCGCCGCGCGGGCCGCAGCCAGCGCAGCCGGGGCCTCAGCCTCCGGGCAGCCCGCCAGGCAGGCGTCCAGCTGGGCCCGCAGCTGCCCGGCCGCCAGCGCCTCCCGGCGCTCCGCCGACGCAGCCCGGGCCTGCGCGTCGGAGACGGCCGCATCCGCGGCGCTCTGCTCCCGATCCATCGCAGCCGATTCCCGATCCAGGGATTCCAGCCGCGCTTCCGCGGCCGTCTTTTCCGCCAGCTGCCGCTCTGCCAGCGCCAGCTGGCCCTCCAGCCGCTGCCGCGCGGCTGCCGCCGCCCTCCGGCGGTCCGCCAGGCGCGCCGGGATCTCCTCCGGGGCGGCAGCGTCCAGCAGCCGCGACGATGCCGCCTGCAGCTGCTCCTGCGCCGCAGAGGCCTCGCCCCGCAGCCGGGCGGCAGCCGCGCTGGCGTCGGCCGCGGCAGTCTGCGCCCGGTCCCGCCGGGCCCGGGCCGCCTGCAGCTGCGCCTCCGTGGGCGCCCGGGCCGACAGGGCCGCCGGCGCCGGATGCTCCCGGGCGCCGCACACCGGGCACGGCGCGCCCGGCTCCAGGCCCGCTGCCAGCAGGCCGGCCTGCTCATCGAAAAACGCCCGCTCCATGGCCTGCGCCTCAGCGGCCAGGTGATCCGCCTGCGCCGCGGCGGCAGCGTAGGCCGCCTGGCCGTCGGCCAGGGCCTGCTGCCGGGCCGAGACGGTCTCCGCCAGGGATGCCACCGTCTCCAGCTCCGCCGCCTCCCGCTCCAGCGATTCCAGCTGCGCCGTCAACTGCGCCCGGCGCACCGGGACGTCGGCCCGCTCCCGGACGGCCTGGCGGCAGCGCTCCATTTCCTCCTCCAGGGCCTGCCGGCGTTCTGCCATGGCCTGCCGCGCCGCCCGGGCCGCCTCCAGCGCCCGGCGTTCGGCCGCCAGCGCGTCCGCCGCCTGCTGCCGGTCGGCCAGCACCTTCGCCAGCGCGTCCAGCGCCGTCAGGCGGGCCGAGATCTGCGCCATGCCGGCCTCCAGGCTCCCGGCGTCTGCCAGCGCCCGCTGCTCCTGCCGCAGACGCTCGACCGTCTCCGCCAGGGACTCCGCCTCCCGGCGGAGCCCGTCGCGCCGCGCCGCGGCCTCCGCAGCCGCGCGGGCACTTTCCTCCGCCGTCTGCTCCAGCTGCGCCAGCTGGTCGTACCGGGGCAGCTCCGCCGCCAGGGCGGACGCCTCCTGCCGCAGCGCGCCGCACCGCTCCAGCGCCGCAGCCGTCTCCTCCTGCCGCCGGACCCGCTGCTGCTGTGCCGGCAGCTCCCGGGCCCGCGCCGCCTCCAGCGCTTCCAGCTGGCCGCGGCGCTTCTCCAGCTCCTCGGTCCGGGCCAGCTCCGCGCCGGCCGCCTCCAGCGCCGCCGTGCACGCCTCCAGCTGCGCCCGGACGGCCGCGGCCCGGGCCTCATCGGCCGTCAGCAGTTCGTCCGCCAGACGCAGCACCTCGTCCACCGGCTGCCCGGCCGCCGCCTGCACGCGCTCCGCGGCGGCCGCATCCTCCGGCGGCGCCTGCAGGCCGCCGATGTACTGGGCAATGCCGGCCCGGACGGTCTGGCACGCCGTCCGGAGCTGCCCGGCCCCGTCCTTCAGCAGCTCCTGCAGCCGCTGATATCCCCCGGTCCGGAACAGCTCGCGGAAGATCGCCTGCCGCTCGCGGGTGTCTGCCAGCAGCAGCTTCCGGAAGTCCCCCTGGGCGATCATGGCGATCTGGGAAAACTGCTGCCGGTCCAGCCCCAGAAGCTCCCGGATGGCCTGGTTCACCTCCTGCCGCCGGGTGAGGACCCGGCCGTCGGGGCAGTGCAGCTCCGCCTCGGCCCGCTGCCGGGTGGTGCCGCCGCCGCGGCGGGCCGGCCGCTCGTACTCCGGGCAGCGGCGCACGGTGTATTCCCGCCCGCCGTAGGCGAAGGTCAGCTCCACCTCCGTGGGCGTCTCCGGCGCGGCGTACTGGGAGCGGAGCATGGACGGCTCCCGCTGGTCGCCGCTGGCCTCCCCGTAGAGGGCGAAGGCGATGGCGTCGAAGAGCGTCGTCTTGCCGGCGCCCGTGTCGCCAGTGATCAGGTAGAGGCCGCCGGTCCCCAGCGCGGCAAGCTCCACCACGGTGCGGCCGGCGTACGGCCCGAAAGCCGTCATCACAAGCTTCAGCGGTCTCACGCCATCTCCCCCCAAATCCGCTCCATGAGCTCCGCAGCCAGAGCCCGCTGCTCCGCGCTCATGGGCTGTCCGTTCTGCAGGGCGTAAAACGTCTCGAACAGCTCCAGAGGCGACTGCTGCTCCGGCGCCTCCAGCCCCTCCGGCAGCGCGGCCGACCGGGTGCGGGCGTTGTCGTAGTCCAGCCGCAGGAGGTTCGGGTAGATGCAGCGCAGCTTCTGCGCCGCATCCGGCACGTCCTCCTCGTCGGTCAGGGTGATGTGCAGATAGTCCTCCACCGCCGTGCCGCGGTACGCGTCGCGGCTGCTCAGCTGCAGATACGTGCCGCGCAGCTCCCGCAGGGCCCGCAGCGGGCGCAGCGGCACCGTGCGGACCGTCAGCGTTCCCGGCGCCTCCAGCTCGGCAATCGTCACGGATTTCCCGTGCCCCGCCTCGGAGAAGGCATACTGCAGCGGCGTGCCGCAGTAGCGCAGCCGCGGGCTGCCCACGTCCTGGGGCCGATGGATGTGGCCCAGGGCCACGTAGTCAAAGCCGTCGAACGCCGCGGCGTCGACGTTGTCCGTGCCGCCCACGGTGATCTCCTCCGATTCGGAGCGCACGGCGCCGGTGACGAACTGGTGCGTCACCAGCACGTTCCGCCGCCCCCGATCCACCGGCAGATGGGCCACCGCCGTCCGCACGGCCTCGCTGTACGTCTCGGCCGGCTCGTCCGGGAAGCAGCGCCGGACCATGGCCGGCTTCAGGAACGGCAGCAGGTAGAAGTCCACCGGCCCCCACGCGTCCTCCAGCGTCACCGGCCGGACGTCCCCGTCGTAGACCGGCGCGAAGTACACGCCGCGGCCGTCCATCAGCCGGCTGCCGAAGGCCAGCCGCTCGGCCGAATCGTGGTTGCCGGCAATGCACAGCACTGGGAAGCCGCCGTCCGCCAGGCGGCTCAGGAAACCGTCGAACAGCTGCACGGCCTCGGCCGGCGGAACGGGCTTGTCGTACACGTCGCCGGCGATGAGCACCGCGTCGGGCCGCTCGGCGGCGGCCACGTCCAGGAGCTTTTCCAGGATGTCCGCCTGGTCCTCTAGGAGGCTCGCCTCGTGGAGCCGCTTGCCCAGATGCAGGTCGGACAGGTGCATCAGCTTCACGGCGCTTCCCCCTCCAAATCGTAGCCGGTGACGCCGTTGGCGTCCATCCAGGAGCGCTTGGCCGTCATCAGCGTGCGCAGCACGGCGCTGTCGGAGCCGGTCTGCGTCCGCAGCCAGGTGTTCAGCGCCAGCAGGTCGTTGTACGTCAGGTACGGATAGTCGGTGCCGCTGTAGACGCCGTCGGCCGAGACGCTGTAGTGCAGGTCTCCGGCGGCGTTGATCCAGCCGGCACCCGTGTCCTCCACGGCCTGCAGCAGCCGGCCGGCCAGCTCCGTCAGCTCGGCCCGGTCCAGGGCCGCCCCCAGCCGGAAGAGCACGAGGCACTCGGCCAGCTGATGGTTCAGGGAGGTGTGCATGGTGCCGTTGGCCCCGTCGCCGCCGTAGTCCTCCACCAGCCAGCCGCCGCCGGCCGTCTCCCGGTGGTTGGCCGCGGCAAATTCCAGGTAGAAGTCCGCGTACCGCTCCAGCGCGGCCCGGACGAAGTCGCCGCCGAAGGCCTCGTAGAACGTGCACAGGGTGCCGGCCAGGTCGGAGTTGAACCGGGTGTCGTAAAAGCCGGGACCGATGCCGTAGTCCCCGGAGAGCCACTGGCTCTCCGGCCCCGTCTCCCAGAAGCCCTCCCCGTTCTGGTTCCGCACCATGGTGTGCACCATGGCCGTGGCCAGCGCCCGGGCGCCGCTGCGCGCCTGAGCCGCCTCCACCATGGAGTCCACCACGTACGCCGCCGGGCAGCGGTAGAGATAGCCGGTGCCGGTGGGCGAATACGTGGCGGGCGTCGTCCGGTAGTAGCCGTCGAAGCACCATTTTCCGGCGCCGTCCTGGGTGTAGTTGTACCAGTCGTCGGCCCAGTGGTCACGGATCCAGTCCAGGAACGGCTCGTCCGACACAGCCCACGTGAAGTCGCAGACGTGGTCGCCCGCCGGCGCGGAGCCGGTCAGCGTCACCTGCCAGCCGTCCCGCGTCTCCTCGACGGTCAGCGCCCCGTCGTACGCCGGCTGAACGATGAGGCTGCTGCGCGGCGCCTCCCGGTACGTCTTGGGCAGGTAGCAGAAGAACGCCATATCCTCCAGGACGATTTCCACAGCCGAGGCGCGGTACACGCCGTCGGCCAGGGGCTCCTCCACCCATTGGCCGGCGTCGTCGAAGAAGCGGACCGTTCCCTCGCCCTCCGGCAGCGTCACCGTCTCCACCGCTGCGGTGCCGCCGTTCAGCTCCGCGCGGCCCATGACCACGCGGCTGCCATCCGCCAGAGTGTAGCTGCGCCGGGTCACGGGCGCCGCCTCCGCCGTGGTGCGGACGGAGGTCGCCAGGACGGCGCCGTCCGCCAGCTCCAGACTCCAGGCGCCCACCTCCGTGATGCCGGAGTCCTGCTCCACCCACGCCGGCATCTCCACCACCGGCGCTGCCGGCTCTCCGCCGCCGACACCCGGCAGCGCCATGGCCGCGCACAGCATTGCAATCCAAAGGCTTTTCAAGGCCGCGGCCCTCCTTTCCGAAAATGACACAGATGGTATTATTATACCGCCCGCAGCCCGCCTCCGCAAGCCCGGCCACAAAATCGCCGGCCCCGCAGTTGTAGGATTACAATACATCTTGGACAAATGAAGAAAAAGGATGAAGGATACGGCCTCATCGGTTAAAGTTGAGTTACCACACACCAACTGTAGGA
>CAJFNY010000071.1 GCA_904395865.1 uncultured Oscillospiraceae bacterium
GAAGACGATGGTCCGCTCGCCGAAGCGGCGGTTTTCCTCGGCCTGCTGCATGACGGCGCGGATCTCCTTGATGCCGCTGGTGACGGCGGAAAAGTTGATGAACGCCGCCTTCGTCCGCCGGGCGATGATCCGGGCCAGCGTCGTCTTGCCGACGCCCGGCGGACCCCAGAAGATCATGGACGAGATCTGGTCGCTCTCAATGAGCCGGCGCAGGACCTTGCCGGGACCCAGCAGGTGCTGCTGGCCCACGTACTCCTCCAGCGTCTCCGGCCGCAGCCGGGCCGCCAGAGGCTGGCTCATGGGATTTTCAAACAGGGTGGTCTGCTCCACGGAAGCGTCCCTCCTTGTGGGGAATTCTTCCTATAGTATACTCCGCGCGCCGCAGCACCACAAGGGTGGAATCGCCGCCGCTCAGGGGATGGCCGTGACGGAGACGGCCGCGTGCTGCAGCGCCGTGGACTCCCGGTACACCACGGCCACCCGGTCGTCCTTCTCCACCGTTTCCAGTCCCCGCAGCTGCGCCGTGTCCGGCACCAGGGCCACGAACTCCACCACGTTGCCGTTCCCGTCCAGCTCATCCAGGGCCATGGTGAAAAATTCCGTCCCGTCGATCCGGCGGCCGGTGTCCAGCACCGTTCCCCGGGCCACGGCCGTGGGCAGCTCCATGGCGCCGCGCACCTGGCCGGTCTCACAGTCGTACCAGAAGTAACCGGCCCGGTCCACGCCGCCGGTATCCACGTAGTCGTACCGCAGGAGCATGGTGCCGCCGGCCTCCGCCCACTGGAGGAACCGGTATTCCACGTCGGGCCACTCCATCTCACTGACCGGCGCGTCGGGGAACCAGCCGGCGCTCTGCACCGCCATGGAAACCCAGGCCGTCAGGTTGCCGCCGGAATTGCGGCTGTAGTTGTGGAACCACAGCTGCACGCGGCCCCCGTCCACCACCGAGACCACCTGATACCGGCCGTCCGGCGACCACCAGAGGCCGTCGAACGTCCCGCCGTAGACGGTGCTCCCCCGGACGGCGCCGCTGTCCCGGAGGGTGCAGTCCCCCGCCGTGGGGAAGGCGCCGGTGACGTTCCGGCTGTAGACGGTCGTCGTCACGGTGCCGTCGGGGGACGTCTGCCGGTCGACGATGTGGAACACGCCGCGGCTCCAGAGGATCCCCAGGCAGACGGCCGCCCCCAGGACCACGGCTGCGGCGATCAACAGCACCGTCCGGCGGGTCCGCCGCCGCTTCTGCCGCTGCAGGGCCCTGCCGAAGCCGGCGTCGTCGGCCGCGTCGGCCTCCACGGCCGCCCGCATCCGTGCCAGCTCCTCCCGGCAGCCGGCGCACGTCTCCAGGTGCTGCTCCACCAGGGCGCGGGTCTCGTCCCCGGCCACGCCGTCGGCGTACAGGGGCAGCAGGTCGCGAATCACACCGCAGTTCATCGCTGCAATCCCTCCCATTCCTTGAGAATCTGATTCTTCGCCCGGAAGTACGTGACCCGGGCCCAGGGCTCGGTGCGGCCCAGGGCCGCGCCGATCTCCCGGAAGGGCCGGCCGGCCAGCCGCATGTGGAACACCGTCCCCGCCGGCTCCGGCAGGGCCGCGGCCAGACGGCGGAGCTCCGCGGCCGTCTCCCGCTCCAGCAGGCCGTCCTCCGGCCCGCTGGACGCAGCCTCCGCCGCCTCCAGCGGGGCCTGCCGCCTCCGGCGGCGGCACTCGTCGAAGTACAGGTGCTTGGCGATCTGGCACAGCCACGTGGACAGGCGGCCGCGGCCGTCGAACTGCCCGATCCGCGCCACGGCCCGGCAGAACGTCTCGGCCGCCAGCTCCTCGGCCAGCGCCCCGTCGGCCCCCAGCCCCCGCAGGAAGCCCACCACCATGCCGTAATGCCGCCGGTACAGCTCCTCCAGCTCCACGCCCGCTCCCCCCTTCACACCTCATTCGCTGACGATTATATAACGGCATTCGCGCCTGAACGTAACAGCCCGGCAAAACTTCTGCAAGTTTTGCCGGGCACAGTTTGTCAAAAAATGACCTCCGGAGTGTTCGATTCATTTTACCATGAAACCGGAAAACTCGTCAATGATTTCCGCGGGGCTGCGGCGTTTCCCGGCCGCAGCTTGCCTTCCGGACCGCACCTGTGGTATGGTATGGACAAATCCCGGAAGGAGGATGGTCCCATGTACCGACGTCCGAAGCTGCATCTGCACATCGGCCTGCGCATTTTCAAAACGGCGCTGGCCGTGACCATCGCCATGGTGGTGGCCCGGCTGGTGGACTCCTACAGCCCCATCTTTGCCGGGCTCGGTGCGGTGGTGGCCATGGCCCGGACGCTGCCGGAGTCTCTGGAAGCCGCCCGAACCCAGGTGGTGGCCCTGGTTTTCGGTGCACTGGTGGCGTTCGGCATTCTCTGGCTGGACCCGACACCGTCGCCGCTGCTCATCGGCGTCGGGGTCCTGGCGGTGCTGAGCGTGTGCGCCCTGTGCCGGCTATACTACGCAGTTTCCCTGGCGGCAATTATCGTGCTGTCCGCCTGCGTCAGCACGAGCGGGGATCCGATGCTGGCTCTGCTGCACCGGCTGCTGGACACCTCCATCGGCCTGGCCGCCGGCGTCGCCGTCAACACGCTCGTAAAGCCGTACAACAACCGCCCCCGGGTGACGGCGCTGCTGCAGCGCCTGGCCGGCAGGGTCCCCGCCTGTCTGGACGCCTGTGTCCTGCAGGATCTCTATCCGGATCTGACGCCTCTGGAGACGGATCTGCGGGCCATTGACGTGGAGCTGGACCTGTATCGCCGGCAGCATTTCCGGCGGCGGGAGGCTCACGAGCGGGACACGGCATTCCTGACCGGGCTGGAGCAGCTGGCGGAACGGATGCTCCGGGAGCTGCAGACGCTCTGCTGCATGGACGCCATCGGCGTCCCCGACTCCAAAAACCGCGCCGCACTGGCGGCACTGGGCCTGGACACGTCCCCGGCCGACCACCGGCCTTCTTCCCCGGAAGTCGACGTCGTCACCAATTACCATCTGCGCAAAGCCCTGGAGGCCCGGTCCTATCTGCTGGCAATGCTGGAGCTGCCGCCGGAGGTGTAAAAGGGGCGGTGTGCCGTTGCCCGAAGTGAGTTTTTGACCTCCTTCTTCGTTTTCGCCTCATCTGTTCTATTATGAAACGTATCTGCATCAAATCTCGAGGTGCAGAGTAAAAAATTCTGTCGTTATCCCCTAAACCGTTTAATATTAAAACACTTGTTCTCTGTAACGTGTTGCAATCAGCGAGGCCATCTAGTATAATATCCACAGAGAAAGAGATCACGGTCTCTTCACAATTATTCATTTTCACGAATTCAAGGAGGCAATTTATCATGGCTGAAATCAGATTTCAGGATGCTTGCGGTGCGGCTGGCAAGGTGGTCGCCGCCAGACTGCTGCCGGGCACGGACCTGCTGGAAGGCATTGAGGCCGTCTGCGCGAAGAACGACATCAAGTATGCACTGGTGAATTGCTTCGGCAGCTTCAGCGCCGCCGGTTATATGTACCTGGTCCCCAAGGAAACTGCCAAGGTCGGTGCCGGCTACGGCGACGTCCTCAAGCAGGGCGGCCCGGTGGAGTTCCTGAGCGGTGTGGGCGTTGTCTGTCAGAACGCAGGGGCCTGCGACATTCACTTCCACGGCACCATGTGCGACAAGGAAGGCACCGTGTTCGGCGGCCACCTGGTCAAGGGTCACAATCCCACACTGACGACGGTGGATCTGGTTGTCATCGAGGTCTCCGGCGTTGAGATGCTGCGGCAGTACGACGAAGAGACGGATCTGACCCAGTTCTATCCCACGAAGTAAGATCGGGAGGCTGCAAATATGCGTACATACCAGAAGATCGGTTTTGTTGGCCTTGGCGTCATGGGCATTGGCATGGCCAACAATCTCCTCAAGGCCGGCTATGAGCTGGTCGTCTACGACATCAACCCCGCCCGGGTGGAGCTGCTGTCTGACCCCTCCAAGGCCACAGTCGTCGCCAAGAACAGCGAGATCTTCGAGCAGACCGACACCGTCATCCTGATGCTGCCCAACAGCCCCCACGTGGAATCGGCCGTTTTCGGCGAGGGCGGCCTGCTGGAGAGCAAGATTCCAGAGAATGCCTTCATCATCGACATGAGCAGCATCTCCCCCGTGGTCACGGAGAAGATCGCTGAGAAGCTGTCGGCCAAGGGCGTCAAGTTCCTGGACGCACCGGTCAGCGGCGGCCAGTCCGGCGCCGCTGAGGGCACGCTGACCATCATGGTCGGCGGCTCTGACGAGCTGTTTGAGGATGCGGCCCCCATTTTCCAGGTGCTGGGCAAGAAGATCATCCACTGCGGCAAGAATGGTGCCGGTCAGGTGGTCAAGGTCGTCAATCAGCTGATGAGCGCCGTGAATCTGATCAGCATGTCCGAGGGCTTCATCCTGGGCACCAAGGCCGGCGTGGATCCGAAGATCATGATGGACGTCATCTCCGGCGGCTCCGGCCGCTGCTGGGCCGTGGAAAACCGGATGCCCGAGATTCTCAAGGGCAACTTCCAGCCCGGCTTTACCATTGACCTGCACAAGAAGGACCTGGGGCTGGCCATGGAAATGGCGACCAGCATGAACCTGCCCCTGACGGTCACAGCAATGGTCAACGACATTTTCAAGACCGCTCAGATCGAGGGGAAGGGCAAGTTGGACAACGGCGGCATCATTACGGTCTATGAAGACCTGCTCGGCGTTAAGGTCCGCAATCCGTAAGGTTCTCCGTTTCCTGCTTTCGTTCTGCGGCTTGGAGATGCGGGGGCGGACCTCCGCGGCTCCGCTCCCGCACCGTCTCCGCCCCCCTTCAGCCGGCTCCGCAACGCGGATCCGTTTGCGAACATGTTTCCGGCGGCACGGCTGCCGCCTAGTAAGTCGAAAACATAAAACAGCCATTCTGGCAGGAGGGAAAGCGAAAATGATAAACATCCGTAAGCTTCTTGCAATGCTACTTGCGCTTGTCCTGGTGTTTGGCCTGGTGGCGTGCGCCAGCAGCGACACCACCACCCCCGCCGATACTAGCTCCGACAGCGGCTCCGAGGATGCGTCCGGCGACACCACACCGGATTCGGATGCTGCCGAAAGTGGCAACATTGAGTACGACGTTGTGTTCATCCCCAAATCCATTCACGAGTTCTATAACATCATCCGCACCGGCGTGGACGACGCCATCGCCGATCTGGCAGAAGAGGGCATCACCATCAACCTGACCTGGAGCGCCGCTGCCAAGGCGGACAGCTCCGAGCAGGCAAGACTGCTGGAATCTGCCATCTCGCTGCAGCCGGACGCCATCGCCATTGCCGTTATCGACGGCGACATGTGCAAGGATCTGATGCAGCAGGCATTGGATATGGGCATCTCCGTCATCGCTTTCGACACCGATTTTGAGGGTTCTCCGCGCCAGGCCTGTGTCGGCGCCGGCATGGACAACCAGCGGCTCTGCGGTTCTCAGGCCGTGGATATGCTGGTGGAAGGCATGGGCACCGACAGCGCTCAGATTGCCGTGCTCTCCGGCTCCCCGACCGCCGAGAACCACCAGATCATCCTGGAAGGCTTCACTGAGCGTGTGGAGGCCGACTTCCCGAATCTGGAAATTGTCACCATCCAGGCCGATAACGACGACTTGGAGACTGCTACGAGAATTACCGAAAACATCTTCGCCCAGTACCCCGACATTCAGGGCATCTTCGGCGTTACCTCCAGCAATGGCCTTGGCGCAGGCAAGGCGTATCAGGCCGCCATCGCTTCCGGACAGTTCGAATTGGGTGACGTGACCATCCTCGACAAGACTCTGACCGAGGAGAAGCGGACCGATATGATCCCTGCCGGCTATATGTACGGCGTTCTGGATTCGCCTCCGTACATCATGGGTTACTACGCAGTACAGATGATCAACGCATACCTGACCGACGGTATTCCCTATCAGGACATCGAAATGCCGTACCGTGCAGCGACTGCCGAGAATCTGGACACCTTCACCGACAACTACCTGGAAGAGTTTGCAGATCTGGAATACTGGAACCAATAACGATGACACAATAGTGACAGGGTCCGGCGGCGGTAAGACCGCCGCCGGATTTCTGCTGAGAAAGGATGGTGCTTGTGTGTGGCTCAGCCTAGGTTGGAACTGAAAAGCATTGACAAACGTTTTCCGGGTGTCCACGCGCTCAAGTCCGTGGATTTCCAGCTGATGCCGGGCGAAATTCACTCCCTGGTCGGCGAAAACGGCGCCGGCAAGAGCACGCTGATCAACGTGATGATCGGCCTGTATCAGCCGAACGGCGGTGAAATCTACATTAACGGCGAAAAAACAGTTCTGGATACGCCAAAGCGCGCCCTGGAAAAGGGCATTGCCATCGTGCCGCAGGAGTTGAATCTGATCCCTGACCTCTCCGTTGCGGAAAACATTTTCATGGGCGTCCGGAAGATGAAAAAATCCCCGATTCCCTGCATGGACTGGAAAAACATCTACGAGGGTGCAAAGGAAGCGCTCGCGCAGCTGGGTGTGTCCATGGACGTCCATCAGACGGTGCGACACATGAGCGTCGCCAATCAGCAGCTGGTGCAGATCGCCCGCGCCGTGGCCTTCGGCGCAGAGGTGCTGATCTTCGATGAACCCACGGCCTGCCTGACACTGAAGGAAGGCGACCGGCTGCTGGAGATGCTGGAGGGCTTCCGTGCAGAAGGCAAGTCCATCGTGTTCGTCTCCCACCATATGGATGAGGTGATGCGGATTTCTGACCGGGCCACCGTCATGCGCGATGGATCGCGGATTGAGGTCATCGAGCGGAGCGACTTCTCGCTGCAGCGGCTGATCCGCGGTATGGTCGGCCGTGAAGTGGCATACGAGCGCGTACCGCACTACGTATCGGATGACGCACCAGTGGTCCTGGAGGTCAATGGTCTGACCCGCAAGCGGGAATTCGAAAACATCAGCTTCTCCATGCGGGAAGGCGAAATCTTCGGCATCGCCGGTCTGGTCGGCGCAGGCCGTACGGAGCTGGTCAGCACCATTTTCGGCGACCGGAAAGCCCAGTCGGGTGAGATCAAGCTCTTCGGCAAAACGGTGCATCCCAAAGGCCCCAGCGATGCCATCCAGATGGGCCTGGGCTACCTTCCAGAAGAGCGTCGTGCTCAGGCAATTCTTCCCATCCTGCCCATCCGGGAGAACATCAGCATTGCGGATATCCGGCATTACTTCCGCTTCCCAACCATCAGCCGGACGAAAGAGCGGGAAGTTGCCACTACGTACATCGACAAGCTGAAGGTCAAGTGTTCTTCCATGGAGCAGAAAATCGGCCAGCTGTCCGGCGGCAATCAGCAGAAGGTGGTTCTGGCCCGCTGGCTGGCGGTCAATTCCCGGCTGCTGATTCTCGACGAGCCCACCCGCGGCATCGACGTGCTGGCCAAGGCCGAAATCCACAGTCTGATCCGTCGGCTGGCTTCCGAGGGAAAGAGCGCCCTCGTGGTGTCCTCAGAGATGGAGGAGCTCATCAGCCTCTGTAACCGAATTATGATCATGCACGAAGGAAAGCTGAAAGGGATCGTGGATGCCGAGGGCATGACGCCCGGCAAGATTCTCGAGCTGGCTCTGGC
Organism: uncultured Oscillospiraceae bacterium; assembly: GCA_904395865.1. GTDB lineage: Bacteria > Bacillota > Clostridia > Oscillospirales > Oscillospiraceae > Avoscillospira_A. Next base: position 7,625 of record CAJFNY010000071.1, read on the forward strand.
GTAGCCGCATCTTCCGTGCAGAATCCACATCATTCTTGGTGAAAGGAGCGATACGGCTCGCGGCCCGTATCAGTGAAAATATGGAAACTATGAAGAAAAAGGAGTCGCAATCGAAGCTTGCAGGGCGATTCAAGGGCAGCAACAATACATCCCTGTTCATTCTGCTGTTCATCATCCTCCTGGGCGCAGTGCTGAGCATTGTCTCTGAGAACTTCCTGACGGCTTACAACATCGGCGTCATTGTCCGGCAGATGTCCTTCGTGGGCATGGCCGCCCTGGCCCAGACTCTGGTGCTTATCACCATCGGCACCGATCTCTCGGTCGGCACCACTGCATGTCTGGCCAATATCCTGTTCGCCATCTTCGCCACCAGCGGCGGCCTGCCCGCCCCCATCGCCATCATCCTGTCCCTGATCATCTGCATGGTCATCGGCCTGTGCAGCGGCATGCTGATTACGAAGCTGAAGCTCTCTCCGTTCATCGTCACCCTGGGCATCAGTGAAATCAGCACCGGCGCAGTGCTCGTCATCACGCAGGGCGTCACCGTCACCGGCCTGGAAGGGCCCGTGCTCCAGCTGGGCGCCGGCATGCTCGGCCCGGTGCCTGTACCGACGCTGATCTTCATCGGCTTTGCCCTGATCATGGCGTACGTGATGAAATACACGCCGTTCGGCCGTGAGATCTACGCCATCGGCGGCAACGCAAACGCGGCCCGCCTGGTCGGCATCAAGGTGGACCGGAACACCTGCATGGTCTTTTCGATCTCTGCCGCTCTGGCTGCCATCGGCGGCATTCTGATGGCCTGCCGCTACAGCTCCGGCCAGCCTAACATCGGTGAGACCTGGCGCATGAACTCCATCACCGCCGCAGTTGTGGGCGGCACTTCCATGACCGGCGGCTCCGGCAGCATGCTGGGTACGGTGATCGGCGCGCTGCTGATTACCCAGCTCTCCAACGCCATCGTCATCCTGAACATCTCCCAGTACTGGGAAAAGGTCGTAACCGGCGGCGTGGTGCTGCTGGCGGTGGCCATCGATGCGCTCCGCAGCCGTGCTGCACAGGCAGCCAAGTAAATTCAGGCGCGGAATCACAGACGTTTTCCAAATCACAACAAACAGGACAGAAAGGAAGGATACCGAATATGTTGCCTGTTCTCGGTATTTCAATGGGAGATCCCGCCGGTATTGGCGCGGAAATTGCAGTAAAAGCCCTGTGCGACCACGACTGGACCGGCAAGTGCGTACCGGTGGTCATCGGCGACTACGAGGCCATGCAGGATGCGATCCGGTTTACCGGCCGGAACTGCACGCTGCAAAAAATTGAGGACCCCTCCCAGGCAGTGTATTCCCCCAATCAGATCCCGCTGATCGATATGGGCTATCTCCCTCCCAACAGCTGGGAATACAAAAAGGTCAGCGCTCTGGCCGGCAAGGCGGCATTCAACTACGTGCGTCTGGGAACTGAGCTGGCCATGGCAGGAAAGACCGACGCCATCGTCACCGGTCCCATCAACAAGGAGTCCATCAATCTGGCCGGCTATCACTACTCCGGCCATACGGAGATCCTGGCTGAACTGACCGGCACGAAGGATTACGCCATGCTTCTGATCGGCGGCAATCTGCGGGTCATCCACGTGACGACCCACGTTTCCATGCGGGAGGCCTGCGACCGCATCACCAAAGAGCGTGTCTACACCGTCATCCGTCTGGCCAAGCAGGCCATGGATCTGCTCGGCATGCCCGAAGCGAAGATCGGCGTTGCCGGCTTCAACGCACACTGCTCGGAGAACGGACTTTTCGGCGATGAGGAAGCCAAGGCCATCATTCCCGCCATTCAGCAGGCACAGGAAGAGGGCATCCGTGTGGATGGTCCCGTGCCGCCGGACACGGTCTTCGTCAAGGCTCAGGCCGGCCAGTACGACATCGTGGTCGCCATGTACCACGACCAGGGCCATATTCCGCTGAAGCTGGCCGGCTTCAAGCTGGACCTGACCACCAACAAATACACCTCCATGAGCGGCGTCAACTGCACGATCGGCCTGCCGATCATCCGCAGCTCCGTGGACCACGGCACTGCCTTCGGCAAAGCCGGTGAGGGCCGCGCCAACGAGGAGAGTCTGGTCGACGCCATGGAAATCGCCATGACCATGGCCGCCAATCGCAAAGCGCAAAGCTGAAAGGAGAAACGAACCATGAAAGACACGATGTATGGAATTGTCAAGCCGGCTCCGGAGCCCGGCGCCGTTATCCGTGAAGATTTGCCGATCCCGGAGGTTGGCCCCCGTGATATTCTGGTGAAGGTCCGCGCCACCGCCATCTGCGGCACCGATCAGCACATTCTGGCCTGGACCGAGTATGCGCAGAAGCGCGTACCGACCCCCATGGTCTTTGGCCACGAGTTCTCCGGAGATGTGGTGAAGATCGGCGATGCCGTCACCGAAGTCCAGGTCGGCGACGTGGTGGCCGGTGAGACCCACATTCCCTGCAATCATTGTCACATGTGCGAAACGGACAACCGTCACATCTGCGAAAACATGAAAATCATCGGTGTGCACGTGCCCGGCTCCTTCGCCGAATACATCAGCTTCCCGGTGGACTGTGCCTACAAGCTGCCGAAGGACTTCTCCTACGAGCACGGCGCGGTGCTCGAGCCCATGGGCGTTGCCGTCCACGGCGTGGATGCCGCCCAAGTGGCCGGCAAGACGGTCGTCATCTACGGCTGCGGCCCCATCGGCATGATGGCCGTTGGCGCAGCCAAGGCGTGGGATGCCAAGCAGGTCATCGCCATTGACGTGGTACAGCGGAAGCTGGAGGCGGCCAAGGATATGGGCGCCGACGCCATCATCAACGGCAAGGAGACGGACGTGGTCGCCGAGGTCATGAAGCTGACCGGCTACGGCGCCGACATCGTCATCGATTATACGGGCAACCTGGGCGCCATCAAGACGGCGTTCTCGCTGATCCACAAGGGCGGCCGTATCGTCATGGTCGGCCTGCCCAACGGCACCATGGAAATCGACCCCACCGAGGACATCATCTACAAGGAGGCCACCGTCGTTGGTGTCACCGGCCGTCTGATGTACAAGACGTGGGAGCAGTGCGCAGAGCTGATCAACTCCGGCAAGTTCAATATCGGCGCTGCCATCAGCGGTGTTTATCCTCTGCGGGATTATCAGAAGGCATTCGACGCGATTCATGAAGGCGCTCCCGGCAAGATGGTGCTGATTCCCTGACAAAGGCGGATTTGTCATATGAAGGATGCACCATTGCTGATTCTGGCGGACGACTTCACCGGCAGTCTGGACACCGGCGTGCATTTCGCCAAGCAGGGCGTCAGCACCGTGGTTCAGATTGCCGACCGGGAGGATTCGTTCCCGTCGGACACCGACGCACAGGTGCTGGTCCTGGACACAGAGAGCCGGCACTTGTCGGCAGAGCACGCATATAATCGCATTTCCGCGCTGACGCGGCAGGCACGCCGGGAAGGAGTGCGCTCCCTCTACAAGAAGGTCGACTCCACGCTGCGCGGCAACATCGGTGCAGAGCTGACCGCCGTCCTGGACAACTGGCCGGCCAAACAGCTGGTGTTCCTTCCGGCCTTTCCGAAGGCCGGAAGGACCACCGAGGCCGGGATACAGTACGTTCACGGCATTCCACTGGCGGAGACCAGCTTTGCTACCGATCCGTTCAATCCGGTGCGGTCAAGCAGGGTCTCAGAAATCATCGGAGCGCAGAGCAGCGTGCCGGTCCTGTGCCGTCAGCGGTATGAGGCGGACTCTTCCGGTGAGAAGCGCATCCTGGTTCTGGACAGCAGCAGCGACTCCGATCTCCGGCAGGTCGGTGAGGATCTGAGCCGGGCCGGCGAAAATGATCTTCTGGCCGGCTGCGCCGGCTTTGCCGAGCAGCTGCCCGCGCTGCTGGACCTGAAAAAGAGCCCCATGCCAGCTGTGGTCCATCGGGGCGGAACGCTGCTGATCTGCGGCAGCCTGCATCCCATATCGCTTCAGCAGGCAGACTACGCTCAAACGCATTGCGGCTATCACGGCTTTTCCCTCTCTGCGGAGCAGCTGCTCGGGCTGGAGCCGGTGGAATCTCTGCCGGAAATCATCCGGCTGCTGGCAGCCGGCGAACGTGTGATGCTGCGGGGCGGCGGCGGCCAGGAACAGCTCGTCACCACCGAGCAGGTTGCTGAGGCCGCCGGGATCTCCCGGGACGAGGTCCCCGCGCGGATCGCCGCCGGCTTTGGACGCCTGACGGCACAGATTGTCCCCGATGGAACGCCTGGCACGCTGATCGTTTTCGGCGGAGACACCCTTCTGGGGATCGTCCGGGCGCTGGGGGGCAACAGTCTGATTCCTCTGGCAGAGGTCTGCCCGGGTGTTGTCCTGGCCCGGTCGGACCGCAGGCTTGCCTTCCAGGGCAATCTGGTTACGAAGGCCGGCGGTTTCGGCGAAGAGTCGCTGGTAAAAACCATCGACAGGAAGCTTTCCGGTTGAACGACAGTCCGCAGCAGGTTTTTTCCGGTTTTCTGCAAGTACAAAGTTCAGTGGGGATGGCCAGCGGCCATCCCCACGCAGACTGTCGAAAAACCGCTCCGGCCGAAGGATTCGGAGGGAGGGAAAGTGTGAAAGGGGACCGTCAGGGTCCCCTTTCGCGTTCAATC
>CAJFNY010000072.1 GCA_904395865.1 uncultured Oscillospiraceae bacterium
AGCAAGCTTTGTATCGCTTGCTCCGACTTATTTTATAAGTCAGAGCGCGCTCACGCCGCTGCTCCTCCTTTCCAAACCGCAACCGCTATGCTGGGTTGCGGTTTGGGGCCGCCGCTTCGCGGCGGTTTTGTTTTTCCCTGGAAACTATCGATTTTAACCGTCCCTTCCAGCTCGTCGCAAGCGACAGATCGCTTGCGACGAGCTTTTTCATTTCATTGCAAAGTCCGCTTTGCTCCAAACCCGCGTGGCAGGGGCGGCGCCTTGCGGGTACTGTACGGCGGATGCGCTTCGAAACGTGCTCGCAGGCGGCATTTTCGTACGCTGCGGCTGCCGCTCAGCTTCCGCAGTCGACCAGCTCCTCCAGATACAGCTTCCGGCAGCGGTTGGCGGCGCGGCTGAAGCGCTGGCGGCAGGCCTCCTGGTTCACGGCCAGCAGGCGGGAGATGGTGCGGAACAGCAGCCGGTCCTCCAGGCGCAGCAGCAGGATCTCCCGGTCCGCCGGGCGAAGGTCCGCCGGCAGCACGGCGCGCAGGTCCTGGTCGAGGCCGCCGCCGTCGGTGGGCTGCGCCTCCTCCGGCAGCTCCTCCAGCGGCATGCTCGGCAGCAGCCGGCGCCGGCGCCGCTCATCCTCCAGCAGCGTCTGCAGGGTCCGGAACAGCCAGGTCGGCGCCTGATTCGGCGCGGCGCACAGCGCCTCCGCGTTGCCGCAGGCCGCCAGGAACACCTCCTGTGCCATGTCCCGGGCCAGCTCCAGGTTGCCCAGGCGGCGGTACGCCTCGCTGGCCAGCTTCACCACGTAGCGGTTGTAAAGCCGCTCCAGCAGGCGCGCTTCGGACGTTGTCATCGCTTCTCACTCTCTCTGTCCGCCGCGCCGGCTGGCGCGGCGGTTTCCCAGCTTGGCTCCGTCCGCCGGCTCCCGCGGAAGCTCTGCCGCGGCATACGGCCGGCACGGACGGGCTTTTTTCCAGTCTATCACAGTCCGCCCGTCAGGGCAAGCGTCATCAAAACGCGGCAGCCCGCAGAGATTCTCTCTGCGGGCTGCCGGTGTCAGATGGGTCACTCGTAGCACGACGGCTTCAGGACGCCGATGTACGGCAGGTTGCGGTAGTAGTTGGCGTAGTCCAGGCCGTAGCCCACGACGAACTCGTCGGGGATCTCAAAGCCGCAGTAGTCGGTCTTGAGCTCGCCGGCGTGGCGGGCCGTCTTGTCCAGGAAGCTGACGGTACGGATGGAGGCCGGCTTCCGGGCGCCGAAGAACTCCCGCAGGTACGTCAGCGTCAGGCCCGAGTCGATGATGTCCTCCACCAGCACCACGTGGCGGCCGGTGATGTCGGTGTCCAGGTCTTTGATGAGCCGGACGACGCCGGAGGACTTGGACGCGGCGCCGTAGCTGGAGACGGAGATGAAGTCCATGTCGATGTGGCACTGCATCTGGCGGCACAGGTCGATGTAGAAGAACGACGCGCCCTTGAGGACGCAGACCATCACGGGCTTCTTGTCCCGGTATTCCTCGGTCAGTTCCATGCCCAGGGCCTCCACCCGGGCGGCAATCTGCTTCTCGGTGAACAGGATGCGGGAAATGTCGGTTTGCGGATTCGTAATGTTCATGGGACAACTCCTGTCGATGTATGGATTTTCCGCGGCGAGCCCGCCGCGGCGGCTTATGTAGGCTCCTGCGGCCCCTCCGGGGCACACTTGCGCACCGTCGCCGCCACGATGCGGCGCTCCTCGATGCGCTCCACGTGGATGTGCAGGCCGTAGACCTCCACGTCCAGCACGGCGCCGTCCTTGGGGATCGTGTGCAGCTGGCTGAACACCAGACCGCCCAGGGTGTCGAAGTCCAGGTCCTCGGGCAGCTCCACGTCCAGGGCCTCGGCCACGTCCTCAATGTCGGCGCTGCCGCTGACGCGCCACAGGCCCGGCTCCAGCGCCTCGATCTCCGCCGGCTCTGAGGGGTCATACTCGTCGTAGATCTTGCCGACGATCTCCTCCAGCAGGTCCTCCATGGTGATGAGGCCGGCCGTGTCGCCGTACTCGTCCACGACGATGGCGATGTGGATCTTCTTCGACTGCATATCCCGCATCAGCGCCGCTGCCCGCAGCGTGTCCGGCACGAAGTACGCCGGCCGCAGCAGCTCCCGCAGGGGCTTCGGCGCGTCGTTCATCCGGTCCATCAGGTACGTCCGGGCGTTGAGGATGCCGACGATGTTGTGGACGTCGCCGTCGTACACCGGGTAGCGGGAGAGTCCGGTCTCCCGGATGGTCTGCTCCACGGTTTCGTCCGAGGCGTCCGCCGGCAGGGCCTCCACGTCGGAGACGTGGGTCATCACGTCCCGGGCCATGGCGTCGCCGAAGTCAAAGACGTTCTCGATCCACTCCTTCTCCTCGCTGTCGATGGCGCCGCGGGCCTCGCCCAGGTCGACCATCATACGGATCTCCTCCTCGGTGACGGTCTCCTCCTCAGGCTCCACCTTCATCCCCAGCAGGCGCAGCATGCCGCTGGTGGACACCGAAAGAAGCCAGATCACCGGCCGCATGACGACCGCCAGAGCCGAGACGACGCCGCAGGAGAACTTCGCCACCTGCAGCGGCTTCTGCATGGCGATGCGCTTCGGCGTCAGCTCGCCCAGCACCAGCGTGAAGTACGACAGGATCAGCGTGATGACGATGACCGACAGCGTATCCAGCACCCGCACGGGCAGGGCGTGGAAGCCCAGGTCGTCGTACACCCACGTGACCAGCAGCTCCGAGAAGTTGTCAGCGGCAAAGGCGCTGCCCAGGAAGCCGGCCAGGGTGATGCCGATCTGGATCGTCGACAGGAAGTTGTTGGGCTGCTCCACCAGCTTCAGGAGCTTCGGCGCCTTCCGGTCCCCCTCCTCGGCCAGCTTGCGGAGCTTCGTCTGGCTCAGGGAAATGACCGCGATCTCCGTCATGGCAAAGAAGGCGTTCAGGGCGATCAGGATGACCTGCAGCAGCAGTTGTTGGGGGATACTGTCCAAGTTGATGCTCTCTCCTTTACTCGTTGGAAACGAATGGGTCCCGTGCCCGGAAGCGCGCAAAAGAGCACAGCCTCCCGCCCGGCCGGCGGCAGACCATGCTCTCTGTACTTCCGTATTCGGTTCGGTCCGCGTCGCTACTGTCCGCTTCGTCCATACCGGGTACCGTTCCTTTCAGGCACAGGATTTGAGAATCATTATACAGGCTGGCGGCGCGGTTGTCAATGGGTGGGCAGCGGAACGCAAGCACTCCGCTGCCCGCCTTTGGGACTCACGCCAATCACGCCGCGGCGGCCGGGGGCTGGAGGATTCCGACGCGGGTCAGCACGTCGCGCACCGTGTGGACCGGGATGATCTCCAGAGCGTCCCGGACCTCCTGGGCCACATCCCGCAGGTCGTCCACGTTCTCCTCGGGGATGAACACCCGCCTGACGCCGGCCCGCTGGGCCGCCATCAGTTTCTCCGGCAGGCCGCCGATGGGCATCACCGTCCCCCGCAGGGACACCTCGCCCGTCATGGCCACCTCGGGGCTCACGGCCCGGCCCGTCACCAGCGAGGCCAGGGCCGTCGTCAGCGTGATGCCGGCGGACGGGCCGTCCTTGGGCACGGCCCCGGCCGGCACGTGCAGGTGCAGGTCGTTCTGAGCGAACTGCTCGGCGCTGTCCGGGAACAGGGACTTGACGAGGCTGACGGCGATCTGCGCCGACTCCTTCATCACGTCGCCCAGCTGGCCGGTGATCGTCACCTTGCCGCTGCCCTTGGTGAGCATCGTCTCGATGAACAGGATGTCGCCGCCGGCCTGGGTCCAGGCCAGGCCCGTGACGACGCCGGGGGCCCGGTCCTCCAGGATCCGGTCGTGGCGAATGGGCGCGGCCTCCAGCAGATCCCGCAGGTCCCCCGGCTCCACGGCCACCGACGGCGTCCCGCCGACGATCTGCACGGCCGCGGCGCGGCAGAGGGTGTCCAGCCGGTTCTTCAGGCCGCGGACGCCGGCCTCCATGGTGTAGTCGGAGATGACGGCCCGGAGGGCCTCGTCGGAGACGGTCAGCTGCTCCGCCGTCAGGCCGGCCTTCTCCAGGGCACGGGGCAGCAGGTGCCGCCGGGCGATCTGAAACTTCTCCACGGCTGAGTAGCCCGGGAAGGAGATGACCTCCATGCGGTTGAGCAGCGGCTCGGGGATGGTGTCGGTGGAGTTGGCGGTGCAGACGAAGAGCACGTCGGACAGGTCGTACGGGACGTTCAGGTAGTGGTCGGTAAAGGTGGCGTTCTGCTCCGGGTCCAGTACCTCCAGCAGGGCGCTGGCCGGATCGCCGCCGTAGTCCCGGACGAGCTTGTCCACCTCATCCAGGACGACGACCGGGTTGGAGACGCCGCTGCGCCGGATGCCCGAGAGGATGCGGCCGGGCATGGCACCGATGTACGTGCGCCGGTGGCCGCGGATCTCGGCCTCGTCCCGGACGCCGCCCAGGCTGACGCGGACGTACTTCCGCCCCAGGGCCCGGGCGATGCTCTGGCCGATGCTCGTCTTGCCGGTGCCCGGCGCGCCGACGAACAGCAGGATGGAGCCGGACTGCTTCCGGCTCAGGGCCATGACGGCGATCTGCTGCAGGATGCGGCCCTTCGTCTTTTTCAGGCCGAAGTGGTCCTCGTCCAGCACGGCCCGGGCGGCGTCCAGGTCAATGGCCGCCGGCGGCTCCTTCTTCCAGGACAGGCCCGTGACGAAGTCCAGGTAGTCGTACAGCATGCCGTACTCGTGGCTCTCCTGGCCCTCCTGCTTCATGCGGTTGAGGACCTTCTCGGCCTCGGCCCGGGCCTCGTCGTTCATGCCGGACTCGCGGATCTTCTCCTCGAACTTCTGGACGTCGGTGACGTTCTCCGGATGGAGCTTGTCCAGCTCCTGCTGCAGGAAGCCCATCTGGCGGCGGATGGCCTGCTCCCGGTACCGCTGCTCATTGGACTGCTCCTGGGCGCTCTTGGCCTCGCTGTTGACCTGGTACAGAGCCAGGGACTCGTAGAACGCCTTCTCCATCCGCTCCGTCCGCCGGGCCACCGAGTCCTCGGCCAGCAGGGCGTACTTCTCCTCGGCGGAGATCTGGAGCATGGGCGACGTGAACGTGATCAGCTCGTTGAGGTTGCGCCAGCGGAGGATGGAGTCCCGGGCGCCCAGCAGCCACTGGGTGCCCTCCAAGGCCTCCAGCATGGCGGTGCGCATCTTCTGGAACCGCTCCTGCTGCTCCTGAGCGTCCAGGTCGTTGAGCTCCGGCCGGGTGCGCAGCTCGGCGTGGAAGTGCTTGCCGTCGGCCTGGACCGAGTCCAGGTTCACGCGGCTGGTGGTGCGCACCAGGGCCCACTCGCCCTCGATGCGCTCCACGACGCCGCGGGTGGCCACCGGGTAGATGTCCTCCGGCGTCACCTGGCCCTCGGGCTTCTCCCGGCGGAGCATCAGGAACAGGACCTTGTCCCCCGGGGCCACCGGCTGCTCCGAATGGGCGTTCAGGTACGCCAGCTGGAAGTAGCACGTCACGTCGGGCAGGGACACGGCGTTGTAATACGAAAGGGTAATCATATGGGTCTCACCTCGTTGGATCCTTGCGTGGGGTTTGGGCCTCGGCACGGCGGAGCTGCTCCGCCGCGGCGCGGCATCGATCCGGCACGGCGCTGCACGGCGCATGGCGGACGGCGTCCTCCGTCCCGGCGCGGCAGGCGGCCTCGTAGTACCAGCACTTGTAGTCCAGCAGGGCCAGCGTCTCCTGCAGCTCGGCGATCTGCCGGGCCACGGCGTCCCGCCGGCGGCGGAACAGTTCCAGCCGCTGGGCCAGAGAGGCGTCCCCTTCCCCGGCCAGGGCGATGAAGGCGCGGATCTCCTTGATGGAGAGGCCGGACTTCTTCAGGCAGCCGATGACCATCAGGGGCGCGTAATCCTCGTCGGTGAACATGCGGATGCCACCCTGGGAGCGGGCCACGAACGGCAGCAGCCCCTCCTGGTCGTAATATCGGAGCGTGGACGCCGCCACGCCCAGCAGCCGCGCCATCTCGCTGACGGTGTAGAGCATACGATCCCTCCTCCGGCGCACCGGCCAAACTGAAAGTAACTTTAAGTTCTGATACTAACTTACAGTCATTGTAGTCTCTTTCATTTCCTTTGTCAAGCCCCCGGCGCAGCTGCCAGTTTCCGCCGAAACCCCGAAAGGCTCCCTTGCGGAAAGGGAGCCTTTCGGGGGATTGTCGCAGTGGGGTATCTTACCCCCTTGTCATTCTGAGCGCAGCGAAGAATCCGCTTCTCTTGTGGAGAAACGGATTCTTCGGCCCGTACCGGGCCTCAGAATGACAGGGAGCGGGCATGCCAGCCTCCGGCGAACGAAAGCCGCAAGCTTCCGCTGCACCTCCAAGAGGCTCCCTTGTGGAAAGGGAGCCTTTTGGTTGTGCAAATCCTTCGGCGGCACGGTTTGCCGGAAAGCCTGGCAGAGCCTTCCGGCTGGTCATGCCTCCGGCGGGCCCCTTTTCACCGGGGAGCAGGCGGCCGTGCGGCACAGGCGGGCCGGCATAGGCGCAGGCTGTCACCGCCTCGGCGGGTTTTTGCGTGGCTGCCGGTGTATACCACGCATCATACAGCTACTCGAATTCGATAGCAGTTGCCGCAGAAGGCGTGCAGTCAAATGGCCGCACTGACTGCGTGCGTTTGGTGGACAGCCCGTGGTCAACGCAGGCGGGTATCTTACACCATCCTTGTCATTCTGAGCGAAGCGAAGAATCCGCCTCCTCCCGTTGGGGTACGGATTCTTCGGCCCGTGCCGGGCCTCAGAATGACAGGGGGTGGTCATACCCGCCGCTGGATTGCGTCATCGTCTCTGCCAGCACGCACAGCCGCCCGCCTGCAAATGCAGGCGGGCGGGGTTTTGCATCAGGCATCTGCCGGCGGGACGCCCTGCAGGAGCTTTTCCACCAGCGACCGCGTGATCTCCGCCACGGTCCGGCGGACGTACGGCACGTGCGCCAGCTCCATGGCCCGCCGCTGCTTCTCCGTAGGCTCCGTGTGCGGGTAGACGCCGAACAGGAACGGCAGGAAGGCGCAGAGGAACGCCTCGTTCCCCTCCGGCCCCAGGGACGGGAAGAACCGCTCCAGGCAGCGGGTGATGGCCACGGTGGTCCCGGCGTACACCGTCTTGAACTCTACCAGGTTCTCCAGCCGGCTGTTGTCCTCCAGGTCGTAGAGGTTCATGGACATGAGCTTCAGCATGGTCCGCCGCTTCCCCAGCGTCCCGGCCAGGGCTTCGGCGAAGGCGGCAGCCGTCATCGGACCGGGCTGCCGGAGCAGCGCCTCCAGATCCGCCGTCCAGGCCGCGTACTCCCGCTGGAGCAGGGCCAGGAAGATCTCCTCCTTCGTCTGAAAGTAATTGTAGATGGAGGTGCGGGTGAAGCTCGTCCGCGCGCCGATGTCCCGGAGGGTGATGTCCCGGAAGCTTACGGTCTCATACAGGGCCGCGCAGGCGTCGACGATCTCGGCCTTCCGGGCGCAGGTCCGCGCTTCCGATCCCTTCGGCATGGCGGCCTCACATTCCCAGGACGGACTTGGCCCAGGCCGCGCCGCCGCGGTTCACCAGCCGGCCGGGCTGCCAGTCGGCCTCCGGGCAGACGGCCCGCAGGTGCTTCTCCGCCGCGCCGATGCCGCTGCCGCCGGAGGTGGCGAAGGGGATCGCCTTCCCGCCGCGGAGGCCGCAGCCGTCCAGGAACGTGTCCACGGCCCGGGGCTCCACGCCCCACCAGATGGGGAAGCCCACGAACACGGCGTCGTACCCGGACACGTCCGGCACCGGCTCGGTCAGGGGCGGGCGGCTGGCCGGGTCCTTCATCTCGAGGGTGCTGCGGCTCTGCTTGTCGGTCCAGTCCAGGTCGGCCGCGGTGTACGGCTGCGCCGGACGGATCTCGTACACGTCGGCGCCCACGGCCTCGGCCATCTCCCGGGCCACCCGGGCCGTGACGCCGCTGGCGGAAAAGTAGGCGATCAATACGTTCTTGCTCATATCAAAGACTCTCCTTCAGAATTTCCACAACCTCTGCCCGGTCCAGCGTCTTGTAGCCGCCGGGCAGGAGGATCGTCGCGTCGGCAATGCCCTCCACCATGTCCGCCGTGGCGCCCAGCTTCGAGATGTCCATCACGAGCCCCAGCTCGCGCATCCAGGCCTCCATGGCCGCCAGGCCCTCCCGGGCCACCTGCTCGTCGTCCTTTCCGGCCGGGTCCACGCCCCACACCTGGATGGCGAAGCGCTTGAATTTCGCCACGCCGTACGGCAGGATGTGCCGGTAGTACGGCAGGGAGACGGCGGCCAGCGTCATACCGTGGGTGGCGTCGGTGTAGGCACCCACGGCCTGGCCCAGCATGTGCACCATCCAGTCGGTGGACTTGCCCCGGGACAGCAGCGTGTTCAGCGCCCATGTGGCCGACCACATCAGGTTGCTGCGGGCCTCGTAGTCCTGCGGGTCGCGGCTGGCGATGCGGCTGGCGTGGATGACGGAGCGCATGAGGCCCTCGCTGAGGTAGTCGCTGGTGTTGTCGTCGTCGCCGGAGAAGTACTGCTCGCAGATGTGGTTGAAGATGTCGTAGATGCCGGCCACCATCTGGTACTGGGGCAGCGTCATGGTGTAGCGGGGGTTCAGGATGGCGAACCTCGGCATGATCTTCTCGTCGGCGAACACGTGGCCGATCTTCTGGTGGGTGTGGGGGTTCGTGATGACGGCGCCGGCGTTCATCTCCGACCCGGTGCCCACCATGGTCAGCACGCAGCCCACGGGCAGCGTCTCGCACGACGGCTCCTCGAAGCGGATATAATACTTCTCCCACGGGTCCTCGTCGCAGTGGACGGAGACGGAGACGGCCTTGGCGTAGTCGCAGACCGAGCCGCCGCCCACGGCCAGCAGCAGGTCCGCCCCGTGCGCCCGGGCCACGGCGACGCCCTCGTACAGCTTATCCACCGTGGGGTTCGGCATGACGCCGGCGATCTCCGCCACGCGCTTGCCGCTCTCCTGCAGGATGCGCACCACGGCGTCGTAGATCCCGTTCTTCTTGATGGAGCCGCCGCCGTAGATCAGGACGACGTTCTCCCCGTACTTCGGCAGCTCCGTCCGCAGCGCCTCCAGCGAATCCTCGCCGAAGTACAGCTTCGTGGGGTTGCAGTATGAAAAATTGCCAAGCATGGGAATCCTCCTTTGCGCGGTTTTCAATTCTGACACTGTGTCAGCACCCATAGCGTACCACCATTCTGACACCGTGTCAATACCCAATCCAAAAATTTTTTCGATGCCATCCGGCCTTTTGCCGGCGCTGCCGCCGGAAATCCGGGAGTTTTCCGGCAACTTCCCTATTGAGGAAACGGCGTCTCCATGGTAAAATAAGCGCGTCCCGTTCTCTGCCTTCGGAGGAGAACGCCGGGCTTGTGGTACCGGATCCGGTATCGTTACCGCGAATGCACACCGGGGCGCGGCGGACCGCGCGCCCGGCACAGATAAGGAGATGCAGTGTTCTATGAAACTGGGAATCGTCGGGCTGCCAAACGTGGGCAAGTCCACGCTGTTCAACGCCATCACCAACGCCGGCGCCGAGGCGGCCAATTACCCGTTCTGCACCATCGAGCCCAACGTGGGCATGGTGACGGTGCCGGACAAGCGCCTGGAGTGGCTCCGCGACCAGTACCAGCCGAAGAAATTCACGCCGGCCGTCATCGAGTTCGTCGACATCGCCGGCCTCGTCAAGGGCGCGTCCAGGGGTGAGGGCCTGGGCAACCAGTTCCTCTCCAACATCCGCTCCACCGACGCCATTGTCCACGTGGTCCGCTGCTTCGACGACCCCAACGTCACCCACGTGGAGGGCTCCACTGACCCGCTGCGGGACATTGAGATCATCAACCTGGAGCTGGTCATGGCCGACATCGAGATGGTCGAGCGGCGCATCGACAAAGCCAAAAAGGCCATGAAGGGCGGCGACAAGAAGTTCGCCCGGGAAGCCGACGTGCTGGAGGCGCTGCTGGTCCACCTGAACGAGGGCAAGCTGGCCCGCACCTTTCCCTGCTCCGACGACGACGCGGCGCTCATCGCCCAGTCCGACCTGCTGACGCTGAAAAAGACCATCTACGCCGCGAACCTCGACGAGAACACCGTCTCCAACCCGGCCGAAAGCGTCCACTTCCAGGCCGTGGAGCGGCTGGCGGCGGCCGAAGGCTCCCAGGTGCTGCCCATCTGCGCCAAGCTGGAGGCCGACATTGCCGAGCTGGACGATCCGGAGGAGAAGCGGCTGTTCATGGAGGAGCTGGGCCTGGCCGAGTCCGGCCTGGACCGGCTGATCCAGTGCAGCTACACGCTGCTGGGCCTGATCTCCTTCCTGACGGCCGGCCCCGACGAGTGCCGCGCCTGGACCATCCGCAAGGGCACCAAGGCCCCCCAGGCCGCCGGCAAGATCCACACCGACTTCGAGCGGGGCTTCATCCGCGCCGAGGTCATCTCCTTCGACGACATGGTCGCCTGCGGCACCATGGCAAACGCCCGGGCCAAGGGCCTGGTGCGCTCGGAGGGCAAGGAGTACGTCATGCAGGACGGCGACATCGTCAACTTCCTGTTCAACGTCTGAGTTCCCATCTTCCCAAAGGAGGCCCGCCCATGAAAACCCCGTTCGTCACCCTGGAAAAGCTCCGGGAAATCACCGCCGCCTACCCCACCCCGTTCCACCTGTACGACGAGGCGGGCATCCGGGCCTGCGCCCGCCGCATCCGCGACGCCTTCGCCTGGAACCCGGGCTTCCGGGAGTACTTCGCCGTCAAGGCCACACCCAATCCCCAGCTGCTGAAGATCCTGCGGGAGGAGGGCTGCGGCGTAGACTGCTCGTCCCTGACGGAGCTGATGATGTCCGACCGCTGCGGCTTCGCCGGCCACGAGATCATGTTCTCGTCCAACGACACGCCGGCTGAGGAGTTCCAGCTGGCAGACCGGCTGGGAGCCGTCATCAACCTGGACGACCTGACCCACGTGGACTATCTGCTCCACACCCTGGGCCGCATCCCCGAGACGATCTCCTGCCGGTACAATCCCGGCGGCACCTTCGAGCTGGGTGAGAGCGAGGAGGGCTTTCAGGTCATGGACAACCCCGGCCAGGCCAAGTACGGCATGACCCGCGCCCAGCTGACCGAGGCCTTCACGCGGCTCAAAGCCCTGGGCGCCCGGCGGTTCGGCATCCACGCGTTCCTGGCGTCCAACACGCTGTCCAACGGGTACTACCCGGCCCTGGCGCGGATCCTGTTCCGCACGGCCGTGGAGCTGCAGCGGGAAACGGGCTGCGAGATCGCGTTCATCAACCTGTCCGGCGGCGTGGGCATCCCCTACCGGCCGGAGCAGCCGGCCAACGACATCGCCGTCATCGGCGAGGGCGTCCGGCAGGCGTACGAGGAGATTCTCGTGCCGGCCGGCATGGGGAATGTAGCCCTGTGCACCGAGATGGGCCGCTTCCTGCTGGGGCCGTACGGCTGCCTCGTCACCCGCGCCATCCACGAGAAGCACATCTACAAGGAGTACATCGGCGTGGACGCCTGCGCGGCCAACCTGATGCGCCCGGCCATTTACGGCGCGTACCACCACATCACGGTCATGGGCAAGGAGGACGCCCCCTGCGACCACTGCTACGACGTGGTGGGCTCCCTGTGTGAGAACAACGACAAGTTCGCCGTGGACCGGATGCTGCCGAAGATCGACATGGGCGACCTGCTGGTGATCCACGACACCGGCGCCCACGGCTTCGCCATGGGCTACCAGTACAACGGCAAGCTCCGCTCGGCCGAGCTGCTGCTCCAGCCCGACGGCGCCGTCCGCCTGATCCGCCGCGCCGAGACCCCCGACGACTACTTCGCCACGCTGGTGTGGTAAGCCCCCCAAAAGCAACAGCGCCCGCGACGGCCTTGCCGTCGCGGGCGCTTCATTGCGTTCTGGTGCAAAAGCCCCTCGGAGATTCGCAGCAGCCGCACAAAATCCTCCACGTAACGCCGGATTCTGCGCGCCGCGCTTTTGGTTTTCTGCCATCTTTCCGGGAAAGACGTCCGTTCTGAGGATGGTGCGTCCGGGCGGGAGATGGTATGATGGGATCACAGGTTGCGCGGATCGCAGCTTCCGCTGAGGCCGTTATTCCGACCGACCATCATTCCGGCTCCGGTGCGCTACTCCTCATTCTTAGCGCAGCGGAGTCCCAAAAGGAGGAAACGACCGCAGGCTTGCGGTGCGGCAGTGTGGAGACCTGCCGTAAAAGCGGCGCAGTCCGGAGCGGCTGGCCGTGAGGGGGCCCGCGCGGAGGCGGGGCCGTCAGAGCCGAAGAACGATGGCAAGTGTCACCCTGAAGAACATCAAGAAGATCTATCCCAATACGAACGAGGGCAAGAAGGGCCGGAAGAAGAAGAAAAAGGAGGAGCACGTCTCGGACGAGCCGAAGGCGAACCTGCAGATCACGGAGCAGGGCGTCGTGGCGGTGCAGGAATTCAGCCTGGACATTGCCGATCAGGAGTTCATCGTGCTGGTGGGCCCG